>JBFWUT010000005.1:0-115241 GCA_050247135.1 Candidatus Berkiella sp.
TAATCTTAAAATTGGCCTATTTGATGAACGAACTCTAAAAGTTAAACGACCAAGTTAAGAGCCTGGTCGTCAAAAAGTGTTACCTATGCGCCCGGTTCAATGTGTAACCCATGCGCCCAGTCGTACAAAGCGCGGGGGGATTTGTAAGTAGAGCTGCGTAAGGTGTTCAACCGCTGCCGCGGTTGAGATTTTTTTGTGTGCCTTTTACCCCGGGTAACGGCCGTAAACGGCCTTAACCCGGGGCTAATATATTCAATCGCTGCCGCGATTTAAGAATACACCTCATGCCAGCGACGCTGGCATAAATTCCCGGCTGCGGCCTTGTCCTGCGTAGCCTTTTAGGCGTAGCGGGAAGCAGCCGAATTTGTTAGCCCCCCATAAGGAACGAAGTGACGCAATGGGGGGAAAGAGCCCCACCCAAACACCCCCGCCCCGGAAGTGGGCGGCACTGAAGGTGGCACATATTTCTCACTTCAAGGCATCCATAGTTTTCTTATGCTTAGCAAATGCTTTTGCAAAAGCAGCCATAGCGTCATCATCATTAACCTTAGAACGCTTAGGTTTAATTGTCAGCTGAACATCTTGATCCAAAAGATCCAAAAATTTAACTAACCTATCAATGGTAAAGCCCGCCAGTCTGCGGTGCGATTGCCGTTAGAGGGATTGTTGGTTTTGAAGAAAAATTCGTGCGGCGCTGGTAGTGCAGCTAGGCAGGATAAGCCTTGCAAGCCGATATCAATTAATTTAATGAATAACAGATTGATTTAATAAATCCCCCGCTCGCAAAGCTCGCCGCCCCCTTTTATTCAAAGTGGGCTATCGATTCGCTACCGCTCATCGTGAGCGCGCTAGCGCGAACAATTAGCCCACTTTCGTAAAGGGGGCGCTTGCATCATGCGCAGCATGTGCAAGGGGGGATTTAGAGGGAGATTTAAGGAGAAACAATATGAACCTATTACAATTATTATTATTCGCCTGGGTCGCCGCTTGGGTATTCGCCGAATCACTCTCACCCGGTATTAGTTACTATGGCAAAATGCAAGCCTCTGTCATTGCTACCTTTGCAGCAGGTTATGCGAATGATGCGCATCGGGTCATGATAAGAAAGCTGAGATCTTGGATGAGATAATTGAGTCGTTTGGCATCGGTGACAAAGAACGAAAGGGGGCAGCTACACCTCCTTAACTAATAGGTGAATATACTTGTTCTTGCCATAGGCTCTTTAGGTTCTCTTTGAACTTATTCCTCTGCTGCTTACTCATAATTAATATGAGTCCCTTTTGAGCAGTTAGAGTGTGACTATGTCAATGCAGGGCAATGAAACGATAGAGAGGGTCACCATTGGTTTATACAGCAGTGAGTTTGGTGCTGATAAATTACCTGAAAAATTCCATGGCGGCATGTTTAACGAAAAGGAAAATATCCGCAAAATAATCGCTGGCCTCACTGAGGCAGCGAGGAAAAGTGGCAAAAAACCACCCGAATTTGTCCTTTCTGTTTTATTGATCCCTAACTGGAACAAAGAAGGGAACGGATATAACAATCAAGATTATCAGTCAACCAAACAAGCATTTGTAGAGAAAGCAAGACAAGAGTTTGGTGATTTGATCAGGGTTGAAGATCTTTATGAAGAAGGTAATTTAACAGAAGAAGAAAAAGCTTATATGGATCACTTGCAGCAAGGCGGAAGCAATGCAGATATCATTAAAACTCGTGCCATTATCAATAACCAAGGTAATCGACATTTACAATTAGACAGTAATACGTTAGTCAAAGATTACGATACGCTTTACGGTAAAACGTTTGGTCTTGATCAAGATCAACAACAAGATGGGCTCAATGCGTGTTTTTACCGGCAGAATTACTTAGATGCTCACAATAAAATGGTCTACACGGCACCCGAAGGTAGGGTTGCTCCAGCGCTGGCAAATCGATATCTAGAATATGTCAGAGAAAACCAACATAATGCCAATGAAAAGAAACCAGGAAAAAACTCAGTTTTTGATAATGTGTTTCCTCCCGCCTTATGTGATGCAGGATTAACCCATCATAATACTAATGTTTTTGGTGGATATTCGTTTTATCCCCCCAATTTGGATGCCCCCGAATTTCACCTAACGAGTGAAATTGTGACCGCCATTAATATGTCATGGAGCACAAAAAAACCAGACTTAATGACTGAACGATTAAAAAAAGAGGTTGCTCCACTATTAACAGAGCGGGGAACTTTCGATTTTCCGAGCATTGCCTATATTGCTAAAAAATATACTGGTTTATTACCTAATAACTCAGTGGATAGTGATAGTCCGAGTGATTCATTTGAAAAATTCATGAACATCTCGGATTGGAAAACCGACTTGAATGCACTCGCCTCGTATTTTAAACATGTGGCAACCAATAATCCTGACTTAATTTCCGCATTAGTCAAAATTATACCCAATACGAGCAAAGGGAATGTGATCACCCAGCAGTTGTTTGATTGCAGTGTGACTGAACTTCATCAAGATCCTAATCGTGTTTTTCAATATCATTCTATTGATCAATTACAGAGTTTGGATCAAGCCCTGATTAATACTGATCGCGAACAACTCCTTGCTTATACCAAGCGTAGTGAAGAATATATGCCGCTTAGAGCATTAAACAAAGTAACGGGTAGCGCTTTTAAAGATTTATCCGAGATCAAAGGTGATAGAAATCAGTTAATATTCGAATTTTTTCTCTGCATTGAGCGTGCACACTTAGAATTGTTTATTGATCATATGAGCGACGTATTTGCAAAGTTAGATCCGACATTAAGGGCGGCAGTATTAGAAGAAGCGAAGCGGTTGCTTGAAAGTGCGAATGATAATCCATGGCACTATAATTATATCGCTAATAGAGCGGAATCATCAAAATTACTCGAACATCCCGCATTAATAGAAGATCAGCAAGCATCACGAAGGCAAAAAGTGCATTTTGCTTTTGATCGGGTGAAAAAAGAAGAGCATGCTGTGGGTTTAACTCAACATAAAGAGAATTTAGCTGAAAATAAAGAGAGTATAGAAACGGGTATATCTACAGCTAAAAATAAAGATAATCATGAGGATACTGGTTTAACGACATCTAAAAGAGAAAAACCGCAGTGAAATGCCTCATAATTAATAATAGAGAGATATTGTGATAAGGGTGTAAATATGCGTGACGGTGTAAAAGTGGCTGATCTGGTGGAGCTTGGTCAAATTGATGATGTGAAAATGTTGATTAAGGATGGTGGTGATGTCAATGAGGCCGATAAACACGGAAATTACCCTGTGATTATTGCAGCAAGCAGAAATGATTTGGAAATGTTAAAGGTATTAGTTAAAGCAGGCGCTAAGTTGAGAGTGACGAATGAAGACGGAGATAATGCAGCGACTTGGGCAAAGCGTCATAACAATCCGGAGATGGTTAATTATATCAATGAAAAAGTAAGCCCGGTAAGCTTTTATTCAAAAGTGATGAGTGAAAGAATAAATACGAAGCGCAAGGATGACTCGGCTTCTAATAGTCCCAAGGAATCACCTGATAATTCAGGTTCTAGAAAAAAACTCTAAAAGCAACCATTTTAGTGTGTATACGCCCTTTTCTAACATAATACAGTCTTCTTTCTAATTTTATCATTTGGTGATAGACTCCCTTTTTTGCCAATTTACTTGATGATTTACTGAAAAATAGAGGTGATCATGCTTCATGGTTATGACAACCAAGAGCGCCCTGTCGCTATTGCTGATTTAGTTTCTTTAGGGCAATTAGAGGACGTTAAGAAATTAATACAAAGCGGACATAGTGTGAATGAGCCAGATGATTCTGGAAACTACCCTGTGATTATTGCAGCAGAGCAAAACGATCTCGCCATGTTGAAAATACTGGTTGAGGCAGGAGCCAAGGTGCAGAGGCTAAATGAATCAGGTCAAAATGCACTCTCTTGGGCACAAACTCATCAAAATCAAGAGATGATAGATTTCATTCAATCTCACAGCGCAAAAACGACTTTTCGATTCGGCAAATGATCAGCGCTGGATGAGAAAATAGTTGTGCAAAAAAAAGCCCCAGTTTGGGGTCTCTGGGGCGTAACGATAAACTCGACTCTGGGGGAAGAGCCGAGTGAGCTGTGCTTATAAAAAAACACAGCTGACGCAAATGAAAAATCCATCTGCGTCACTTATAAGACATCTGCCAAAGTGAAGAGTTCCATTAGGATTATTTTTACTGCATGTTCTGACAGATTTACATTAAACATGAACAGTGTGAGTCGCGTTAGCGACATAAGCCCACTTTTGTAAAGGGGGCCGCGAGCATCGCGAGCGGGGGATTTAGTAATTTAAATCGGCTGAATATCGCTACTCGGTTCTTCTTCTTCAAAGCTAAACCATTCATCGAGCTTGGCATACACTTCTTCAATACCCAAGCCGTGTGTTGCTGAAAAAGTTTGCGCAGTGACATCTTGATAAGCACTCAACGCTTTGCGTGCTTCAATTAACACGGAATTACTTTTACCACGACTCAATTTATCGCACTTAGTGAGTAGCACGTGTACGGGCAATTCGTATTGTTGGGCGAAATCGATAAAGCGTAGATCGCTCTCCATGAGAGGGTGGCGAATATCCATTAATAAAATGACGCCTTGTAAACATTGGCGCTGGCTCAGGTAACTGCCGAGCAGTTCTTCAATTTGGCGTTGTATGCGCTCTGGCACTTTGGCATAACCATAGCCGGGTAAATCGACGATACGGCGGTTATCATCCAAGTAAAAATAATTCATCAATTGAGTGCGCCCAGGTGTCTTACTGGTTCTGGCAAGCCCATCGCGGTTGGCAATGGCGTTGATAGCACTAGATTTTCCCGCATTAGAGCGACCTACAAACGCTACCTCAATGCCCACATCAGCAGGGCTTTGTGATAAGGTTGGAGCGCTCTTCATAAAACTGATGTTTGAAAAAGAAAAATTTTGCGGAGCGGGTACTAACGGATGGGCCATGACAGTCTCTGTAAAAATATATGTTATCTAAAAAACTCATTAAGAGTCATTATAAGTGTTATTGACCACCCATTGGGTTGTTGGTATAAGTTGGCAATCTTTTTTATCAAAAATGCATCTTAGCATGAGGCCTTTAGCAGGCACTAGCGTTTGCGCGCCTCTAATCAATTGAAAAATTGGAAAAATTTAGATGAAAGGTTATTTGAAAGTTGTATCTTGCTTCTTCTTGGTGTTCCTAGCTGTTCGAGCCTCTGCAGAGGGTAATATAGAAGCAGGTAAATCTAAAACGCAAACATGTGTGGCATGCCATGGTCCAGACGGTAATAGCACCGTTCCTAATTGGCCCAAGATTGCGGGTCAGTATGAAAATTACTTAGATAAACAACTTAAAGATTTCCGTCAGGGTGAAAAAGGCCCACGTTACGAAGCTTCCATGTATGCCATGGTTGCGGCTCTCTCTGATCAAGATATTGCCGACTTGGCGGCTTTCTATGCCTCCCAAAAACAAACGATGGGCAAAGCAAAAAGTGATTTAGTCCCCCTTGGCGAGCGAATTTATCGAGGCGGCAACATACAAACCGGCGTTAGCGCCTGTATGGCCTGCCATGGTCCGAGCGGCGAAGGCAATGAAGCGGCGAAGTTTCCTAAATTGGCTGGCCAGCATGCAACGTATATCGAGAACCAATTAATCGCCTTTCGTGATGGCAAACGTAAGAATAGTCCTAATGGTATGATGGAAAGTATCAGCCATCGCATGAGCGCCGATGAAATGAAAGCCGTTAGTAGTTATGTGGAAGGTCTTCACTAACAACGCGAAAACAGGGAACCTAGTAGCATGAAAAGAGTGGCTGCCGTTGGCATTGCTTTAGTTCTGTTCTTTAGCGCTATGAGCGTCAGAGCGGATTTGCAAATTTTAGAAGGCCAACATTATGCGCGGGCACCCCAGGAAATCGCTGATAATCCTCTTGTCAAAGAAGTAGGCAAAGGACCCGGCGAAATCCATGTGCTAGAGTTTTTTAGTTATGGTTGTGCCGGTTGCTATAAGCTCGATCCTTTAATAGAAACTTGGCGTAGCAAATTGCCTCCTAATGTGACCTTTCAACGGGTGCCCGTTGAATTTCATACGGAATGGCGCAATCTTACCAAAGCCTATTTTACAGCATTGAATTTAAAGGTAATGGACAAAATCCATGGTCCTTTTTTTGAAGCCATTCATACCAATAAAATCACTAGCTCTTCTGATGATACCATTCGACAATTTTTTGTCAGCCAAGGGGTTCCGCAAAAAGATTTCGATCAAGAGTACGATTCGTTTAGCTTGAACCGTAAACAAAAATGGGCGGGGAACATCACGCGGGCTTATCATGTCACCGCGGTACCTGCCATTATTGTGCAAGGTCCTAAGGGAATTTTTGTGACGACTGCGCGATTAGCGGGATCACAAGAAAATATGATAGCAACTCTTGAGCATTTAATTAAAATTGAAAAAGGTGAAGTGCAAGCGAGCGTCGCGCCGGATGCGGTGGTTCCCGCTCAGGCTGAGCCTGCCACAACCAATACCACTACGCAGACAACGCCTGCGCCAACCAAAACCAGCGCATTGCAAAAGATTTTAGCGTACTTTAAAACACGCAATTAGTTCGGGTACTTTGGCGCGTTTGCTGCCTTGGCAACTGATGGTGCGGCTCACTTCAATTTGTTTTAATTTTGCCCCTCGATACAGGCTGCGTGTAAACGGCGTGTCGTGATTGCTGATAAGTACCACGGCACCCAGCGCAGCAAGCTCTCTGGCAATATGTGCCAAATTTCTTTGATCTTCCAAGGTGAATTTATTGGCCGCATACCCTGTGAAGTTGGCGGTTTTGCTTAAGGGCGCATAAGGGGGATCGCAATAGATCACCATTTGCGAGAGATCTTGCGTTAATAGATTACTTAAAAACGATAGATAGCTTTCACAATGAAGCGTTACGTGCGCAAGACGAGCCTGAGAAAATTCTAACTCTGCTTGAGGGAAATAAGGAGCCGCATAAGCACCAAATGGCACATTGTAGTGGCCTTTCAAATTGTAACGACACAAACCATTATAACCATGGCGGTTCAGATACAAAAATAACAAAGCCCGTTCAAAGGGCGTTTTGCTGCGATTAAAACGAGAGCGCAGCCGGTAATAGGCGGCGGCGCGGTTGTATTTTTTCTGGAAATATTTTTTTGCCTCAGTAATAAAATCATCGCCGTTTTCTTGCAGTTGTTGATAGATATTAATGAGATCAGGGTTAATATCATTGATCAGGGTTTTGGGATATTGGGTATTTAAAAATAAAGCCCCAGCGCCTGCGAATGGTTCTACCAGGTAGCGGTTTTGCTCGAGATGGGTTTTTAGCGTCGGCACTAAACGAAATTTGCCACCGGGCCATTTTAAAAAGGGTCTGACTAAAGGAGGCGTTTCCATGTTGTGTGTTAGTCCAAATGAATTTGGGGGCCTTTAGGCACGATGCGCGAAGGGTTTATCGTGGCTTGGCTATAGTAGTAATGTTCTTTAATCTGATCAAAATAAACCGTTTCTTTGATTTTAGGCATATGATAAAGCGCTTTTAAATAACGAAACAAATGAGGGAAGTCGCTGATCAATCGTTGGTTACATTTAAAGTGGCTATAGTATACCAAATCAAAGCGCACGAGCGTGGTAAATAATCGCCAATCTGCCTCGGTCAGTGTATCGCCAACCAGATAACGTTGATTGCTTAAACGTTTTTCAATTTCATCCAGCGCACTAAAAAGCGAGTCGAAGGCTTTATCATAGGCTTCTTGTGATGTGGCAAAACCACAGCGATAAACCCCATTATTAATATTTTGATAAACAACATCGTTGATAGCATCAATTTGAGGGCGAAGCGCTATCGGATAATAATCGGTATCACAGGTCGCTACGCTTGAGAAGGCTTCGTTGAACATCCGAATGATTTCAGAGGATTCATTATTCACAATTTCGTGTTGTTTTTTGTCCCATAAAACCGGGACAGTGACTCGGCCAGTGAAAAAAGGATCGGTCAATAGATACACTTCGTATAAGCTGCGGCAGTAATTTAAAGGATCGCGAAAGCTTGGGTGGGTGGGAATAAACTCCCAGCCTCTTGAGAGCATACGGGGGTGAACCAAGCTCATCGACACATGATCCGTTAAATTCTTTAAAGCACGAAAAATAATAGCGCGGTGTGCCCAAGGGCACGCATAGGAAACATATAAATGATAGCGGCCACTCTCTGCCTTAAATCCGCGTTTGCCGGTGGGACCTGCTTGGCCATCAGCCGTTATCCAGTTCCTAAACTGGCTTGTCTCCCGGACAAATTCCCCCTTGGTTTTTTGGGTGTTGTACCATTCGTCATGCCATTGTCCATTGACCAGGAGTCCCATGCTACTATTTCCTTTTTTACTCTTCCCAATGCACTTATCTGTTGTTAGGTGATCCTAACCTAAGGGCAAAGGGTGTTGAGTAAGTTGTGATATCGTTTTATTAGTTAACTTATATACAAATGCCGTTTATACAATATGATCATAAACCACTTTTCTACACACTGCGACGAAGTGCGCGTGCCAAGCGTTTGCATATCATTGCTAAAAGCGCTGTCTTCGAAGTCGTTGCGCCACTGCGCCTGAGTAATCACGTCATTATCAAGTTTGTCAGTCAGCAAAGATCTTGGATGAGCAAACAATTTGTACGTCAGCAAAAGACTCTAATAGAGCCCTCGATTTGGCCTGCACAATTTATGGCTGAATACCCAATACCTTTTCGAGGCTCACAATTGCTATTGCGGATCCGTTATGGGGCAAGCGCTCCTGTTTTGCAACAGGGCAACAGATTGACGGTTTCTCTGCCAGGCACAGTGAGCTGTCATGAGGTTGAAGCCGCCATCAAGAAACAGCTTCTCGCTTGGTATCAGCAACAGGCGATGAAACTTATCTCAGAGAGTATAGAGCGGTTTTGCCCCGTGTTAGGGCGCTGGCCGAAAGGCGTATACCTCAAGCAGCAAAAAAGCCGTTGGGGGAGTTGCGGCATTACCCAAAAAATATATTTAAACTGGTTGTTAGTGTTGGCCCCACCAGGTGTTTTAGAATATGTCGTTGCTCATGAGCTGGGACATCTCTTTTACCGCAATCATGGTCCCCGTTTTTGGGCGAAGGTTGCAGAGTGTATGGCGGATTTTAAAGAGCAAGATCGCTGGTTAAACCACAGCGGCACGCGTATAAAGTTGCCCGCGCATTGGTAGCCAAATAGTTATAAAACTAGATATTTCATGTGTTTGGCGCATCAAAAAAGAGTGGGTATACTATGGGCCAAAGTTTGAAACCCCACACCGGAGATAGGGTGAAAGTGAGCATACGAATTTTACTGAGTTATTTTGTATTGTCTTTGGCCGTGGTCAATGTGGCACAGGGCAGTTGTGGCCGCTTGAGTGAGCCGATGACCCCGGATGCCATTGCTAAGCGCCTCACACCGGTTGGTAAGGTTGATGCCGAAGGAGGATCGGCTGCTCCAGCGTCATTAGTCAGTGAACCTTTGAGCCCAACAGCAGGAGCCGATCGCTACAAATCGACTTGTGCGGTTTGTCATGACACAGGTGTTGGCGGAGCGCCCAAATTTCGAAATGCTGCTGATTGGAAAGCACGTGCTGCCGAAGGCATGGATACCATGCTCGCCATTGCTATTAAGGGTAAAGGCGCGATGCCACCCAGGGGCACGTGTATGCAGTGCTCTGATGAAGAGCTTAAAATGGCCATACAGCACATGCTTCCTAAATAAGTCTTGAATTCTTAAGCCCCCTTTGTCTAAAAGGGGGCAGCGAGCGTAAGCTCGCGGGGGATTTTTAATCTTGCTGTAACAACGCCTTTAACGCGGCTAAATGGTTAGTACCACTTTCGCGCTGCTTCTCTTCTGAAACTTCGACATGACCTTCCCACTGCACATAGTCTGTGGGCAGTTCGTCTAAGAAGCGGCTGGGGGTGATGATTTGCCATTCGCCATAACGCTTGCGCTGTTTAGGATAAGTCAGAGTCAGACTTTTTTGCGCACGCGTCATCCCCACATAGGCTAAACGTCTTTCTTCGTTGACCATCTCTTGGGCAATACTGGTTTTGTGTGGCAGCGTTTCTTCTTCCCAGCCCAGAATAAACACATGCGCAAACTCAAGCCCCTTTGCGGCATGCAAGGTCATTAATTGCACCGCATTGCTGTTTTGCTCACCTTGTCTATCTAGCATATCAATCAACGTCATTTTGCGGATTGCTTCTTCAAAGCGCAGGCCTTGATCTTGTTTAGGATCGGTTAAGCGCTTAAGCCAAGCCAACAATTCTTTAGTATTATCAATACGCTTTTGTGCGTTGTTGGGATTGGGTGAGGTATCGGTTAGATATTCATAATAGCGAATCGTCTCGATAAACTCGCTGACAGCCTTTTCACAATCATCACTCTCAAAGAGTTGATGCTTAGTCTCTAAAATAAGATCAGCAAAAGACTTCACGCGCTGGCAAGGCTTTTCATCCAACCATTGGGTTAAGCCAAATTCAAGGGATGCATCAAATAAACTGATTGCTCTTTGTTTGGCGTAAAGACCTAGTTTTTCGATAGTGGCCGGCCCTATATCGCGCTTGGGAATGTTCACACAGCGCAAAAAGGCGGTATCATCTTGCGGGTTCACCATTAACCGAAAATAGGCAAACAAATCTTTGATTTCGCTTCGAGAGAAAAAGGACACATCGCCGCTGACATAATAAGGGATCCCTTGCTCTCGAAGGGCTTGCTCAATATTACGTGATTGATGATTGCTCCGATAGAGTATGGCGTAATTATCATAAGACAGCCTTGACCGAAATTGATGAGCTGCGATTTCATGAACAATTCTTTCTGCCTCTGCCGCCTCATTTGCGCAAGCGATAATGCGGATTGGATCGCCGCTGCCGTTAGTGCTCCACAATTTCTTTTCAAATAAATGAGGATTGTTGCTAATCAATTGGTTGGCAGAATATAAAATATTACTGGTTGAGCGGTAGTTTTGTTCTAATTTAATCACTTGCAAGCGAGGGTAGTCTTGTTGCAAACGATGGATGTTTTCAGGATGTGCGCCACGCCAAGCATAGATAGATTGATCGTCATCACCGACCACCGTTAAGGCTTGTCTCACGCCACACAAACATTTAATAAGCTCGTATTGAGCGGTATTCGTATCTTGATATTCGTCTACCAGCAAATATCGTATTTTATTTTGCCATTTATTGAGAATTTCAGGATTATCTTTAAATAGCTTGTAAGGCAATGTGATCAAGTCGTCGAAGTCAACAGCATTATAAGCACGCAGTGCACTTTCATAATGCACAAAAAACCGAGCTGCCAAATGTTCCGCTTCTTGAGTCGCACCATTAAGCGCCTCCTCTGGTGTCTTAAGTTCATTTTTCCAGTTGGAGATTGATTGTTGCAGGGTTTTCAACATGTCGTCGCTCACTGCGCCAACTCTTTCGCTTAATTCTTTCAGTAAGTGCTGTGAGTCAAAAGAGTCAAACAAGCTAAAATTAGCATTCAGCTTAAGATGACTCGCTTCCTTTTTGATAATCGACAAACCCAGAGAATGAAAAGTGGAAACCTGAATTTTTTGTTTTGCTTTGGTCTTGTCAGCGGTTTTTTTGAGCAGTTTATGGGTGCGCTCTGCCATTTCACTGGCCGCTTTATTAGTGAAAGTCACGGCATAAATTTGTGATGGCAAAAAATCACACTCATTTATCAAATAGGCTATTTTTTGTGTAATGACGCGGGTTTTGCCGCTGCCTGCACCGGCTATCACTAAGAGCGGGCCATCGATAAAAGTGATGGCGGCTTTTTGCTCGGCATTTAATTCTGACATGACATTGTTCTAATTCGATTTGGGCCATGGAGTGTATAGCATTTTTGGCGTCGCAATCAAGTTACCAGCGAATGATGGGCAACAGATAATTGAAATCATCTGTCCAAACATCCTTTATCCTGGCATGACGAAAATGGATAGCGCCGCGTTGTAACAAAAATAAGCCAATTTGAGGTTGGCGACTGATTAATAACCATTCAGAGTTTGATAGCCAGCGATCTTCTTTACTAGGGTCATGTTTTGCTAAATAAGCGAATAAATGTAATTGAGAGGATATTGCTTGTAAGGGAGGGTAAAGATCAAGATAACGACTGGAAATATGAAAAGCTAAAATGCCATTTGGCTTTAAGTGACTAAGGTAGATATCAAAGGCTTCCTTAGTCAACAAGTGTAACGGAATAGCGTCGCCACTAAAGGCGTCTATTGCAATAATGTCAAATTGTTGAGAGCCATTTTTTTGCCATTCTTTCATCAGTGACAGGCGCCCATCACCGATGACAACCTCTGTTTTAGCAGGGGTGTCATTTAAAAAATAAAAATATTTTTTGGCGGTTTTTTCGATATCGGGATCGAGCTCATAAAAACGTATTTCATCTCCTTTGTGTGCTAAAGCAGCTATGGTTCCTGTACCAAGACCAATTGCACCAATTCGTAAGTTTTTTGAGGAATTAATATTTTGTTGACGCAAAAAATCTATTCCAAGGCCAATGCCACTTTTTTTGCTGTAATAGGTTGTTGCCAAGGTCCGCAAGCTCTTATTCATATATTGCTGACCATGCATGATATTACCGTTGGTTAAAACCCGTAAATAATCTTCGTCATTTTTATATTTTTCAGAAACTTCAAAGGTGCCTAAAAAATTACGATGAATATAGATAATATCTTTATGTGTTTCCTTCATCGTTCTAACAAGAACTGCGACTAAGGCCACAAAAATAAACAGTGACACCGGCAATGCAATGCGGCGAATGAGGGTGGGAGGTTGTTCACTGGGATATGAGGCTTGTGAAATAGGTACGCATATTAGATAAAGAAAGATCCCAAAAATAACACCGTAAAAATCCCACCATTCATTAAAAATGAGTGGGGAAATGAGGTTGACAAAAATCCCTCCTAAAACGCCACCTAGCGCTATCATGAGGTAGTAAAAAGTTAAGTGCTGTTTATTTGGTTTTAAGCGATATAATTCCCCATGGCAAATCATACAACCTGAAAATAACAGCAACGAAAAGACAATAACCTGAACTAGTAATGTCAGTTGATGATGGGATGGTAAGTAAAATACGGCGGCGGCTAAGGCTAAATAAATAAAGGTCCAAAAGGAGCGAACATATATTGCGCTTTGGTAAAAAACAAGGATGAAAGAAATTAAATACAAGGCCAGCGGCACCACCCACAATAAAGGGAAGCCAACCACATTCTGTAGCATCACTTGCGTTGTGGTGAGTAATAACGCACAACTCATCGCCGTTAGCAACAGCCAAGAAAAGAATGTGCCAAATGCGATTGATGAAGTGTTTTCCAGGCTTTTTTCAAGATATGCTTTTCTTTTAAGCATCATAAATGCGCAAGTGCTACAGCTCATAAAAAATATTCCATAGCCAATGGACCAACAGGTGAGTTGGAACTTGAGTCCCAATAAGGGCTCAAGTAATAAGGGGAAAGCAAATAACCCTAATAATGATCCAAAATTCGATAACGCATAAAATCGATAAGGGAAATCACTATGATAGCTATGATAATACCAATACTGTAATAAGGGGCTGGTGGCGGATAATGCTACAACCGGTATTAGTAGAGTTGTGCCAAGTACAGCAAATACGGTCAATGGTTGCCACCAGGTGAGTTCTGCGAGTTCTTTAGCGGGAGTGATGGGTAGTATGAATAGTGACAGAACTAACAACGCAAAGTGTAAGATCGCTTGCCAAGAGAGACGCGGAAGTTTCGTAACAAAATAAGCATAGGCATATCCTATCAGCAGTGCGCTTTGATAAAAGACCAGATTGGACAACCACACCGCTGGCGAGCCACCAAACAAGGGTAGCAGGGTTTTCGCTAACAGGGGTTGAATGATAAACAATAAAAAGGCACTTAAGAAAATAGAAGCGCTGAATGCTAACACAAAGATCCCTTTTGTCGTGGTTGATGACTTGCCATAGCCATCTTAACCGATTATCCGTGCCTGTCATATTTACGATATTGAATGGCTTGTGCAATATGTGAGTTTTGGATGTTTTCTGAATTATCTAGATCAGCTAGGCGCCTTTTAAATAGAGATAAGCCTATATTTAATGGAAGGCCCCTTGCCTACTTTGATAATTTGATTTTTTTCTATCAAGATATTTAATTTCCGTATGGCAGTGTTTCTGGAAACATTTAGGTATTTAGCAACCTCGTCAGCAGTGGTTTGTTTCGTTGATTTTATTAGCTTTAAGATTGCCTCGATATCTGATTTTTTGTAATCACGGTATGGTTGGAAGTAAAATATGACTTTTACAAAATCACCCTCATCGTGAAATTCAGGAGCTTTAATTCCTGCCTTATGACAAGCATCAAAGATTAACCTAATGCCTGTACCTAGCATTTCAATTAGTCCTATTTGTCTAGCCAATCTGACCAATACAGGATTGCGTAAATAGGTTATTCCATCACCGAGGTTATTGATATCTACCAAGCCTGGAAAACAACCAGGGTTAAATATTTCGATCCGGTTATCGTAGATGGCAATTTTGATTGCGCCGGGTATGTTATATTTTCTATGTAAAAGAGCATTTAGAATTGCTTCACGTAATGCCTCCTTGGGGACTGGCATGCGTCCTTTTAATTTTGCGCCATGCAGCTCATAATCTGATGCAAGCCAAGATTCAAGTCTTTTTATTATATCAGCAGATTGTTGCTCAATGGGGCCTGTGATTTCTTCTGTGTGTATGATATCTCGCCCATCTATGCCTTTAAATCGAGTGCAGCGGATCAGTGCTTCGGGAATGTAATTATGCGGTTGTTCGCAAAACATAAGAACCCCTGCGATTGTAGGCGCAATCAACTCTTTATTTGCTACTTTTGGTGCAGCAATTTTATCTGACAGTAGGCGTTTGTGGGTTACATTTTTCCCATAGAAATGCTTAATAAGCTCTGTAGATAATATTTGAATATTTTCTGGAACAATCTCCTCGTCAAAAGTAATTCTGTGTGATTCTCTAATGAGATCTTCTATGTATTCTTGATTTGCCTTTCTTGTGCTGGAGCCAATTCTTATGTAGGTACCATTGGTAACGCCAGCTGTTTTTAAAAAATAGGGCTTTCGTGGGCTTGCAGGGATTTCAATGATAGTAACTGTACAATCATCAAAAGTTTGCTCGTAAATTAGTGGGATAAGATTGGGTGAAGTTGAATCATATAGGCTATTAGGAAAATCATCATGAATGCGTGTTCGCTCTTTTTCTGTAATTCCAATAATCTTACGAGTTTTATCCTCAACACCAATAATAATACGACCACCTGCTGCATTCGCAAAAGCTATGCTTGTTTTGATTAAAGGTGCGAAATCACTAATGGTTGATTTAAATTCGAGAAGCTTTGATTCCCTTTCATGAAAAACTTTGCCGGACATGTAATTAACTTCTTCCATTAATCTCACCATTTAACGATTATCTCACCAATCTCACCATCTTGTCAATAATCTCACCAATCTCACCAGGTTGTCGCTGTTCTCACCGGCATGGATAAAGGTTAAATGTTGGGTTTGTAAGAGTGCATATGCTCATTATGAGTTTATCCGTGCCTGTCATATTTACGATATTGAATGGCTTGTGCAATATGTGAGTTTTGGATGTTTTCTGAATTATCTAAATCAGCAATTGTGCGCGCCACTTTTAAAATGCGATGATAAGCTCTGGCTGAAATGCCTAATTTATCCATGGCAGTGGTGAGTAACTGCGAGGTGGCTTGCTCAAGCTTACAAAAAAGCACAATATCACGCGTGGTCATTTTCGCATTCGGATAAGGTCTGCGTTCAAGCTGAATTTTGCGCGCCGCTTCAACCCGTTTTTGCACCGTTTGGCTGGTTTGTTCTTCATGGGGTGTAAAGGCGGCTAATTGGCTAGAGGGCAAAGCAGGAACCTCAATATGCATATCGATGCGATCGAGCAAGGGGCCTGAGATCTTGCTGCGATAACGATGGATCTGTTCAGAAGTGCAATCACAAGCGTGGGTTGGACTTGATAAATAGCCACAAGGACAAGGGTTCATCGCTGCTATCAATTGGCATGCCGCGGGGTACTCCGCTTGTCCGCCTGCGCGTGATAAATGAATGCTGCCAGACTCAAGCGGTTCGCGTAAAACCTCTAAAACATGACGGCTAAATTCTGGTAACTCATCCAAAAACAGCACGCCCAAATGAGCCAAAGAAACTTCGCCGGGTAAAGGATAGCGCCCGCCGCCAACCAATGAAACGGCCGAGGAAGTATGATGAGGTCGCCGAAATGGCCTTGTTCCAAATGGGCGAGAGGCAAATCCTTGTTGGCTTATCGAATAGACAGCGGCAATTTCCAGCGCTTCTGCTTGAGTCAGAGCAGGTAAAATAGTTGCCAGTCGACTGGCGAGCATGGTTTTACCGGTACCAGGTGGTCCCACCATTAACAAGCTATGCGCCCCCGCGGCGGCGATTTCTAGAGTACGTTTGGCATGATGTTGTCCGCAGATTTCAGAAAGGCAATGTTCATCTCTTTGTGCGCTAACAGGATGCTTGGGAGCACCTAAAGGTAGATACGTGGTTGTTCCACTTAAATGAGCACAGACGCTATTAAACGTGGGTATTGCATAGATAGTGAGAGGAGAAACCCAAGCGGCCTCTTCATGATTAGCGTAAGGTATGATGAGGTGTCGTTCACTTTTTTGAGTGGCTAGTGCCAGAGGCAAGATCCCTTTAATGGGTCTTAATTCGCCTCCTAAAGATAATTCTCCTGCCAGCTCATATTGGCCGATCTCTTCGCAACGCAGTTGCTCTGAGGCAAGTAAAATGCTGATGGCAATGGGTAAATCAAAGCGACCTCCTTCTTTAGGGAGATCCGCTGGCGCTAAGTTAACGGTAATACGATGTTTAGGAAATTCATAACCACTTTGCAGCAAGGCGCTACGTACGCGGTCTTTACTTTCTTTAACGGCGGCCTCGGGTAAGCCCACAATCGTAAATTGCGGAAGACCGCGAGAGATATGGGTTTCAACAACAACTTGAGGCGCAATCAGGCCACAACTGGCACGGCTATAAACGGTAGCGAGCGACATCTTTCTGCTCTATTCAGGAAAAACGCTGCGAATATACGGCATCCTGCATTATGTAGCCAACCTGCTTTCTTGCTCTTAGGTAGGAATAAAAGTTAATTTTGTTTTGTGCCTCAGTTATCATTAGAGAAGTGAATCAGAGCTAAATAAGAGGTGTCATCTAATGATAAATTCACAAAACCAACGCAAAGTGCTCATTGTTGGTGCTGCCGGGTTTATTGGTACAAATTTGGTAAAGGCGTTATCTTCTCAGCATAAAGTTATTGCTGGGATCCGTTACCGAAATGAGAAAAAAATGATTTTCCAAGCTCAAAGGTTAAGGCGCATTGCAAAACCGGCTGCTATTGTAGCGGGTGATGTAAGGGAGGGGTTTATATCACCAAAAAGACTGCGAGAACTGGATGTGGATGTCGTTATTTATGCAGCTGGACAGTGTGATGTTGACCAAGCCACTAAAGAAGCCAAAGCGGGTGACTGGGGAAGTACTGTCACGATGCAGGTTAATGCCTTTGGCGTCCAAAAGTTAGCAAAGAACTGTACCGCCCTTGCTAAGGAAGGCAAGCCTATCCAATTCATTTATTTAAGTTCAATCTATGCCTCTGTCAAGGGAGATAGTCAGAATTTAGGAGATGAACCTGAAAAGCACTATGGCTACAGTAAGCACCTAGGCGAGCAACTATTACAAAACAACCCAATGTTAGACATCAGTATTGTGCGCCTCCCAAGAATGGTTGGGCTATACCAAAATACCAGCGCCCAGGCATGTCGTATTCGAGAAGATATCTTATTTGGCAGAAAATTACCTGTATTAAACTTGAAGCAAATGACGTTGACACCTGTTGACATATTGAATAAGGAAATACAGTCATTACTAGAGCAGCCAATTATTCAGGGGAAATTTGCTATCAAGGAGTTGTCTTCTGGATCAGACATTGCAACATCGCCGATGGAAATAGCACAAGCTTTTGAACAAGCGATTGCTGTAAGATTTCACTACACGCCACTGCTTCAGACAAAAAATGCACAACTTTGTAGTTTAACTAATGCCATCATTGAAGATAGAGTTAAACATTTTGAAGATGCTGCAAAGAAAATTCAAAAAGCATATCGTGAATATGGACGCAGAAAAAATGCTTAATATGTAAAGCTACAACTATCCCTGCAGCAATTTTTCCTCGATATTATAAATCTCTTGATTGGTACCAGCAATCACGAGTACATCGCCGGGTTGCAATATGGTATGTGCGGCAGGCGCATTACATTTGTAACCGCCGCGCGAAAACGAGTTGAGGGGAACTTCAATCTTTTCTGCGAGTAATTCTTCGAGTGTTTTGCCAACGGCATAAGCGCTATCCGTTAATTCAATAGCATGTAAATGGGTTTTTTCTGGCGATACTTCTTCTAAGTGACCAATGTTTTCACCCTCATAAAAGCCACGCAAGAATTTATAACGATTAGCTTTAATTTCTTTGACTTGTTGTTGCGCTTTAGCTGGTGAGTGACCAAGCAATATTAACATATGTGATGCCAGCATCAGGCTAGATTCCAATTTGTCAGGAATGACTTCCGTCGCGCCAGCAATTTGCAAGGCTTCGAGCTCACTATCGTCCATGGTGCGCACCAGCACCGGGATTTCTTTATTGATGTGACGAACATTGCGCAATATTTTCAATGCTTGTTTGGGGTGTGAAAACGCCACGATAAGCATCTTCGCTTTATCAATGCCGGCAGCACGAAGCACGCTTTCTTGAGCAGGGTCCCCAAAGAAAACAGGCTCAGCAGCGGCCCTGGCTTCGCGCAAGCGCACGGGGTCAACATCTAAGCCAACAAACGGGATCCCTTCAAATTCCAAAAAGCGAGCGAGTGTTTGCCCAACACGGCCATAGCCACAAATAATCACGTGATCTTCTTGGTTTTTAGGAGGGGTTGCTAAATCTTCAGTCACGTCTTCCGTTACTTTTCTACCTAAGCATTTTTTGACAAAGATGGCTATCTTTTCACTTTTGCGTATGAGTAGAGGAGAAACAGCCATGCTGATAACGATGGCGGCAATCACCACTTGGTCAGCATGAAGGCTAATGACCTTTTTATCTAAAGCGACCGCCATTAAGAACAGGCCGAATTCACCACCTTGAGCAAGCACAAGGCCGGTGCGCAGTGCGCTAATGCGTGAAACATTAGCAAATTTTGCTAACCAGGTGATCACTAATGTTTTGAAAACGATTAACGAAACTAAAATGCTTAAGATCCACTGCCAGTCAGAAACCACAATCGCAGGATTAAAGACGAGTCCGACGGAAATAAAAAACAGACCCAATAAGATGTCGCGAAACGGTTGAATATCGGATTCGATTTGATGGGCATATTCAGTTTCCGCCAACATCACGCCCGCCAGAAAGGCGCCCAGGGCAGCAGAAAGGCCATAATGTTCTGTTAAAAAAGCAGAGGCTAAAACGACCAGTAAGGCAGTAAGCATGAATAATTCGGAAGAGCGTGCTTGTGCAATATGATGAAAGACTGGGCGTAATAACCAGCGTCCTGCAGCCAGCATGACCAGGAAGATAACGGTGCCAATGAGGATGCGCATTCCTAACACTTCTACCAAGGAATCATCACCACTACCTGCTAGAGCAGGAACCACGATCAGAAAAGGAACGGCGGCGAGATCTTGAAACAGCAAGATTGCTAACGAAAGTTTGCCGTGGGGTTGATGCAATTCATCTTGTTCGACCAGCTGTTTGGTCACAACGGCGGTAGAGGAAAGTGCTAAGGCACCTGATACGGCAATCGCAGCAGGCCAGCCCAAGCCCACTAATTTAGCCACAATTAATGCAAGACCTGTGCACAGCAAGACTTGCATACCGCCAAGTCCTAGTAAAGCTCGACGCATGGAGACTAATTTAGGTAAGGAAAGCTCAAGACCAATGGTAAAGAGTAAAAATACGACGCCGAATTCTGCGATAGCGCGGATTTCTTCTTTGCTTTCTAGGAGCCCCAAACCATAGGGGCCTGCAACAGCACCGGCAATCAAGTAGCCTAAAATAGGGGGTAGGTGCATTCGTCGCAAGATGGAAACGATGATCACCGCCAGGCTGAGGATGATTAAGAGAATTTTAAAACTGGACACTGTGACGCCTCTAACCTATTTTTTCTAAATCATAAAAGAAATACTTGAAATTATCTAGTTTTTGTTAGTTTTTCCTTGCGCTCTGTTGCAAATGTCGAGATTTGCCTTGCAGGATCTAAACTACGTGAAATAACCCTTAAAATGGCTGCATTACGCAATGCTTTGGTATGTAATTCAAAGAGCTGTTGGCGCATTTCTTTTTGTTGGTGACGCAATCGGTCGTTTAGCGCCTGCAATTTTTCTGCATAGTGAGTCCACTGCTCTTTCGTGATTTGGCCAGTTTTGCTTTCTGCGACGATCCGCTCAATATCATTGGTCGGTAAGTTAGTAAGCTTTTTCTCAATCCATTCTAGACCATGAATCAAAGGCAAGAGGGTCTCTTCGAACTCATGATATAAATCTTGGCGAGCTTGATGCATGCCATCACGATAAGCCATTGTGGTGTCATGAGCCAATTGATTTTGTTGGCGTACCATAAAATGTGTGATAGCGCTAGTGAGTTGTCCCATATCAGAGCTGGGGCTAACCGATAAATTGGGAGGCACCCATTTTTTATCAGTGTTGTGCATTCTCTCGATAAGTTGTCCTACGGGCTCAACGAGTGCATGGCGAATCAAATAAAACAGTAAGATCAGAAAAAGTAGCTGAGCTAAGACAAAAATGGCTGCGCATTTTAATAACATTTCATTACTAAAATTTTTCAATACTCGAGGCTTTGCAACAGAAATCAGCAGATTGGGCTTGCTGCTTAAATCCGGTAACGACATATACCCATGCATTAAATTTTCGTTTCTCTCAATGATGTATTTATCGGGATCCTGTTGGGTGCGTTCAATGATATTCAAATGTTTATTTGAGAGAGAGGCCCCTTCTAATGGCCAGACTCGAATATTGGTAAAAGTGAGGTTGTTAAGAAACTGGACCATCTCAGGAGTAATAAGGCGACCTACAATTAAGATCCCTTTGACGACTTGTGGATGCTTATCGTCAGCAATGGGCGTTGACACGATAAACATAGGGCCTAATGAACTGTTATAAATACCGGCTTGCAGACTCATCATGTTGGGATGTTCTAAAAATCCCGGATAGTTTTCCCACAATGACGTTAAAAAACCTTGGTGAGGATAAGATTGCTCATTACTGAGATCAATGATCTCTTCCCAGATCACTTTCTTATCAGTATTCAGGATATACATTAAATTCAGTTCATATTGAACCATCTTTTCCAAGAGCGGCTCTTTGGCAATATTCTGAGGGATGGTCTGGGAATTGGCGAGAGAAGAGATGCTAGGTTGCCAGGTCAAGAGTTGGGTAATTTGTTCTAGCACATAGAGTTGTCGTTGAAAATTTTCAAGGCTGCGGTGTAAATCTTTCTCTACTGATTTTTTTTCCAGAGTAAAAATTTCGGGTTGAATTGAAAAATAATACAAGCTGACCAGGGCAATCATTTGCACAAGCAAAACAAAGCAGCCTATCATTAGCAAACGAGAGCGTAGATTCACGGTATTCCTTTACCTATGTTCGGTCTTCTATCATAAAGATAGTTGATTAACAAATGTGTGAGCAAAGCAGTGAGGCCAAATGTGTTAGAAAATTATTTGCGTCCAGTGTTTTCGAGGTACTTTGTTGATGGCATCGTCAAGCATTTGGCGGTAAGTGCCTCACTACGCCCCCAACAGGTCACTTTTATCGCGGGTTTAAGCGGTATTGGTGCCTGTATTGCTTTAATGAATCAATCCCCCTTGCTTGCCTGTGGCTTGTTATTATTTTCAGGCTATTGTGACATCTTAGATGGTGCCTTAGCGCGAAAAACGGGTTGTGTTTCTTCTGGCGGCGCAGTGCTAGATATTGCGATGGACCGGATCGTTGAGTTTGCTGTTATTTTAGGAATTTATTGGCAAGAACCTGAGACGCGCGGTTTTTTGTGCATTTTAATGCTGGGTAGCATTTTGTGCTGTGTGACTTCTTTTTTAGTGGTTGGCATTTTTTCAGCCAATGATAACCTAAATCGTTTTCACTACAGTAAGGGTTTAGTTGAGCGCTTTGAGGCATTTGTCTTTTTTACGCTAATGATTCTATTCCCTGACCAGTTTAGATTGCTGGGTGCGGTATTTGTTATTTTGGTTTCCTTGACCACGCTCATTCGTATTACAGAGTTTCTGCGACAGCTGCCAGAGCCAGAGCAAAACAACGAATTCTAACGGTTATTGTTGTAGCTTTTTTTCTAACGCTTGTATTGTTTCTTCCAATTCGGTCAATTTAGCACGTGTTTTTGCTAAAACTTGAGTTTGAATATCAAATTCTTCTCGGGTGACAAGCTCCATTTTATTAAAGGATTGCAGTAAAAATTGTCGTAGACGATTTTCAACTTCTTGTTGGAAAGCTTTAACGCCAGGAGGAAGAGAGTCAACGAACTGCTTTGCCATATCAGATGCCTGTTTGGGATCGAACATGTAAATCTCCTATGATATTTTACTAAGACGAACGGGGAAGACCGTATCATAAGAGAGAACAAAGGAGCAAGAAATGAAATGGATCTGTGCCATTGTTAAGCCATTTAAACTCGATGATGTCCGCGAGGCGCTTTCAGAGCTCAATGTGCAAGGCATCACCGTCACCGAAGTAAAGGGTTTTGGTCGACAAAAAGGCCATACCGAGCTTTATCGAGGGGCGGAATATGTGGTGGATTTTTTGCCTAAAGCCAAAATTGAAATTGCAGTGAAAGACAATGAAGTTGATTTAGTGATTGAGACCATTCTCAAGGCTGCGCATACGGGCAAAATAGGTGATGGTAAGATTTTTGTGACGCCGCTGGAAGAAGTTATACGGATCAGAACTGGCGAGAAAGGCGAGGACGCGCTTTAAATCCCCCGCGAACTGGCGTTCGCCGCCCCTTTACAAAGTGGGCTCATGTCACCTGTGAGCGCAGCGAACAAAACCCCTCTTTCGTAAAGAGGGGCAGCGAAGCGGGGAGATTTAGAGGGATTTATAAAGTCTTCAACATTGGCAGTTCCGTTAACGCCCCTTCATGTAACGCAAAATGATAGTACTGCGTGTTCAGTTTGCTAAAAGTCGCTTGGTCTTTTCTAAAGAGCGGTAGCGACTTCTTGCCAGCGATGGTTGCACTCCAAAACCCTGAAGGATACACAGGCTGTGGGAAAGTGATGGTTAGCACATCGCTAAAATCGGCGGCTTTCATGGCAGCGCGCATGTCGCGAAGCAGTTCCCTGTGAATAACTGGGGATTCACTTTGTTGCACTAACAGACCATCGTCTCTTAAAACACGATAACATTGTTCGTAAAAAGCCTGATTAAAAAGTCCTTCTCCCGGTCCGATAGGATCGGTAGAGTCAACAATAATCACATCAATGCTGCTGGTTTTGGCTTCTTGCATGAAGCGAATGCCATCTTGGAAGAGCAAGGTAGCGCGCGGGTCGTTGTTAGAGGTGCACAATTCAGGGAAATAGATCTCTGCGAGCCTGGTTACTTTTTCATCAATGTCGATTTGTATAACAGAGTCGATGGGGTGTTTCAGCACTTCTTTGAGTGTGCCACAATCGCCCCCCCCAATAATGATGACATTTTTTGGGTTGGGGTGAGTGAACAACACCGGATGAGAAAGCATCTCATGGTAGAGAAAATTATCGCGCGTGGTGAGCATGATTACGTCATCGATGGTCATCATGTTGCCAAAATGGGTGGTCTCATAAATGGCAATTTTTTGATAAGGCGACTGTTCTTCACATAATTTAGCTTTAATTTGCAGACTAAAGCCGCATCCGAAGTTCTCGTAAGACTCTGTAAACCAGGTGTTGCTGGACATAGGGCACCCCTTTGACGAAAAAAAGAAGGGTGCAAAGATACCCTAGAAAAGCGCGATATGCCAGGATAGAGTTAACTAACATGTTAAAAAACACTGGAAACTACACGGGTATGGCATTTTGCAAATGGCTAAGCAAATCAGCAATTTGCGCAATTGATGAACCTGTCATACAATTAAGAGACGATAGATGAAGGGAATATCATCATTATAAAACCGAAAATGATTCGGTCTTAAGGGAAGTGCACCATGGTCGGTCTCATCTTTACCGTCAGTCTCCTATCCATTCTTACTGCTGTGGGCTTTTTGTTTGCCTGGGTTGTTCGCTTGGCGAGCGAGCCAGATCCCAATACACACAAAAGTAATGCAGCTGCATTCTCAAATGATTTGGCTCAAGAAAAAGCTTATATCAAAAAACCCTAAACTGACTCAAAAATCACTTGTTTTAGAAAGCGTTTTTTCATACTTTTGCCTCAACTATCCTAAATGAGGACAAAAGAGTGAAAGGAGTTTTTCTAGACTATCAAACCTTAGATCAGCAGGATCTCGATTTTAGTGCCTTAACTTCCACGTTGGAGGATTGGCAGCTCTTTGAGCAAACAAAGGCAAATGAAATAACCGATCGGGTGCAAGATGCGCATGTCGTTGTCACTAATAAAGTGCCTTTAAGCGCCACTACTTTAGAAAATGCACCGAACTTAAAGATTATCTTAGTTGCCGCAACCGGTTGCGATCATATCGATTTAGTTGCAGCACAGAAAAAGGGTATCACCGTCTGTAATGTTGCAGGCTATTCAACCGCTTCAGTTATCCAGCATACGATTGGTTTTTTAATTAACATGGCCTCATCGATAGTGGATTATCAGCAATTAGTACAAACGGGAGCTTGGAGTGAAGCAAAACAGTTTTGCTTACAAGACTACCCAACGTATGAATTGGCAGGCAAAACACTAGGAATTGTTGGATATGGTAGTATTGGCAAAGGCGTGGCAGAAGTGGCCAAAGCGTTAGGAATGAACGTATTGATAGCAGCTAGAGAGAACGACCAAAGACAAGGCAGAGTGCCCTTAATGGCGTTGTTACCCAAGGTTGATGTGCTCAGTTTGCATTGCCCATTAACACCAAACACAAGACATCTAATCGATGCCAAGGCGCTTGCGAGTATGAAGAGAGGGGCTTTATTGATTAATGTGGCTAGAGGTGGCTTAGTTGATGAACAGGCATTGGCACAAGCTTTATTGTCTGGGCATTTAGGTGGCGCGGCAGTGGATGTGCTCTCCCAAGAGCCGCCCCCAAAAACGCATCCTCTGCTTTCGCGTCCGATCCCAAGGCTGATTATCACTCCTCATGTGGCTTGGGCAACCCGCGAGTCAAGACAACGTTTATTAGATGAAGTCGTGCAAAATATGAAGGCGCAATTACGATGATAAGAGTGTGGTATGCATTAAAAGAGGGCTGGCAGCAGCGAAAAGCCTTGAAACGATATTTGAGCGAGCCCGTGCTCAGGGTTAATGCTTTATCCGAACTCACCCCAGAAAGATTAGATAAAGACAATATTGCGGTACTCGTACTCGACTTTGATGGTGTGTTAGCTTGGCATGATGCAAAGACACCGTTGCCAGAAGTTGAGCGCTGGCTAACAGGACTATGCCAAACCATAGGAGAACAACGCTTAGCCTTGTTTACCAATAAACCCAAGCCCGAGAGAATGGCTTATTTTCAAAAGCGCTTTCCATCGATTTACTTAGTGCATGGGGTAAGAAAAAAGCCCTATCCTGATGGCATTTCACAGGTGGCCGAATATAAAGGTATTCCAGTGCATCGAGTCGCCTTATTAGACGATCGTTTGCTCACGGGAATGTTATCTGTGTGTCTTGCTTACAGCCAAGGCTATTATTTTACTAAGCCTTATCACAACTATCTGCGTCATCCTGTTAAGGAGAGCTTCTTTAGCTGCCTTCGAATGATGGAGCGTTTTTTGATTAAAGTGCTAGGTTAGCTCGTTTGAGAGGCCTCAAACGAGCTTGATCTTAGTTTGAGTAATCTTCGGAGTCTTCGTCAAACAAGTCATCATCTGGGAAAAAAGCGGCAGAATCATCAGCAAATTCCAATTCAGAGGTGTTCTCAAAATCGAGATCGCTGGTTAACTCGTCTTCCATGTCTTCTAGCAAATCGTCTTCTTCGAGGTTTGTTTCTAAATCCACCACAAGGCTGTTGGAGACCATCTCTTCTGCAATGATAGGAGCATTTTTGCCTCGGGTTTTAGAGGGGGCATTATTGGCTAGAATGGTTTGGCTTGCCCAATCATTTTCAAACTCATGGATCATATCCTGCAGGGCCGAATATTTATTAGCTTGATTAATGGCCTCATCTAGCTCTTCGCGGCTGGGATTCGCTTGTTTTTTTAATTGGTCTACTTTGCTGTGCCAGTATTTTTCTAATTGGGCCAAGCTAGCAGTAAATTGCAGTGAAAGCTCAGGGCCGGTCAGCTCATTTTTAGAAGCAGCGGGTGCTTTTTTGATCGCGGGCGCTTTTTTAGCAGGAGGCGCTTTTTTGGGCGCGGGAGTTTTTTTAGTAGTGGGTGCCTTTTTGACGGCGGGCGCTTTTTTAGCAGGAGGTGCTTTTTTGGGCGCGGGCGCTCTTTTGGCAGCAGGTGCTTTCTTAGCTGTGGGCGCTTTTTTCGCGGCAGGTGCTTTTTTGGCAGGAGGTGCTTTCTTAGTTGCAGCCCTAGATTTGTTGGCCTTCTTTGTCTTTGTCATGATTTGCTCCACAGGTAAGTGACATTCTGAAAAATAGTATACCGCAGAAAAAAGTGACATTTTAAGCTTTTTTAACTGAAAAAAGCTTATGGTATAATGCCCTCCTTTTGGGCTCATTAGGGGGGCGAGGGCGAAATGACCTTTGTCGTAACAGATAACTGCATCAAGTGTAAATATACCGACTGCGTAGAGGTTTGTCCTGTCGACTGCTTCCATGAAGGCCCTAACTTCATGGTGATTGACCCGGATGAGTGTATTGATTGTGCTTTGTGTGAACCGGAGTGTCCTGCGGAAGCTATCTCGTCAGAAGATGATTTAGCGCCAGAGATGGCAGTATTTCTTGAAATTAATGCTAAAAAGGCCAAAGAATGGCCCAGCATTACTGCACACAAAGAAGCCTTGCCTGACGCAGAGAAATGGAAAGGTGTTAAAAACAAGTTGCAGTACTTAGAAGAGTGAGACTATTAGGCAATCTTAGGTAATCGACTAGGTTGCTTGGTCTGTGAATAGATTGCAATCATCTTATCTTCAATATCCAGACGTTGTGCCAATTGCAGGGCCAGCTCAGATAAATCATTTTCGAGTTGGCCAAAGTGGCTTGTTAATTCGTACTTATCATTAAAATCTAAACAAGCTCCAGTTGATGCCAGCAAAGAAGAAAGCCAGTTTTCTTGCATTGTTTGTGAGATTTGGGAGTTCTGTTCGATCACTTCTTGGATCTTTTCATAAATTTCAAAATGTCCCCTGGAAACATAGTCCATTAGCTTTTCGCAAAACTCATTCAGAATAGGCAGGATGCAAGCCGTCTTAGCAGGGTTAAACGGGCGATAGCTGCACAGGTGGTGCAATGTCACAATACATTCTTGGCGCTCGAGTAGCCATTTTGCAATCGTGGTTGATGGCATAGTGTCCTTTATTGGGTTTTAGAGGGCCTATTCTTATTAAAGCTGCAAAGACAACTTCGTCAAGTTTTGTTTGGAAGTTGCCTTCTTTACAGTTCCGCTTGTAAGCCATATCTCAAATGCTTGTAGCTACTTGGCCATTTTTGCTGCAAAGCAAAGCTGAGTTATGCTCCTTTGTGGAGGCCAATCTATTGAAATATATCAATAAAATAAAAAAAGCGTTTTTGTTGCTGTGTGAAAACTAAGAAGAGGTGTGCTTGTTCTTCCAAGCTGGTTTGATAGATTGACAGTATCCCATGCTAATGGATTAGTGTGGGGTGCCAGCGTGGTAACAGGGATTGTTACCAGCACATCTCGGCAAAGGACTGCCAACCTCACAGTAAGCATAGGAAAAGGGAACAACATTGCCTTGCAGGTAGGGACACCAACCTCAACAAAGGATTGCTGAGGTCGCAAGTGCAAGCCATGTGCATTGCTGGACTTATGCAAGGATTGCTATAAATAGGGTGGCTCGTTCACAGCCGCCCTTATTTTTTTCTACCCCAATACCAGGGGATCCAGCTCGCCATCGCTAACAGGATAAATGCTATCATTGTCCACGAGGGTAAGGAAAGGCCAAGAAAGTAAGGAACATTTTTGGCGCATTCACCGGAGCCTTTAAAAATAACCATCAAGGCTTCTTGGAACGGCATGGTTTCTAGTAGATAACTCAGTCCGGGCCCACATTCTGGCACCTTATCAGGGGGAAGTTGCAACAGCCATAAGTGGCGTGCTGTCACCGCAATACCGGCAACAGCCACCAGAAAGCCGAGTAAGCCATATATTAGTTGTCCGACTTTTTTGGGGTTATGAAAAAAGGCGACCAAAAATATCACCACCATTACCATGACCAAGGCCCTATCGATAATGCATAAGCTACAGGGCTGCAATTTAAAGCCATACTGCAAAATAAAAGAACCTGCAACGACCAACAGAGCTAAGGCGGTTAGCGCTAGAAAAGTCACTCGAGCACTCATTGTGCGAAAGGTCACCATGTCCATATCCTTGTCAAAAAACCTCATCCGTAACAGATAAATAAAATTCGCCGGCAAAGACGCTTTTGGCAGGGCCGCTCAAAAATACGGGTTTTTCCGGGTTCCAAGAAACCGTTAAACTGCCGCCTGGCATATCAACCTTGACCGTGGAGTTTAGTTCTTCTTGCAATATTCCGGCAATCACAGCAGCACAAGCAGCAGAGCCGCAAGCTAAGGTTTCACCCACGCCACGTTCAAAGACCCGGCATTTGGCATGATTGCGGGCCAACACTTGAAGAAAGCTGACATTCACTCCCTTAGGAAAAGCCGGATGCTGCTGCAGCGCTGTTCCGACTTCATTGACAGCAGCCTCAGAAGTGGCAGGAACAGAAATAATACAATGAGGGTTACCAACCGAAAGGATGGTGACTTCGCGCTCATTTCCCAAGAGATTGATTTTATAACGAGCAGGTTCGCTGACCTTTTCTGCAAATTTTGGGTTGATCGGGATTGCTTTTGCTGCGAATTGAGGAATTCCCATGTCGACGCGAATATGGGTCAAATCAGATACATCAATTTCCATCTTGCCGTTTGAGGTGCCAATTTGGATCATTTTTTTATCTGTCAGGCCGGAGTCAAACACGTAGCGTCCAAAGCATCTTGCGCCATTACCGCACTGCGCAACTTCTTTACCATCAGAGTTAAAGATCCGGTAGTTAAAATCTACGTCCGGCGAAGCGGGCGGATCTACCACTAAGACTTGATCGCAGCCAATACCAAAATTCCGATCGGCAATTTTACGGATGAGCATATAATCGACTTTTATCGCTTGGCTGATATTATCCAAAACCACGAAGTCATTGCCTAAGCCGTGCATTTTGGTAAAGCGTATCAAAGTTCCCATAGATAACCTTTTATATAAGTGGTTAAAAAGTATAACTGAGCGTCACTTTTGTGGTTGCATCCGTTTTTTTTGAGTATTCACTGGCATCAGGTAGATTAACATAATGTTCTAATTCAAAAGAGATCTTGGTTGAGACCGGTCCAAATAACGCTGTTTTAAGCTCATTAATCAAGTGTGACTTAGTATTGATAAGGCCGGCGTCTAACGAAAAACTTTGTTTGAATGAAGTATGACTTGTTATTTCATAGTATAGCTCGTTGGCAAAGTGTGCAATAAATTCATCCTGATGCAGGCCATTTGCCGTTTTATTATGCCGCCCCCCAGGCCCCCCCGAAATTTGCCAAACCAGGTTGTCATGTTTGAAAAAATGATAGCCGTAACCAATAGATTCGGTGATTTCATAAGCATAGGGAGAAAAGTGATCTTTAACGCCTTCGCCGCGTACATAGCTGAAATGTTTTGGAGAAAAAATATAATAGATCGTATCAGTAAACGTATATTTTTCAGCATTTCGTTCTTTGTAGCGAGTTTCAGCATTTTTATTAATAGCGAGTAATCCGGTAACTCTAAAGCTATTTTCTAACATTTGGCGTTGATATTCGCTTAGGAGGCTACCGTTAACATGCTTGGCATTATTATTGCCATTGTAAAAAAGCATGCCCACATCAATTTCATTTTGCCAATAGGGATCGCTAGCAACCAGCACTGGGCAATAAAGTGTCCATGTTAAAAGAAAGACCCTCTTAAAGATGGACGACAACATTACCATAGGACTTCCTTGGCCATTAAGTCGCTTAGCAATTCGCGAGGGCGGACAATCTTGAAGGTGGTGTCTTTGACCATGACTTCTGCAGCTTTGGGCCTTGTATTGTAATTAGAACTCATGGCAAAGCCATAAGCTCCCGTATCATGGATCACGAGCAAATCATTTTGTTTGACAGCCAAAGCGCGATCTTTACCTAAAAAATCCCCACTTTCGCAAACAGGCCCTACCACATCATAAAGCAATGGCTCGCCCTGATGGCCTTGTTTAACGGGTGAAATCGCTTGCCATGCATCGTATAGGGAAGGTCGCATGAAATCATTCATGGCACAATCAACGATACAAAAATTTTTATGGGTTGATTCTTTCAGGTAAAGTACTTTCGTCACGAGCACGCCCGCTTTGGCTACAATCGCACGTCCGGGTTCAATTAATAAAGTAAGTCCACAGTCCTTAAGTAACGCGGTCAGTGCGTTGGCATAAGCTGCAGGTGTTGGTGGAGTTTCATTTTCATAACACACTCCCAACCCTCCCCCGACGTCAATATGCGAAAGATGAATGCCGCTGGTTTTGAGCGTCTTATGAAGTCCTAGTAAGCGTTCTAGAGCATCAATGAAGGGACTTAGCTTTGTAATTTGTGAGCCGATATGGCAAGCAATCCCTTTAATCTCAATGTGGGATAAGCCTTGTGCTTGTTGATAAAGCGCGTGGGCTTCATCAATGGCTATGCCAAATTTGCTTTCTTTAAGTCCCGTTGAAATGTAAGGATGGCTCATGGGATCAATGTTAGGGTTGACTCGCAACGCTATCGGCGCTTTCTTATTCATTTTTTTCGCCACGTCATTGAGCGTGGTAAGTTCTGCTTGCGACTCTACATTGAAACAGAAAATGTTGTTAACAAGCGCTCGCTCTATCTCAGCAATGGTTTTGCCGACGCCTGAAAAAACTACTTGACGAGGATCTCCGCCTGCAGCAATAACCCGTTCTAGCTCTCCGCCTGAGACAATATCAAAACCGGATCCTAGCTTGGCCAAGGTACTGAGTACGGCGAGATTGCTGTTGGCCTTTACGGCATAACAAATCTGGTGAGGATAAGGTGTTAACGCATCACGAAAGGCTTGCCAGGCTGAGCAAATGGCTGAATGGGAATAAACATAGCAAGGCGTTTGCGCGACTTCCGCAATATGCGAGAGGCTAACGCCTTCGGCCTTTAATTCACCTTCGCGATAGTCAAAGTAGTGCATTTTCCTTAGTCTTCTCTGGCTCTGGTAAAGTGAGTGGTCCTGTTTGGCCGCATGATACTAAAAACAAACTAAGGCACCCCAGGAAAAATAATAAGACGGCAAGCCGCATATCAGGTTTTGTCATTTGCACGTTCCTGTCATGGTATAAAAAAAGACGGTGTTCTCGCAAGTTATAAAGTTTAACTTCTTACTTCCGTTATGAGAGCGACTTTAAGAGGGAGCTAGCTTATAATGAGCTCCCCGGCTCTTACGGACGTTTCCATTATGAATGAACAACAATATCATCAAACGGTCGATACGCTCTTTTTAAAAATTGAAGCGTGGCTAGAAGACAGTGATGAAATGGTCGATTTTGATTCACAGGAAGGTATATTAACCATCACTTTCGAACAAGGGGACTGCTTGATCCTTTCAAGGCAAGCGGCATTGCAAGAGGTTTGGTTAGCCTCTAAGCAGGGCGCTTTTCATTTTAGGCTGCATCAAGAAGGCTGGGTTACCAAGCACCAGCAGACACTAGCACAAGTTTTGGCAGATTGTGCTAAAGATGCAGGTCTGGTATTAGATGTAACCAAAATGACTATTTAGGAGGTTCCATGGTAGCTACGCTACTTCCTGCTGAAATTATTGAACCCAAAAATCCAGCGGATGCCTGTGTGATCTGGTTACATGGTCTGGGGGCGGATGGGCATGATTTTGTTGACGCCGTACCTAGTCTTGGCTTAGAGAACTCTCATAGTATTCGTTTTATTTTTCCTCATGCGCCGATGATGCCAATTACCATGAATGGCGGCATGGTGATGCCTGCTTGGTACGATATTGGCGCAATTGACTTACGCGCAGCACAGGATGAGGCGGGAATCAAAAACTCCGAGCAAGCCATTTGGGCGCTCATAGATGAGCAATTAAAACAGGGGGTCAAGAGCGAGCGGATAATCCTTGCTGGTTTTTCACAAGGGGGCGCCGTGGCGCTACATACGGCTCTTCGTTACCCAAAACCATTAGCTGGGGCTATTGTTTTATCTTCTTATTTACCCTTACATGATTTATTGGCTAAAGAGAAACATTCAGCCAATGAAAAACTAAAGATCTTTATGGCTCATGGCTTTATGGATTCGGTGGTCTCATATTGGATTGGCCAGCAATCTTGTACGCATTTACAAACAGCGGGCTTTATCGTTGATTGGCATAGTTACCCCATGGCCCACACGGTAAGTTTGTCGGAATTACACGATATTGGGGCATGGATCAAAAATGCCCTAAACTAAATGAATATGGACGCAAACAAACAAACACCAGCACCCATTCAAGAAGAAGATTTTTTCTTACCGAATTTTTGTGCGGTGAAAACCATCTTTATCCTCTGCATTGGTGCAGAATTGGTCGCTTTGGTGCTGATATTAGCCACAGGTGACATTCTCTATGAATCGTGGGATGAATTGGGTTTGCTCTCGGTATTTGTGCAATGGATAGCTTTTGCTGGGGCCGGAGTCTTGTGTAGTGCGCGGCGCTTTCTGGCTAAGCTGTCCTTGGTTTGGGCAGCGATTAGCGCTTACTTGCTAGTGGTTTTTGTCACAGGTCTTATTGCAGGGGCGGGGCAATATCTCTTAATCAAAATCAATTATCAATGGGGCAATAATCCTGAAACGATTAGCCAGTTTGTTTCTCGATGTGTCATGATCAGTGCGATCATGACCTTTGTTGCTCTGCGCTATTTTTATGTGCAACATCAATGGAAGCGACGCATTGAATTAGAAAGCCAAGCCCGCGTAGAGGCATTGCAAGCTCGAATTAGGCCACACTTTTTGTTTAACAGCATGAACATTATTGCCAGTTTAATTCATTCTCAACCCAAAGCTGCTGAGCAGGCAGTTGAAGATCTCTCAGAATTATTTCGTGCAACATTGCATACTGGCGCAATGATTCCGCTGTCAGAAGAATGGGGATTGTGTCGTAATTATTTGCGAATAGAAGGTTTGCGTCTTGATAATAGATTGACGATTGATGCTGATCTGTCTCTTGTGCCTGAAGATGCTGCTATTCCGATGCTAACATTACAACCCTTAGTCGAGAATGCTATTTACCATGGGATCCAACCTTTAGAACAAGGTGGCACCATTAAGATCCGCGGGGAAATGCAAGGCAATATGGTTTGCATACACCTGTCTAATCCTATCCCTTTAGAAGAAAAGCAGCGTGCTGGGCAAGGCAATAGAATCGCCATGGTGAATATTGGGCATAGACTTAACCTACTTTTTGGTAGCCATGCTAAGATTAAGGTAAATAAACAACCAGAACAGTATGAAGTCACAGTGATGTTTCCCTATCTAAAAAGCGGAATGTAGCCGATAGAATAATAGAGATAGAAAGGATTAGGGTAATCCTATGCGTATATTAATTGTTGACGATGAAAGCTTGGCTAGGGACCGTATTAAGCGGATCTTAGCTGAACAAAATGAACATGAAGTACTGGGTGAAGCAGCTAATGGGCAAGAAGCCTTGCAGAAAATTGAAGCTTTACATCCAGACGTCGTGTTGCTGGATATTCGCATGCCAGGCATTGATGGTTTGGAAGTGGCTCGTCATTTGGTGGGGATGGATGAACCGCCGGCCGTTATTTTCACTACTGCCTATGATGAATATGCACTTGAAGCGTTTAAAGTTCAAGCGGTGGATTACTTATTAAAGCCGGTTCGCCCTGAGCTTTTAAGTGGTGCACTCAGCAAAGCCTTAAAACCCAATAAAGTGCAGTGGAAGTCCTTGAATCGCAAAGAAGATGGGACACCTAAAGCTCGCACTCATATTAGTTCACGCACTAGACGCGGTATCGTCCTGGTTCCGATTGGAGATATTTATTATTTCCGAGCGGAACACAAGTACGTGACTGTCAGACACAAAGAGGGTGAAGTGCTGATTGAGGACACCCTCAAAGAGCTTGAAACAGAATTCGGTGAGCGCTTTTTGCGTGTGCATCGTAATTGCTTAGTATCAATGGAACATATTCAGGCGCTAGAAAAAAACGCAAGTGGCCAACCTTGTATTCGTTTGCGTGGAGTGCCAGAGACGCTTGATGTGAGCCGCCGTCATGTGGCTAAAGTCCGCCAAATCATGAGCGGTTAAGGTTCCTTTTCCCTGCCAAAGCGCGTAAAATGCCTTCTTTTTAAGTCGCAAGGTTCTTCAATGAGCGCTCCCTTAAGAATTGTTAGTCGCACCAGCCGACTGGCCATGTGGCAGGCAGAGCACATTCGTGCTGCTTTGATGAAGCATCACTCCTCACTTACGGTAGAAATCATTGGTATAAAAACCAAGGGTGATCTCTGGCTTGATTCACCATTACAAAAAATAGGCGGTAAGGGCCTGTTTGTTAAAGAACTGCAAAATGCTTTGCTGAAGAATGAGGCAGACATTGCGGTTCATTCTCTCAAAGATTTGCCTGCCGAATTCCCAGATGAATTAGGTTTAGGCGCAATTTGCGCTCGTGAAAATCCTTTTGACGCGTTTGTTTGTCCCAAAGGTTTTACTCTTGAAACACTGCCTCATGGCAGCCGTGTTGGAACCTCGAGTTTGCGTCGCACTGTTCAATTGCGACATTTTCGACCTGATTTAGATTTTCAGCCATTGCGCGGAAATGTGGACTCACGTTTACGTAAATGTGTAGAGGGCGAGTGGGATGCCATTGTATTGGCAGCGGCGGGACTAAAGCGTCTCGATCTGTTAAGCCATGTTACAGAAGTCTTTGATGCAACACGTGTGTTACCTGCCGTAGGGCAAGGAGCATTAGCGATAGAATATCGCTTAAAAGATAATCGTACGCGCGATCTCATTTCGGTGCTCGATGATAGTCATACGCGAGCGTGTGTCAGTGCAGAACGTGCAATGAATGCAACGCTTGGTGGTAATTGCCAAGTCCCCGTTGCGGGATTTGCAACGTTACACGGTAACGAGCTTTCTTTAACAGGGCGTGTTGGACATCCCAAGCAGACCGCACTATTACAAGCCCAAGCCGTTGATACAGTAGAAAATGCGGTTTTGTTGGGCAAAAAAGTGGCTCGGCAGTTAATGGAGCAAGGTGCCAAAGAGTTGATTGATGATATTTTAACCAATGAATACTAAGCCGCTTACAGATTGGCATTTTGTGCTCTTGCGCGAAGCGCAGCAAAATCAAGATCTCTTGTCATTTATTGTCGACAATGGCGCCACTGCAACGAGTTTGCCTTCCTTAACGATAACACCTATTCCACCACTTAATCTGACGACCTGGATAGAGCAAATCAGAAATGCAGATTGGATTTTTGTATCCAGTCAAAACGCGGTGCGTTTCGCGCCACAAGCTCTCTTACAAGCTTTACGTCACAGCCAAGCGAAAGTAGTGACGATGGGGCGCGCCACCTCTGAAAGCCTATTAGCCAAGGGAGTGTCCATTTTTTTTACACCTGAGGCTGGCGCCAACAGCGAAAGCTTATTACAGGAACCCTTCTTGCAAATGAGTGAAGTGGCAGGACAAAAAGTCGTTTTATTGGCGGGTGTGGGTGGTAGGACGTTGCTTTATGAGACGCTGACTCATCGTCAGGCCATCGTCGATTGGGTACAGGTTTATCGGCAAGAAGCATCCTCTGTGCTCTTAGAACCTTTGCTAACAGCATGGTCGTTATCAAAAGATAAATTTTGCTATGTTGCAATGAGTCAAAATGGCTTAATGTATTTTTTAGAAAAAGTGCCTTCGGCATACCATGCATGGTTGAAGAAACAAGCTTTTATCGTCGTGAGTGAACGGATCGCATTTGCTGCAAAAAAGTGGGGAATCCAACATATTTTTGTTGCTCATGGCGCTCATCCGGAACAACTTTGCGCCGCAATGCTGCACGTTTCTCAATTTTGTCATACTATGACATGAGGGTTATTACGATTACCAAGAGGATCTCATGGAAAGAGTATCAAAAATGGCATTGGGCTTTATCGCAATCCTATTCTCAGGTGTCGCTTCGGCCACCATTTGGGACCAGTGGGAATTCAAGCCATACCTCGGGGTTGATGGTAACCTGAGAAATGTTTCCTTTGAACGCAACTTCGGTCATGAGCATTTCCGACGTAATTATCCTGAAACCAATTTTTATTTAGGCACTTATATGCATAAGTACCTAGGTATTGAAGGGGGATATGAGCATTCCTATCGTCAATCGAAAAATGCATTTTATAATCAGTCAGCTGCGCCACTTGGTTTCACGGGAAATCTCAATTTAGGCGATCAATTGTATCTATCAACGGCTTCCTTGGAAGGCTGGCATGTGAACTTGCTCGCATATTGGCCAGCACTGCCCAGCACCGAAATTACCGGTACCTTAGGTGTGGCATGGGTCAAAATGTGGTTTGAGACCGCCATGATTCAAAACGCACCAGGTACGCCAGCACACAGACCCGCTTATTGGGAAACCGATAGTCGTGCCGTCATTCGTTTAGGACTTGGGATCCGTCATATGATCACCGAGCACTTTGGCACGCGCTTACAATATATTTGGGAAAATACCTCTCAGTTGGAAGCGACTATCCCCGTTGGTGTTGATAGTAATGGTTCGTTAAACCCCAATGTCTTACAAAATAATTACACGGTTTATCCCAGAAACTCACATATTATTGGGTTGGGAATATTTCTCCAAATAGTCTAACTTCTGCGAAAAGAGTATAACGATGTCTGACATTCCAGAAGACGATGACACAAAAGGTAAAAAACCACCTCCTGGCAAAGTGGTGGTCACCTATTCTGCGGAATCAAAAAAGAAAGGCGATATTCCACCAGAAATTTTGCCCAGCACGCCAGCTAAGGTGGTGAGTAACCCCATAGACAGCGCTGGCAATCCCGCAAAAAATGTGACATCTGCCACGATTAAAAGTCGCGTGGATGCGAGGATCCCTGAAGAGGTTGCACCCGCGCCAAAACAGGCAGAAACTCACCGAGCATCGCCCTCATTTTCTTCATTTTCGCCACCACCAGATGAAGATATTGCGCCACCGAAACCTCCTGAATCCACTCAAAAAGCGTCGCCAGCTCCGCCTTCTGGTGGCGGCGGTAGTGCATCTACAGTAGCCATATTTTTAAGCCTAATGACCATGATTGCTGTTTGCGTATTAGTGTTCTACACCTATTTGTCGCAAAAAAATATCAGTGCATTACAAAGCCAATCACGTGATGAGAAAGCATCGGTTGAATCACTCATTAGTAGAGCGAAGCAATCATTATCTCAAGTGGATAGTTTGCAGCAAGAAAGCCAAGCGCAACAAAAAGCATTTGCTACCTTAAAAACAGATCTGCAAAATGCGCAAATGCGTTTAGTGGCTTTAAGTGGCAGCAAGAACTGGGTAATTTCTGAAGTTAATTATCTTATTTTTATGGCGAATGAACGACTGCGCATTGCTCGTGATATCCCGACAGCAATTACTCAATTGCAAGCAGCCGAAGAAAAAATTACGATGCTTGGCGATCCCGCGCTGTGGGGGCTTAAAGAAGCGATCACTAAGGATATTGCTAAGCTTAGTACGCAGCCACGTGTTAAGAAACAAATGATCTGGGAGCAACTGAATGCTCTACAGCCGTTAATTGCAAAAGCTCCTTTCAAAACATTGGATAATGAGTTACAGCGTGCCATCGCTGAAAAAAATATCGTGATTGATGACTCACTACCGGCGTGGAAGAAAGGGTTACTGCGTTCTTGGTATGAATTCAAAAGCTTGATCCGTGTGACTAAAGAAAGCGACAACCCCATTCCTAAAGCGCTATCTGTTCAGGAAAGAGGCGAAATCGTACGAACCATGCAACTCATGTCTGAACAGGCACAATGGGCGGTATTACAAGGCGAGAGTAAAATCTATCTGGCCAGCTTAGAGTCGTTGCAAAAATGGACCAAAGAATACTTTATTGACAGCCCTGAGCAACAAATGCTGCTTGAACGTATTGACCAATTAAAAACACAACCGGTCGACAATCCGCTGGCGGATATTTCAATGACGCTCAAAGCGTTATCTAGTCTTCGATAAGGCAGGCAATAATGATTCGATTGATTATCATCATGGCGGCATTGGCATTAGCCGTGTGGGTTGGACTCAATGTTGAACAATCGCCTGGACTCATGGTGGTCACATTTGCTGGTTGGCGAGTAGATATCCCTTTATGGCTTGCTGTGATCCTCGTCACTATTTTTCTTATCATTGTTCATTACGTGGTGTTGCTCTTAAGTGGCATGATCAAAACGGCCAGTTTTATAAAAAATGCTTCTAAGCACTATCGCATGAGACGGGCCAAACAGTATACGCACAAAGGGTTTATTGCTTTTGCGGAAGGTAATTTTTCGAAAGCAGAAAAATGGTTGGCTAAAGGTGCCAAGATGAGCGAAAATCCTTGGCTTTGTTATTTGTATGCTGCCAAGGCTGCCCAATGCCAGGGAGAAGATGAGCGACGTGATCGCTATCTTGAACTAGCGCAATTAAATGAAGTCAAAGATCATACCGAAATGGCTATTGGTCTGACTCGCGCAGAACTAGCATTTGAACAAGCTCAATATGAGTCATCAATTGCAACTCTTTTGCGATTAAATGAAAAAAGTCCTAATCATCCACAAGTCTTACGCCTGCTGCAGCAAAATTATTTGCATACTAAACAATGGCAAGCTCTAATCGATCTATTACCCAAACTGCAGCAATTTTCGATTTTGCCGAAAGAGCAAATATTGAATTTAGAAAGAACCATTGTGAATGAACAGCTTATTATGCTTTCTGGAGCTTCGCGAGATCTGCTGCTTCTGCAGTGGCATAAAATACCTCGCGCTATGCAATTAGATAGTGTCATAGCGCTTAATTATGCTAAGGCCTTACAAAAGGCCCACGCGCCAATGGAAGCGCTTGAAGTCTTGCAAGATACGCTCAAATCACATTGGAGCGAAGAGGTTATTGAATATTATGCACAGCTTCAACATCCTGATCCTAATAAAATCCTCACTAAAACGGAGCAGTGGCTTAAAACACATCCGATGAGTCCAGGACTATTACTGGCATTGGGACAGCTTTGTGAAAAGCAACAATTATGGGGTAAAGCACAGCGCTACATGGAAGCCAGTTTAAGCTTGTCGCAGCGTCCACAGACCTATGCAAGTCTGGGTAAGTTACTAGAAAAAATGGATAAGCCTGAACTGGGTGCTCAGTTTTTCAAAAAAGGCTTATTGTTGGTCTCCTCTTGACGAAATTAAGTGAGCGTTTTGTTCCAGGCGTCATTGTGGCGCAAAAAGCCTGGTCGGATGAATTAAGATCGCTCTATGTTACGGCGCCGATTGAGCCATTCGTGGCTGGGCAGTTCACCCAATTGTCACTGGACGAAGAGGTTGCTCTCTTTAGACCTTATTCTTTTGTAAATGCTAATGACCAATCACCGCTTGAGTTTTATTACTCTATTTTGCCCACAGGAAAATTCACACAACAATTAGCGCGTCTTAAACCTGGGGATCGTCTTTTTGTGGCTAAACGAGCTTCGGGTCGCTTTGTGTTAGAGACAGTCCCAGATGCAAAGGTGCTATGGCTATTCGCAACAGGGACTGGTCTTGGTGTGTTCTTGTCCATGCTACAGACCCCTTTAGCATGGCAACGTTTTCAAAAAGTAGTCTTAGTTCACAGCGTGCAAAAGGCAAGCTCATTAACGCATCTGGATTTAGTCAAGCACTGGCAAAAGCAATATGGGAATCAATTTTATTGGATCCCTACCATCACCGGTGCGACGCCCCAAAGTGGCATATTGTCACAGCGGATCACAGCGTTACTGTTAGAAGGGTATTTAGAAAAAATAGTTGAATGTGAGTTGTCTATCACAACATCGCAAACGATGTTATGCGGTAATCCAGCGATGGTGAAAGATCTCTCGGAACTGCTCATACAGCGGGGTTTACAAATGAATCATCCAAAGCATCCTGGACATATCACCGTAGAGAATTATTGGAAGTTAGATAATCGAGAAACATTATAGACTTGACAATAGGACCAGGCTTGAGTATTTATGCTGACTCTAAGAAAATGGCTTAACTGGTTGTGAGATATTCGCCATGATTGACGGTGCGGCAAATTTGTTTGGTAACTTGATGGAGTCCTTGTTTAGCTCGAATAAAGGTTCTCAATCCAGCGATAGAATGGAAGAGGAAAAGCGCTGGCAGGCTGTGGATGACGTAGATGAAAAATACATGTCTTTGTACCGGTGTCTGGGGACATACTCGATGGGGGTATACTATCTTAATCCCGTCTCCAGTGCTGTCTTGGAGCGATGTTTCAAGAAAATTCAAGAACAGCCTCGTGGCGCTGAGATTGCACATAATTTATTAGAGCCCTTTCAATCTCACCAAACAGGGAACATGCGATCGGCATGGTTGAATCCTGTGACGATGAGCCGTTTTTTTAATACGTTAAATAATCAAGAAGTCGCAACGGTTGAAGCGGGCAACGTTGTAACACCACAACAGAAAGAAAAATTGCAAACAGCGCGCATCATTTTTGTTCGAACATTAATAGACTCTCATTGGTATTTAACGGTGATCACGCGGATCCGCCCCGCTATTTATTCAATTCAAGTCTTAGATAGTTTCAACAATACACTTCAGCATGAAGCACTTGCAGAACAAGCAAAAGGTCTATTATCGCACATCCATAACGGTAATTCCGTGCGTATTCACAATGAAGGTCAACATAGTTCTTTAATTCCTACACAAGATGGCCATATCGATGATGGCGTGGCAATTGCTTACTACGCCCATAAAATACAGCAAGGAGAGTCGTTAGATGCCTATGCTGAATTTAATGCTTTCAGGTGCGATTACGTGCAATTTCGAATGTACATGGCGTTTGAGATAGCCGCTAGGCCAGTTCCCGAACCGGTCATCCACTTTACTTCTTCGCCAACGGTGTTGACGAGCTATCCTACAAAAGTGAAGGCAGCGGCAAACAAGCGGCAACAAAGTGTTGCAACAGAAGCAGATAGCAGAAGATCGAGGGCATCCATTAAGGTGCACTAAACAGGTTTAGTTGCCATATCAGAAATGAAGCGATCGTGAGGTAAGCCATTAAGGCTAAAGAGATCTTGCGCTCTTTTAATCATCTCGTAAGGACCGCTGGCGAATAAACACAGATCTTTCATATTGGTGTGCATTCTGGCAACGTGATCGTGCACTAATCCTGTTGGATCAGGCCAAGTTGCAGCAAAAGCTGGATCAGATAGAACCAGCGTATAGTCAAAGTGAGGATAGTGTTGTTTCCACTTTTCTAGCAAGGGAATTTCATAGGCATCTTCGGGTCGCTTGATCCCCCAATACAATATTAATTGGGGCCGGTTTTCGGGTAATGCCGTTTCAAGAAGTGCCTTGATGGGCGCAAATCCGGTGCCCCCGGCGACAAAGATCAATCTATCGCCCATTGAAGCCGCCTCTAACGTGCTCACACCAAAGGGACCACGCAATACTGCGGTTGGCGCTTCGCTTAATTCTCGTAAAAAAAGTTGTGCTAAGGGATGAGAGCTGTCATGACGCAGGTGAAATTCAATTTGGCCATGCTCTGTTGGTGCATTGGCAATGGAGAGTAATAAACTCTCACCAGAACGTAATAAAATTTCGACATATTGCCCTGCTTGATAGGGTAATGCCTCTGCTAGGGGTGTTAACGACAATAATGAAATGTCGCAAGTTTTAGCAATGTTTGTTTGACAGATATAAAGATAAGTGTTTGTCATGTTATAAACCAAAAAGCGGCCAAAGTGCATCCACACGCGCGATAATATCATCGCTTTGCTTAATGGGCTTGCCCCACTCGCGGTTTGTTTCACCCGGAAATTTTGAAGTGGCATCCAGTCCCATTTTGCCGCCTAGCCCTGAAATGGGCGATGCAAAATCTAAATAATCAATAGGGGTATTATCCAGGATCACCGTATCACGCTTGGGATCCATTCTGGTCGTGATAGCCCAGATGACGTCTTGCCAGTTTCTAGCATCGATATCATCATCGGTCACAATGATAAATTTAGTATACATGAATTGTCGCAAAAATGACCAAATCCCAAACATGACGCGCTTGGCGTGGCCCGGGTATTCTTTTTTCATTGTGACAACGGCCATCCGATAAGAGCAGCCCTCAGGTGGTAAATAAAAATCCACAATTTCAGGGAATTGCTTTTTTATAATGGGGACAAAAATCTCATTCAACGCAACGCCTAGTACCGCAGGCTCATCGGGCGGTCTACCGGTATAAGTGCTGTGATAGATAGGATTATCACGCATTGAAATGCTTTCAATGGTCATTACCGGAAATCGTTCTACTTCATTGTAGTAACCGGTATGATCGCCAAAAGGCCCTTCTAAAGCGGTTTCTTCTGGATAAATAAACCCTTCCAGGACTATTTCACTGGTAGCGGGGACTTCTAATGAATGTGAATAGCAAGGAACCAGTCGTGTTTTATGCCCTCTCAATAGCCCGGCAAAAGCATATTCTGATAGGGTATCTGGTACTGGGGTGACGGCAGCCAGAATGGTAGCTGGATCTGCGCCAATCGCAACCGCAATGGGAAACGGTTTATCTTTATGCTGTTGACACCACTTGGCATAATCGAGTGCGCCACCACGATGAGCTAACCAGCGCATGATGACTTTATTTTTGGCAATGACCTGTTGGCGATAGATCCCTAAATTTTGTCTACCCAGTTGTGGGCCTTGGGTCACAACCAGCCCCCACGTAATCAAAGGAGCCGCATCCTCTGGCCAACAGGTTTGAATAGGTAAACGGTAAAGATCAATGTCATCACCTTGCAAGCGATTTTGCTGGCATAAGGCTTTGCCCAGAGTTTCTTTAATGGGGGTCATGTTGAGAATTTGTTTATATAGCGGTAATTGCTTTAAGGCTTCTTTAAAACCTTTTGGCGGTTCAGGCTCTTTAAAGAAGGCTAGCAATTTGCCGACTTCCCGTAAATCAGCAATTGATCCTTGCCCCATCGCATAAGCAACTCTCTCAGGTGTACCAAATAAATTAGTAAGAACAGGGATGGAGTGATTTTTGGGTGATTCAAATAAAAGAGCAGGGCCTTGTTTTTGCAAGACCCTATGTGAAATTTCCGTCATTTCAAGATAAGGATCAACCGTTTGAGAAATTCGCTTGAGTTGATCCTTGTTGCTTAAGGCACGAATAAAATCGCGGAGATCTTCATACTTCATTTAACGTTTCATAGCATCGAAGAAATCTTCATTATTCTTGGTGCCTTTGAGGCGCTCAATCAGGAACTCAATCGCAGCTAATTCATCCATAGGGTGTAAAAGTTTACGCAGAATCCACATTTTTTGTAATTCATCAGGTGTGGTGAGTTTCTCTTCGCGTCTTGTGCCTGAACGATTAATGTTAATTGCAGGGTAAACACGCTTCTCAGCAATGCGGCGATCGAGGTGCAATTCAAGGTTACCGGTACCTTTGAATTCTTCATAAATCACTTCGTCCATCTTCGAGCCGGTATCAATCAAAGCAGTGGCAATAATCGTTAAGCTGCCACCTTCTTCAATGTTACGTGCAGCACCAAAAAAGCGCTTAGGTCGTTGTAGAGCTGCGGCATCCACACCACCGGTTAATACTTTACCGGAATGGGGAATAGTCGTGTTGTAAGCACGCGCTAAGCGGGTGATGGAGTCTAATAAAATGACCACATCCATTTTATGTTCGACCAGACGTTTTGCTTTCTCGATGACCATTTCAGACACTTGTACGTGACGGTTTGGTGGCTCATCAAAGGTGCTGGCAATCACCTCACCCTGAACAGAGCGTTCCATTTCGGTAACTTCTTCAGGGCGCTCATCGATTAGTAATACCATCAATTTACATTCAGGATAATTGGTTGAAATCGAATGAGCGATATTTTGTAGCATCATTGTCTTACCGGCTTTGGGCGGTGAAACAATTAAGCCACGCTGACCTCGGCCAATTGGCGAGACTAAATCGATTATTCGCGCGGTAATATCTTCGGTACTGCCATTACCCACTTCCATCTTAAGGCGACGTTCAGCATGTAAAGGAGTGAGATTTTCAAACAGGAGCTTGTTGCGAACAGCTTCTGGACTTTCATAATTGATTTCATTCACTTTCAGAAGAGCAAAATAGCGTTCCCCTTCTTTTGGAGGACGAATTTTGCCAGAGACAGTATCCCCGGTACGCAATCCAAAGCGGCGGATTTGACTGGGAGAAACATAGATATCATCGGGGCCTGGCAGGTAAGAGGTGCTAGAAGAGCGCAAGAAGCCAAAGCCATCTTGGAGCAGCTCGAGGACGCCATCGCCATAAATATCTTCGCCGCTTTTTGAGTGGGCCTTTAAGATCCCAAAGATAAGATCTTGTTTGCGTAAACTAGGAATGTTTTGAACACCTAATTCAAGGGCCATCTCAGAGAGTTCTGCGGCGGGTTTGTTTTTTAATTCTGAAAGATTCATACGTGCGCTTATTTAGTTGATGGATGAAGGAACATGATTTTGATCATAGAGGGTAGAGGAATAGTGGCTACTATTCGATGGATTGTGTAAGTGGACATTAGACCTTGAACACTCTGTGATAAAACCTTATTCATTTGCTCTTTGATTTCACAGCAAAGTCACTTTAACTTGGGTGGTCATTTTGTTAACCACTGACACACCTGGCATATGGTTACTTTTGCTGAAATACAAAGGCGGAGTATAAATAGGGAACTTAGGGTTTAGCTGATGCGCTTGGCTTGGCTAGCCCAAGTCATCACGCATCCTACCAAACTTTTTTTTAAGATGCTAGGGGAATATCCACCTATAGATGGCTATCCAAGAAAGCTGTCAGCTGAGATTTTGAAATTGCACCAACTTTCGTGGATTCTAGCTCACCATTTTTAAATAGCATTAGAGTGGGTATGCCGCGAACCCCAAATTTTTGCGGGGTTGCTGTATTATCATCAATGTTGATTTTAGCAACCGTTAAGCGCCCTTCGTAGGCTTTGGCGATATCGTCTAGAATTGGGGCAATCATTTTGCAAGGACCACACCATTCTGCCCAAAAATCGACCAATACAGGTAATTCGGCACTCATCACATCTTTTTCAAAAGAATCGTCGCTAACAGCAAGTATTTGGTTACTCATGGTAAAATTATTCTCCTCAATTAGGCGAGTACTAATGATTAGGCCATGCTAGCAAGGCTTAGCCCAATTGTCATTCCGTCCTACCAAGTCTGCCCTATAGTTAATCGCTTTACTATAAAATATGGGCATCTTAGCTAATTTCAAGCTCATCAGCGCATTTACACGCTATGGAGCATTTTAGCGGCTTCTTTTGCAAAATAGGTCAAAATCGCATCGGCACCTGCGCGCTTGAAACCCAGTAAGCTCTCAAGGATTACCCCGTCGCCTAGCCAGCCTTTTTCAATGGCAGCCTTATGCATTGCATATTCGCCTGAGACTTGATAAACAAAGGTGGGCACGCCAAAAGCTTCTTTAACACGCCAAACAATGTCTAAATAAGGTTGCCCTGGTTTGACCATGACAATATCGGCGCCTTCTTGCAGATCCAGTTCAACTTCGCGTAATGCCTCTTGTGCATTGGCCGGATCCATTTGATAAGTAACCTTAGAATGCTTTCCGAGTTGCGATTTTGAACCAACAGCATCACGAAAAGGACCATAAAAAGAAGAGGCGTATTTGGCTGAGTACGCTAAAATAGAAACTTGAGAAAAGCCCTGTTTTTCTAAGGCTTGACGGATTTTTCCGATGCGGCCATCCATCATGTCAGAGGGGGCCACTATGTCAACGCCGGCGCGTGCCAAGCTTAAGGCTTGCTCGACTAAAACGAGATTAGTTTCATCGTTTAAAATATCACCTTGCTCGTTGGTGAGGCCGTCATGACCATGGGTAGTAAAGGGATCTAATGCCACATCCACAATCACACCTAGCGTTGGAAAATCCGCTTTGAGCGCACGAACCGCTTGTTGCATTAAGCCGTTATCGCTGAAGGCTTCTTTAGCATCTAGTGATTTTTTTGCCAGAGGCACATTAGGAAATAAGGCTACGGCAGGGATATTGAGCTCAACTAATTCAGCCGCTTCTTTTAATAATTCATCTATCGTTAGCCGTGCTATTCCCGGCATGGACAAAATCGGCTCTCGTTTATTGTGCCCTTCTATTACGAATAAGGGATAAATGAGATCGCTCACGTTAAGATGGGTTTCTCGGATGAGCTGCCGGCTAAATTCACTCCGTCTTAGGCGACGAAGACGGGTAGCCGGAAAGCCAGCAAATCGACTCATGTGATTCGTTCCTATCCTGTTTCAAGAAACGAACGTTAACAAAAAAGCTAATCCCAGCAAAGGCCTAAATCCACCATGACTGCCCTTGAAGCGTCAATTTGTTGGCAGTAGTTCACAAAAACTGCCAAGGGAGCAGGCTGAGTGCGAAAGGTTGCTAGCACCTGCAATCGTTGTTCTTGTGTGCCTTGGGAGTCAAGCACCAACAACAAGGTCTCTTCTATTAGGTCCATTGGGGGCAAATGCTTAAATTGCTGCGCTACCTGCTGTAAAAGCGCATGTATTAATTGGCGCTCTTGTTGTTTTAAAGCGCGGTGTTCTCGGTAAAGATGGGTAAGGCAAATCACGCTTACCAGCACTGCACAACTTGTGGTGGCTACTTCAATGATCAGTAGTGTTTCAGCCATGTTGGTCATGGCACATAAAAAGGCAGCTAGGCCAATAAGGGAGAGTCCCCACAAAACCTGTTTGACCAGTTTGTTACCGAGTTCATCAAGAATGGGAGAAATATTATTATAATGTTGCATGTAACCACCACTTTTTTATTCATTTTGCCTTAGCGTTTTTTAGTCGTTTATTTAGTGTAGACGAGAAATGGCGAGTGGGTAGCGTAGATATGAAGGGGGCAAAATCACGATTCTCCCCCTTGGGGAACCCCCATCGTGAGAAGAATTTGGGAATAGTGGGTATAGATACCTCTATGTCGCTTAATGCAGTATAATTTAAAAATAAGCTTATAAGGGTGCCGACAAATGGAGCTGTGGCTAGTAAAATATCAAAATCACTGTCGCCTAGCGGCATTTATCATTATTTTTTTAGTGCTTGCTCTATGGGAAACCAAATCAGCTGCTTGGCCATGGATAGAAAATCGTCGCGATCGATGGATGAGGCATCTTGGCATATCACTGACCTCTGCTATTTTCATTCGAATCGTTTTTCCCTTTATGACGGTTACCACCGCTTGGATTGCCCATACTAAAGGTGTGGGGTATTTCAATAGAAGCCCAGCTCCTTTGGCAGTAGAAGCTTTAGTGTCGCTACTATTGCTAGATTTAATCATGTATTTTCAGCATCGCATGATGCATCGAATTAGTTTATTTTGGCGCTTACATCGAGTCCATCATATGGATAGACAGCTCGACTTAAGCACAGGATTACGTTTTCATCCCATCGAAGCGGCCTTTACCACGGGCTTCAAGTTATTAGTGATAGCGTTTATAGGGGCGCCAGTTTGGGTGGTGCTGTTATACGAAATCATGCTTAATGCGATGACGATGTTTGTGCACATGAATATTTTTGTTGCACCCAAGACAGATTTGTGGCTGCGCTGGTTTATCGTTACGCCGAACATGCATCGTATTCACCATTCCGATTTTCCCAGAGAAACCAATAGTAACTATGGTTTTATCTTAAGCTGTTGGGATAAGATACTGGGCAGTTATACCGCAAGACCGATTACCGGTGAAATGAAAGTCAGTGTCGGATTGCAGGATTATCGCGATAAGAAATACCAAACCTTTGAAAATATGCTACTCATCCCCTTTAATCTCAAGCGTTTAAAAGTCCGGCATAAAAAAAGGCTACCCTCGCGGATAGCCTAATCCTAAGTGCGTTATTGAGCCTTAAATTTCGCTGCATCACCGGCTGTTGCCGCTAAAGCGGGTATTGATGTAGCGCCATGATTGGCTAGCGCAGGTGCTTGCCCATTTGGCATGATCACATTCACCGTCATGAGGTTTTGTCCGCCATTGGCGTGCGCGGTTCCGCCTTGTGCGGCTGCTTTGGCATCTGCTGCTGCTTCAGATCTTGCCTTGGCTTCGGCTTGTGCCGTAGCTTCTGCCTTTGCTTGAGCGGCGGTTGCACGAGCATGGTGCCAACTGTAAAGCCCATAGCAAGCGGCCACGCCAAGGGCTGCGCCGATGAAATATTCTCTGGGGATCCCTATCCCGTCAGCCATAACGTCAATCGATTTGTTTGTTGCATTCACAATATCAGCAGGTTTTTGTACAATTTTAACCACACCATGATACGCACTAGACATCGTTTCTGCGACAAATCGACCTGCAGGCTCAGCGTAGTGTTCAGTCAATTCAAAATAGGTTTGCGGTATGCGTTGGGTCACGATTTGTGTGACAGGCTCTGCAGCTTGGAACACTTCTTGTGCAGCTGTGCAGACTTCTTCGGCAGCCTGTGCGGGAATATCTTGAACCACCTCTTCGAATACACGCTGCATGGGGATGGTTGGCGCGCTAGCAGAGGCTGTTTCGCCTAATTTAAATAAATTGATCTGCATAAAACTCCAAGCTCTGCTTGCCATATTGCCGGTCTCTTGCAGATTTGCTGCCTGTTGTGCAACGGTTGGTGCTGCTTCATACAGCGCTTCTTGAAGGCTTGGGCAGACCACTTCGGGGCAGACTACTTCGGGGCAGACCACGGTAGGTTTAGGAATTTCAAGGTAATGATTATTTTGTAAATAATTCAAAATAGGCTTGATAGCTTTTTCCAGAATGGGTGCCAGGAATTTTTCAGCAATGGGAGAAAATGCTTGCATAGGTCTCTTCAACACATTAGCCAAGCCAAATCCTTGATATAAAAACCAACTGGCAGCGCGGCTGACACTTAATAACGGACTGATAGCAAAAGAGGCCAATGAAATGGGATTGAGCTTATTTAATGGTGCTAAAAAAGAAGTTCGTCTGATGTACGGTAGTGGGTTCAGACGGGAAAAAAAGCCAGATTTTTTTGCAGCGTTATGTTGAGCAGCATCGAGTTTGTTGTGCGCAGCTTCAACTTTATTTTCAGCTTCGACGACTTTATGTTCCGCTGATACACTTTTTTTGCCTAACGCCCAACTCACGAGGTCGCCTGTGGTATTGGCAGCAAGCCAAACGCCCGCTTGTGGCAAAATGGCGCTTGCGCCTTGCCAAAATAGCCTGGCGGCATCAACGGCGACTCTAGTACTTATATCTAACATGATCAATCCCCAAATGGATGAAATTCAATTAAGCACGAAGGCTAACTTCTGGATGGGGTTGTCGCAATGGTAAAGACGACCAAAGGTCATGAAGACCCGAGAAGAGGTGTTGTTAGCGTTATGCGGCGCCTGATAACTTGTTTTTACCCAAGAACTGGGCAACGGCAAAGAGCAATGCCTCTCTAAAAGGAGCGGGTAGAACTAAGTGTCCACTGGGATCAAAAACAAAGGCCGTTTCCAGGGATTCACCAAAGGGCATGCACTTGACGCCTAGGCCATCTGCACGCTCGATAATGCGTTTGATTATAGTAGGCGCTTTGCTGGGATAGGGAGCAAGTAGGGTTAAATCCTGATAGCCGGCTTCATCAGAGAGTAATTCTGTCATGCGATAGAAATTAGGATAGCCTAACTCGTCTTGAAAGAAGAGCTCAAAGCAGCGCTCGTAGGGGGCATCAACAATAAAGTAAGCCATAGGTTCTCCCTTACCTTCTTTTGAAAAGTATATACGACAAAAAGAAAGTTTGCTTAATTATGACCTTTATAAATATAAGTCATTGAATTTATATACAATTATGATGTAGCACTCTATCGCCTAGAGTGCTACACTTACTCCTAGACGGTTGGAGATTTGAAATGAACGTGCAATTACAACAAATGAAGTCCTTGCCAGTTCCTGTAGATGGCGGCTTGCAATCTTACATGCAAGCAGTCAATGCAGAGCCTTTGCTTAGTCAAGAAGAAGAATACGAACTAGCTAAGCGCTATCGCTTCGATGGAGATCTTTTTGCAGCTCAACGTTTGGTGCTTTCACATCTTCGATATGTAGCGCGCATTGCTAAAATGTACAGCGGCTATGGCCTGCAGCTGGCTGATCTCATCCAAGAGGGTTCTATTGGTCTTATGAAGGCCGTCAAACGCTTCGATCCTGATATGAAGGTACGGTTAGTGTCCTTTGCGGTGCATTGGATTAAAGCTGAGATCCATGAGTATGTGATCCGCAACTGGCGCATTGTTAAGGTGGCAACCACCAAAGCTCAGCGTAAATTGTTTTTCAAATTACGCCAAGCCAAGAGCCGCTTAGGCTGGTTTACCCAACAAGAAGTAGCGCAAGTAGCAGAAGATTTAGGCGTGAGCACTAAAGATGTTTTAGAAATGGAAAGTCGCTTAAATGCTCATGATGCCTCTTTCGATCTCTCATTAGATGATGAGAGTGACACGGTTTCTCCTTCACAATATTTGTCAGCTCCAGAACAGGCGGATCCTGCCCATAGTGTTTTGGTCGGTGACTTTGAGGCTCAAGCACAAGAAAAACTCCAGGCAGCTTTGAGGGAACTAGATGAGCGCAGCTTTGATATTATTTCAAAACGTTGGCTGCAAGAATCCAAAGCCTCACTGAAAGAATTGGCAGAGCAATATCATATTTCGCTAGAACGCGTTAGGCAGCTTGAAAATGCGGCTATCCAAAAACTTAAAACCGTGTTTAGGGAAGATGATGTACTAGATGGGGAGTTCTCTCAAGCTTGATGAGACCCCATCTTGAATGGGTGAAAACCTGAAAAACTTTAACCTAGCCGTATTTGCCATCACAATGAGCGCGCTCAAGCAAAAACTAGTGAGCATCATTAAGGGCGTTAGTTGTCCCAATGCGGCGAATGGCAACATCAAAAGGCAAAATCCCAGTCCTAATAAATGATTTTGTCGCAAGATTTTTCGTGCGGCAATACTCAGTAAAAGACAGTCTTTAATCAGCGTAAGTTCTGGATACTGCAAGATAATATCTGAAGAGGCAATCGAGATAGCGTTTCCTGTGCCTATACCAATACCGATATCTGCTCGCTTCAAGGCAGGGGCGTCATTTAAGCCGTCACCAACCATTGCAGTAATATTACCTTGATCTTGTAAAAGAGCGACTTGTGCTTCTTTGTCTTGCGGCATAGCGCTGGCAGTGGCAATAATAGGGCCTAATTGACTAGCAATGGCATTTACAATCGCGGGTCTGTCGCCACTAAGAACGGTCATTTCTATGTTGCGCTGTTTTAAAAAATGAATGACTTCTGCGGCTTCTTTGCGGATTTTATCTTTTAAATGGATGCGAGCCACTTCTAGGCCGTCAATCGCACAATGGACGAAAATGAGATCAGAATGGATCTGTGTTTCTTGTTCGGCAATCACATCCGCTGGTACAAAAATACCATTTTTTCTCAGCCAATCAGAGGAGCCAATTAGGGTAAAGCGACCATTAATAATGGCACGCACCCCTTTACCAGGGAAAACTCGCAAGCGCTGAATATTGGCACTTTGCAGTTCAGGATAACGTGCTTTGCAGTATTGAACGATAGCATGAGCAATCGGATGGTGGGTATTTTGTTCAATGACCGAAATCAGTGGCAATGCTTCTTCAGGTTTAGCACCATTAAAAAACTCTGCTTTGGCAACGATTAAGTTTCCTTCTGTGAGTGTGCCTGTTTTATCAAACAAGATGTGTTCAACTTCGCTAAATTTAAAAAAGGCTGATGGATTTTTAATCAAAATCCCCTTTCTGACGCAAATTTCTAATACACAGGCACAAGTAAGAGGGTAAGCAATGGCAATCGTGCAAGGGCAGGTAATTAAAATAGCGCAGGCAGCACAAAATAGAGCAAAAGGATGATCGAAGGGCAGCCACCAACAATAAATTGCTCCACAGCAAGTGAGTGCGATCATCTGGTGCCAAAGGGCAATTGGATCGCTGGGAGAAGCTTCTTTATCTTTATTGGGAAGGGCTTGCTGTAAGGTGGCGAGAATTTTTCCAAAATAGGAATGATGGAAAGTGCTGGTAGCTCGAATGGTGATTGCTTTGTCTAAATTACAGGTGCCGGCGCGAACGACTTCGTGGGTAAATTTGGGAACGGCATGGGCTTCACCGGTGATCATCGATTCATCTACACTGGTGTCACTTTCAAGAATAATTCCGTCGACGGGAAAATATTCACCAGGTCCAATATAGAGAATATCGCCGATGACGATATCTTTAAGTTCACAAGAATGAAATTGATTATCTGCTTTAATTACTTTCACTTGGGTCGAGGGGATAGCGCTTAAATTTTGAGCGAGGCGTCCAATACGGCGCCTACAAAAAATTTCTAGATAGCGGCCGGCATAGACGATAAAAAGAACGATCAGAATAGAATCAAAATAGGCAAATAAATTTTCAGCGGGAAACAATGTGGCATGTAAGGAATAGGCGTATCCACACACCAGAGCAATCAGTAGCGGAATATCGATAGAGAATCGCAGGGAATGGGGGGCGAATAGGGATCGAAAAAAAGGTAACCCCGTAAAGTAAAGGATAGGGGTAGTGAGGGTCAGGCCTGCCCAGTAGTAAATTTCATGAGAAAATGTAGGTCTGCCAAATTCAATGAGAACAGATAACCAAGTTAGGAATAAGACCCCGATACCAGAAATCAACAGGCGTAGTAGCAGGCTCTTTTCCAAAGAGCCAATTCGCTTAAGGTCTTGATCGAAATGGTTAAAAATCATTAGAAAAAACTACTTTTAACGACTGATGGCAAAATTCTTGCCATCATAACAAAATAGTCGCTCTTTCTATAGATCTTCAAATATTTTGAAAGTTATCAAAATTTTAGCGAAATTACACGCGGTTCTTTATTGAACTTGCTTTTGCGTGACGCTCTCCTTCGGATTTTTCAAAGTCATAGCAGGCTTGTCTTTTGTTTGGCCTCTGGATTCAATAAACGTTAAGCTCTTTAGCATATTGAGTGCTTCATTGAGCTGGTAATCATTTTTCAGCGCTAATTTCCCTTCATCAGTTTCTTTGGTGGCTTCTTTGCTTGGTTTGGTCTCAGATGAAGAATCAGAAGCAACCGGTTCTTTTTCAAGCTCTTTTTCAGATTTGTCTGACTGTTCAGATTTTTTGGATCCGTTTTCTAAATGGCCATCTAAATCGCTTTCACGAATGTTGACCAGCTCTTCTAATTCATCTTGTTTGACCTCAGGCATTTTAATGTCTGGAATTTCAATATCCGGTACAATTCCCTTGGCTTGGATAGAACGACCTGCCGGCGTAAAATAAAGTGCCGTGGTGAGTTTTAATCCATGGTTATCTCTCAATGGTAATACCGTTTGCACGGATCCTTTGCCAAAGGTTTGTGTGCCAACAATTAAGGCTCGTTTATGATCTTGCAGCGCGCCAGCCACAATTTCAGAGGCGGATGCTGAGCCGCCATTGACAAGGACAACAATCGGTGCACCATGCATGATGTCACCATCATTGGCAAGTTCTTTAATTTCAGACCCTGGTAATCGTCCTTCTGTATAGACGATCATGCCATTGTAGTTCAATTTTGGCTTGTCTAAGAACGTATCTGCTACTTTCACGGAAGATTCTAGGATCCCACCAGGATTATTGCGTAAATCAATGATAAGGCCTTTTAATTTATTGTTGGTTTCTTTGTTTAACCTTTCAATAGCTTGTACGAGATCTTCGCCTGAATGGGTTTGAAATTGAGATATACGAATATAGCCATACTGTTTATCTAAAATTTTGGTACGGATACTTTTTACTTGGATAATGTCACGTGTCACCTTTATCTTTAACGGTGCTGAGCTTCCTTTGCGGACCACGGTGAGTAAAATATTCGTCCCTCTGTCACCACGCATAATTTCGACGGCTTTTTTCAAGGTAAGCCCTTTAACAGGGGTGTCATCTAATTTTACGATAAAATCACCTGATTTAATTCCAGCGCGGCTTGCTGGAGTATCGTCAATCGGACTGATAACGCGAACAAAACCATCTTCCATGGTAACTTCAATACCTAATCCCCCAAATTTACCCGAGGTATTGGCACGAAGATCAGAGAATTCATTTTCATCTAAATAGGCTGAATGTGGGTCAAGGCCACTGAGCATACCGCGGATGGCGTTTTCGAATAATTCTTTATCGTCAACGGGTTTAACATAATATTTGCGAATTTGTTCAACAACAGCGGTAAAGCGTTGTAGATCGTCTAAGGGAAGTGTTTCTTGAATGGTTGCTTTAACGGTGGCTGATTTTTCTTTTTCCTTTGCAACAAGAGGTGATGTAAAGGTTGTTGCATTGAGTGCCAGTAAAAATAACAGTACTCGCATTGGAGCTATATCCTTATACGTTGAGCAGTCTTCTGAAGCGAGGTAACCCTCTGGTTAAGCTGTTCTGAACCAGGGGGTGGGATCCAACGCCTCTCCATCCTTTCTTATCTCAAAGTATAATCCGGGTTCTGCATGTCCGCCGCTTTGTCCAACCCGAGCGACCATTTCTCCTGCGCTAACCCATTCGCCTAAACTTTTATACAGTTTTTGATTATTGCCATAAAGACTCATGTAACCATCGCCATGATCAATGATTAACAACAGTCCAACCCCTCGCAACCACTCAGCAAAAACGACACGTCCGGGAAAAATAGCGGAAACAGGAGTGCCTGCCTCTGCTTGGATATAAGACTTCTTGGCTTTCGTTTTTTTGGCATGCGGTAACTTGGCGAGCAGTGCACCTGGGGTTTTGATCGGCAAAGCAAGACGCCGCTTCATCTTAGCAAAATCCTGGGCAGGATCAATGTAAGTGGGTGTTGTGGATACTTTTGCCTGAATGGCTTTAAAAAGTTGTTCAAGATGTTGCTCTTGGCTTTGTAAAGAGATGAGCTTTTCTTCAGCACTTTTACGCTCATTAGTCAATGCCTCGAGCAGGTTTGCACGCTCAGTTTTATTAACTTGTAATTCTTTTTGTTGAATTTTTAAAGAGTCAGTGAGAGCTAAAATGGCGTTTTGTTTTTGCTTTATTTTCGCTTGTAAGATTTTAACATTGCCTAAGTGTGCTTGTAATTCACGAATTTTGTTTGCACGCAAAGCATAAAAATGAACGTAATATTGATTGAGTCTTGCTAGCTTCGACATTTCATGAGGGTTAAGAAGCAATTTTAATTTTTCTTTATGATAATGGGTGAAGGTAACGCTAATGAGTCGGCTTAACGCTTTTTGATGAACTTGGTTCACTTGATTCAGTTCATTCGTTTCCTTTTCCAGAGCTTGCAGCTCTTGTTGGTGTTCAAGAATTTTATTTTCTTGTTCACGTAATTTTTCAGCTTGTTCCCCCATCAATTTTTCAATGGCGGCCAGTTTTTGGATATGTGAGCGTTCGAGAGAATGTGCTTGATAGAGATTTTTTTCAATTTTTTTAATTTCAGTTTGGACCGTGAGTAGTGATTGCTTAATTTGGGAGGGATCTTCTGCTGCCCAAAGGTGAGAGGGCAGCAGAAGAATGAGCATGCACAAAAAAAGCCTGTGTGTCATTAAGATGCCTCCCTGGCTAAGTTACAATTAAAGAATGTCCCGTCATCTCATTCGGTTTGGGTAATGCCATTAATTGTAATAAGGTTGGCGCAACATCAGATAACTTGCCTTCCTTTACAAAACTGACAGGTTCCTTCCCGTAGTATACAAGTGGTACTAAATTGGTTGTATGAGCAGTATGAGGCTGCTGCGTCTGTTCGTCTATCATGCACTCAGCATTACCATGATCAGAGGTAATCAACAAGGCGCCGGATGTGCTATCGATGGCTTTGATAATGTCGCCAAGGCATTGATCAAGGGTTTCAATCGCATTAACCGTTGCGGCAAAATTACCCGTATGACCAACCATGTCGGCATTGGCATAGTTACAAACGATGCAATCATATTGCTGGCTTTTAATCGCTTCCACAAGTTTAGCAGTGATTTCCTTGGCGCTCATTTGCGGCGCTTGATCATAAGTGGCCACTTTGGGTGAGGGGATCAATATTCGTTCTTCACCGGTAAAAGGCTTTTCAACTCCACCGTTAAAAAAGAACGTGACGTGAGCGTATTTTTCTGTTTCAGCTAAGCGCAATTGCGATAGCTTGAGGTTTTGTAAATATTCACCTAAGCCATTCACATGCGTTTGCGGGGCAAATGCTACCTCGGCTTTTAAAGTTTTATCATATTCGGTTAGCGTCACGAATTCGCTTAATTTGGGGACTTGTCCTCGCTCAAATCCATTAAAATCCGGTTGTGTAAAAGCATAAGATAAGGCACGAGCGCGATCAGAGCGAAAATTCATGTAAACCATGACATCACCGGTTTCTACCGTAGCAGGACTGTCGCCTTGTGCAACAATGCAAGTCGGCTTGACAAATTCATCGGTCTCATTTCGTTCGTAGGCAGCTTCAAGTGCTTTGATGCCGCAGGTTGCAACAAATGGCGATTGCCCATGCGCAATCGCATCATAGGCAAGCTTTACCCGCTCCCAACGTTTGTCTCTATCCATGGCATAATATCGGCCGCTGACACTAGCTAACTTGGCGCCTTTAATGGTTTCAAGCAACGCTTGTAATTTTTCAAGTGATGGCTTGGCACTCATGGGCGGGGTGTCCCTTCCATCTAAAAACGCATGAACAAAAATAGAAGCACAACCATTGTCTGCTGCCATTTTGATCGCTGTAAACAGATGATCTTCATGACTGTGCACGCCACCTTCAGATAACAGCGCCATAAAGTGTACAGCTTTTTTGTTGTTAACGGCTTTTTTAAATGCGTTAATTAAAACAGGGTTTTGAAAAAATTCGCCCTTTTCAATGGCTTTACTGATTCGGGTAAGATCTTGGTAGATGATTCTCCCAGCGCCCAGCGTTAAATGTCCTACCTCTGAATTGCCCATTTGGCCATCAGGTAATCCTACATCTTCTCCTGACCCGGAGAGTACAGTGTGCGCGCAGTCCGCTAGTAAGCGATCCCAATGCGGCGTCTTGGCAGCCAAGATGGCATTGCCTGATTGTTGATGAGGTTCATAGTGTCCCCATCCATCAAATATAAGTAGAACAACTGGTTTAGCGCGCGATAACGTCATGAAACTTCTTATTCTGGATAATGAATTAAGCATCATTGTAGGTCTTCGAATTCCATAGTTTCAAGTCGCTAGCAAACTTGATTATGTGTATAATAAACGGCTTTGATTCAAATGAGGTTGGGAGAATGGATCCCTTATTGGTCTTTTTTGTCGAACACTGGGCGCTTTCCAGTGCCTTTTTGGTTCTTATCGTGGTGTTTGCTTTAAATGAATGGCGGCATCGTGCGATGGGGATCCCCAGCCTAGATCCTCAGCAATTGGTTAATCTTCTCAACCATAATGGTGGGGTAGCGGTTGACATTAGAAGCCAGTTAAATTACCAGCAAGGCCATATCATCGGTGCACACTCTCTCCCGCAAGAAGAGTTTGCCACGAAACTCAATGCTTTGAATAAATATAAATCCAAACCCGTTATTTTAGTTTGTATGAAGGGACTAGAAGCCCCTAAAATGGCTAAACTATTGGCAGCAAATGGTTTTACCCAACTTTATTTTTTAGCAAATGGCATGGAAGGGTGGGTCAGTAATGGCATGCCTGTTGTCAAATCATAATGTTACATAAGGAAGAGTTTAATGGCAGATAATACCCCCAACCAAGATGGTCCAATGTTCACCATCCAGCGTATCTATGTAAAAGATGTTTCCTTTGAAACTCCACACGCTCCTGAAATTTTTAGAGAAGAGTGGAAGCCAGAAGTTAATGTCGACTTGCAAACCAAAACTAACCGGTTAGAAGAAAATATTTATGAAGTCATATTGCATTTAACCGTAACCGTTAAAATGGGCGAGCGGGTTGCCTTTTTAGTTGAGGTTCATGAAGCTGGGATCTTTACTGTTAAAGGGTTTGCTCAAGATCAGCTTGCTCATGTATTGGGTAGCATGTGCCCCAACATTTTATATCCTTATGCGCGTGAAACGATTTCGGACATCGTGATCCGAGGTGGGTTTCCACAATTATTATTAGCGCCAGTGAACTTTGATGCACTCTATCTTCAACATTTAGAGCAGCAAAAAAAGGGTAAAGAAGGCGAAGGCGCAGCAACACGTCAATGAGTTCATTTATTGTCGTTGGTGCAGGATCTTGGGGGAGCGCGCTCGCGCTCTACCTAAGCCGGCAGCATCATAAAGTGGTGCTGTGGGGGCATGATCCTCTTGAAGTCGAAGCTTGCGCAAAAACACATTCTAATGAGCGCTATCTGCCCGGTTTTACTTTTCCTAAAGAAGTTTTGTTTACAAACCAGCTCGCAGAGGCATTTCAAGGTGCTACCCAGGAAACGATTGTTTTGGTAGTTGTGCCAAGTCATGCTTTTGCAGAAGTCATGCAGAATATGGCTCCTTTGTTGCCTGCGGGGGCTGGCATTGTTTGGGCCACCAAAGGGTTGTCTGAACAAGGTGAATTACTCCACGAAATTTGCTTTAAGCATTGCGGGGAACGCCCGATGGCAGTGCTCTCTGGGCCCAGTTTTGCTAAAGAAGTTGCAGCAGGATTACCCACGGCCGTTACGATTGCCACGAGTGATCTCTCATTTGGTCAAACCTTACTAAGCGCTTTTCATAGTGAACAATTCCGTGTCTACTTATCTGAAGATATCAGCGGAGTTGAGCTGGGCGGTGCTGTTAAAAATGTATTGGCGATTGCTGTTGGTATGTCTGATGGTTTGGGGTATGGCGCAAATGCCAGAGCAGCGTTGATCACGCGAGGCTTGGCGGAATTGTGTCGTTTAGGTGATGCCCTTGGCGCCAAGCATAGCACGCTAATTGGTTTAGCCGGTGTGGGCGATATGGTGCTGACCTGTACTGACAATCAATCACGTAATCGGCGTTTTGGCTTAGCGTTAGGTCAAGGGGTTTCCTCAAAAGAAGCAGAGCAAACCATTGGGCAAGTTGTTGAAGGCAAAACCAATGCCAAACAAGTGATTACATTAGCGAAAAAACACCGGATTGAAATGCCGATTTGCCAGCAAGTGTTTGATGTGTTGTTTGGCAGTTTATCACCGCAGCAAGCGGTCAATAATTTATTATCACGTCCGCCAAAGCCTGAATAAGAATTTTGTCATTGCGAGTGTGGCGAAGCAATTCAGTATTGCTAGATATTTTTATTGATTACTTACGTTCACGGTCGCAATGATGTATTCAAATAAATCCTAACTGTCGCCACGCTTCATAAACCATGATTGCCGCGGTATTCGATAAATTCAAACTCCGATCAGTCGTTACTTGCGGTAAACGCAAAAGTTGTTCGTCTGCAAATGATTGTAAAATTTCTTTAGGCAAACCACGTGTTTCAGGGCCAAATAAAAACGCATCACCAGCAGCGAAAGAGGGATTGGTGTAAAGGTTTTTTCCTTTGGCGCTGAGGGCAAAAATACGTTGGCCTGAAAAATGAGCTAAGCAAGCAGCGTAGTCTGGGTGTATATGCAGATTGGTTAGCGAGTGATAATCAAGCCCTGCACGACGCAGATTTTTGTCATCAAGCACAAAACCTAAGGGTTCAATCAGATGTAAGGTAGCACCGGTATTAGCGCATAAGCGAATAATATTGCCGGTGTTGGGGGGGATTTCAGGCTCATATAGAATGATAGAAAACATATCGACTCTCCTAAGAGAGTCGATATTGACACATTTTAGAAAATGGATCCAATCGGTTGCGGATAGCCCTGATGGCTACGTTGCAGTTCATCCACCGCTTGCCATTGCACGCTAAAGTTTTTACTGCCGAGCTTACTGGTCACCTTCTGGATCATTCCACCCACATCTTCATTGTTAGCAGAAAGTTGGTCTGAAGAGATGGGCACATGAGATTCCAAATAGATTTTATTGTCTAATTGGCCAATTTTGGTGGGTTGATGAACAATTTCAACCGGTGTACCAACTTTAACCATTCGGAATAATTCACCTACATCTTCATTGGTCATATTAATGCAACCGTGACTGGCTCGTAAGCCCACGCGTTTAGGATAAGGTGTGCCGTGGATAACGATGCTTTTAAAGCCAATATTCAGCGCATAGTCGCCTAAGGGATTATCCGGTCCTGGTGGTTTAACTTTAGGGATCACCTTACCATGGCGTAAATGGTTTTCAATAATTGAGTCTGGCACAATCCAAGTGGGTTTTTCTCTCATGCGAGTGATAGTTGTTTTCCCCAAGGGAGTATCCCAACCGGTTTTACCAACGCCAATTGGGTAAGTTGAAACGGTAACACCATCTGGGTGGTAATAATATAAACGCAGCTCAGCAATATTAATCACGATCCCTTTGCGAGAAGCTTCTGGCAGAATAAAGCGCGAAGGAATGAGCAGCGATCTGCCCTCTGGGGGATCGCGAAAGCTGACCCCAGGATTTGCTTCCAACATTTCATAGCCACCTACCCCATAGCGCAGCCCCATCGAAGACAGGGTGTCACCTGGTAAAACGGTGCCGTATTGAATATTGCCAACGATATTACCGTTGTGGGGCAACGTATAGGTCGCTCCAAAACTGGCATGTGGTATCGCAAAGCCCATCCCTAGTGCGATAACAGTGAGCAACGTCCTAGCTGTTGCCTTTTTCTGTGATTTTTCCATGGGCATACCTGCTTATTTATCATGTGTCGACAAAAGACCTGATAGTTAAATCATCGGCAGCGCACAAAATAGCTGAAGAGAGCTTGTATAAGTTGGTTAGAATACTACAATTCTTATATATGGAATAAAGGCATCAATAGACTAAGACAGGATATCTATCTAGTTTGCAAGGATGGGGTTACTCTGATGTCACCTTTTGAATTGAAAAAAAGACGTAAAGATGAAAGACAATTGGGTGTGCAGTTTTTACTCGATGGTATCCGTGTTGCATTAACAAACGTAACAGATAAAGAAAAAAAACTAATTGATGTTGAATATCATGAAGCCAATGAATGGAGTCAACAAAAAACCTTTCTTGAAAGGAAAATTGCCGAGTTCAATCTTCATCAAACACCGACAACGGTACTCATTCCACAAAGTGATTATCAAATATTTCTAATCGAACAGGCTTTAGTTCCAGGAGAAGAAAAAAGAGAAGCAGTTCGTTGGCGTATTGCAGAATACATTGATTTTCCTGTAGAAGAGGCAGTAGTTGATTATTTAGAAGTACCACAAAAAAATAAAGAATCCACCTCAGCATTAACCTATGTCGTTGTCACTCGTAAAAGCATTATTGATGATTACATTAAAAATATAAAAACCTTAGGATTAAGCCTGGGTGCTATCGATATTTGTCAAAGCGCATTACGTGAAATTGCCTTTCAATTAGATGATGCAGATGTTGGACAAGCATTACTTCATATTGAAGATACCAAGAGTTATATCATTTTATTCAAACAAAGAACGATGTATATGATGAGAGATATTGATTTAGGATATCAGCATATTAAAGAAGCAACAGAGCTTCATGATTTAGCATTAGAGATACAACGTTCAATTGATTACTGTTCAAGTAATCTAAAAAATGCAGGCATTTCGAGGATTGTGTTGACTCCCTTACCTGAGCGAAAAACAGAGTTACTTTCTTGTTTAAGCAACATTTTGGGATTGCCCGTACGAGTCATTAGTTATTCTGAATTTATGTGTGATACAGAAAAATTAACTATTAACCAAGCAAACAACAGCACCTTCGTAATAGGGGCTGCTATAAGTACAGCATTATGACAGTAGTATTGAAGCAAAAAATTAATCTTTATCAAAAATCGCAAGCATTTGCGCCGCGCTTATCCGCATTGCGTATTGCACAAGCCTGGCTTGGGGTGACTGCAGTGCTAGTCATATCAGCTTTTTCGCATAAGCTAAGTCTGCACTCTCAATTAAAAGAAATTGAACAATTAAAAATTGCACAAGGCAAAGAAAATGCGGAGCTGATAGAGCTTGCACAGATCAGAAAAAATAAAAACACACATATGTCAAAAAATGAGATTGTTCTGCTTAAGGAGAAGATCTTAGATGTTGACAGTGTGATTTCACAGTTAAATAAACTAGAAGCAGATGAGAAATATCCATTCTCATTTTATGTAGAGTCATTAGTCATGCGCCATGTAAAGGGTACCTACCTTGCCTATATTAATTTACAAGATGAAGGCAAGAAAATGACCTTCTCAGGTGTTGCACTGGAACCACAATTGGTGCCTATCATGGTTCAATCTTGGCAAAAAACCCCCTCAATTATTAGCACTCAAGTTAAAAAGGTAAGACTGGATAATCTCAAACAAGACAAAGATTTTGTTAAATTCAATTTGCAGGCTGAATAATGCAACTAAATGATGTATATCAAAAAACAACTGAAATCTGGGAAAAGGTTGAATTCTTTGTAAATGCTCGTAGCCAACGAGAACGTACCTTACTGTTAATAACAGGGGGTGCATTAGTCGTTTCTATGATCTACTCATTTTTTATTGCGCCAATCAATGAAGAAATTGCCAATATACAAGAAGAAAAAAACTCTCTGATGCAACAATATGACGCAACGCATAATCAATTGGTTGCATTGCAGGGGGCAGCGAATAAAGGAGGGCTCGTTAAATCAACCACCGAGCTGCAATTGGAAGAATTACTAGCAAAAAAGAATGAGTCGCTAGCAAAATTTAAAAATAAAATTATTCCACCTACTCGCATCCCTTATTTACTTGAGAGTATGTTGAGGGACCTTAACAACTTAAAACTGGTTAGCATGGAAACCATTGAAAGGGTTCCTTTTAATCCCAACAAAGAATCCAATGATAGTTCAGCATTATATAAACATCGTGTCAAAATAACTTTTACCGGTGAATATCTTAATATGCTGCGTTACCTAAAGAGGGTAGAGAAATTACCATTCCCGATCGGCTGGGAGTCTCTTGAATATAAAATTACACAATTTCCTCAAGCAAGAATTGTTTTGACTATTTATATGCTAAGTAGTCCTTTAGAAGCAACCCAAATGAATACAGGGCTAAAGAATGATAAAGAAACTGAGGTTAGGTGATCTGCTTGTAGAAAACAAGATAGTCACGCCAGCTCAGCTGGAAAAAGCATTGCGCCTGCAACAAGGAACTGGGAAAAAGTTAGGCGATGTATTAATTGAGCTTGGTTTTTTAAACGAAACTGATCTTGTCATGTTTTTAGCAAAGCAATTAAACCTTCCTTTTTTAGAGTTAAGCTCATACAAAATAAAGCCTGAGGTCATTAGGGAGTTACCAGAAACGCTTGCTCGAAGATTAAAAGCAATACCATTAGATCGAATAAAAGATGGTTTTTTAGTTGCCATGACAGATCCTACTGACATAGTAGGGCATGATGAAATTGCAAGAAAGCTCAAAAAAAATATTCGAGTCGCTATCGTTCGCGAAAGTGAACTGACAAGAATTATTGACGAAGTTTATAGACGTACAGAAGAGATTGCCTCGCTGGTTGGAGAGCTTGAGCAAGATATTGCCTTTTCTGGGGTTACTAATGAAATTGAAGATGAAGCACATGATGCTCCCATTAAAAAATTGCTTCATTCTATTTTTGAAGATGCCGTTCAAGTCAATGCATCCGACATTCATATTGAACCTGCTGAAGATGGTTTGCGAATTCGGTTGCGAATTGATGGTGTTTTGCAAGAGCAAGTTATGCAGGGTAGGAATATTATCAGCGCATTAATTTTAAAACTTAAATTAATTGCCAAGCTAAATATTTCAGAAAGACGTTTGCCACAAGATGGTCGATTTACCATTCGTGTTAAAGATAAAAAAATAGATGTACGGATTGCAACCATGCCAGTGCAAAATGGTGAGTCAGTGGTGATGAGATTATTAGACCAGACAACAGGGCTATTACGATTTGAAGAACTCGGAATGGAACCTGAGTATATAAAAAAAATTCGGGATACCTTAAAAAGACCACATGGCATGATTTTAGTAACAGGTCCAACCGGCAGTGGTAAATCAACCACGCTGTATACTGCTCTAGGTGAATTAAATTCACAAGAAAAGAAAATTATCACCGTAGAAGACCCTGTTGAATATGCTTTCGACAGGATTAACCAGATACAAGTTCAGCCGAAAATTGGCTTAACATTTTCGACAGTGTTGCGTTCCGTATTGCGGCTTGATCCCGATATCATCATGGTGGGTGAGATCCGTGACGAAGAGACTGGACAAATTGCGTTAAGAGCCGCTATGACAGGTCATTTGGTGCTATCAACATTACACACCAATGATGCAAAAAGTGCTATTCTTCGCTTGCTAGATATGGGTATTGCACCTTATTTAGCGTCTAGCGCTATTCATCTTGTGGTTGCACAACGCTTAGCACGACGTGTTTGTACTAGGTGTGCAGAAACATATCGTCCGAATCCAGAAGAAATTAAAATGCTAAGCTCAATGGGTCTTAAAATTCAAGAGGATATTCGCTTTGTCATTGGTAAAGGTTGTACGCATTGTGGCATGCGTGGCTATAAAGGCAGAATCGGGGTATATGAGTTTCTTGAAATGTCAGAAAGTATGATTGGTGCATTACAAAGTAATGACTTAAAAACTTACAATCAATTAGTTAATAAAAATCCGCTTTATCATACATTAGCCCATTCGGCTCTTGAGTATGCAAAACAAGGCATTATCAGTTTGTCAGAAGTTTCTCGATTATCGTTAGAACTTATTGAATAAGCGAGGAACAAGTGCCAAGTTATCGGTATAAAGGACGAGATAAAAATGGCCAATTGGTCGAAGGCTTCATAGAAGCCGCTACGCCAAATAGCGTGGCTGTTAAATTATCAAATATTGATATTATACCCATTTCAATCACCATCACTGAAAGTGTCCAAACAGTAGAAGATTGGTTAATGAAAATTTTTGGTATAGGTTCGCCAAAAACAGATGATTTAATCATTTTTTCACAACAGATGTATTCGTTGTTAAAGGCTGGCGTGTCTCTTATCTATGCACTCAAAGTTATTGGGGAAACAACTAAACACCCTGTGTTACGGAATGTGGTAACAGATGTCGTTATCAGCTTAGAATCAGGTTATAGCTTTAGTAAATCGATGAGCAAGCATCCTTTGGTATTTCATCCTTTGATGATTGCGATGGTTGAAGTGGGCGAAAACACAGGGCAATTAGATACTGTTTTTTTGCAAATCAAGAATTATCTAGAGACAGAGAAAACAACTAAGCAAAGAATTAAAACGGCAACAAGATATCCTATCATTGTGATTATTGCCATCATCATGGCTATTGTGATCATCAATGTAATGGTGATCCCAGCTTTTCGCAATTTCTTTTCAGCGTTCGGTTCTAACTTACCTTTGCCAACCAGGATATTAGTAGCAACCTCAGATGTTTTTGTTAACCATGGTGGGATGATAGCCTTTTTAATTTCGTTGTTGGTTCTGGGTGGGATGATCTATGCTAAAACCCCAAAGGGGGCTTGGTGGCTGTCATTGCTAAAACTAAAAATTCCTTTGATTGGCTCTATCATTCGACGTTCCATCTATGCCAGGTTTTGCCGAGCTTTCTCAATGGCGATGAGTTCTAATGTGCCATTAATGCAGGCATTTAAGGTGGTGGCAAATGTGGCAGATAATCCTTTTTTAGCTGAGAAGATTTTAAAAATGCGACATGGCATTGAGCGTGGTGAGTCTATCTATAAAGCCTCGAAAGATAGCCAGATTTTTTCGCCGATTGCCTTACAAATGATGGCAGTGGGTGAAGAAACGGGTGAAGTTGACCAAATGTTACTGGATATTGCTGATTATTACGAAAAAGATGTTGATTATGATTTAAAGAAGCTGGGTGATTCACTTGAGCCTATACTCATCATCATTATAGGCATGATGGTCTTAATGTTAGCGTTGGGAGTGTTTTTACCCATGTGGGATATTTCTACAGTAGCACTGAGAAAAATGGATGGGGTTTAGGTGAAGTCAAAAATATTGCCAACTATAATTTTAACTATGAGAAACGCTAGGTACTTGCGTATGCAAAATGAAAGAGGGTTTACCCTGATTGAATTAGTCATTGTGGTGGTACTGCTAGGTTTGCTGGCAGCAATCGCATTGCCACGATATCTTAACATAAGCGATAAAGCACGATCTGCTATTGTAGCCTCTACTGGTGGTGCTTTCAGCTCTGGGTTAAGTGTTGCCAAGGCTCAATGGGAGCTAAATGATAGAACAGATAAATTTGTCGATATTGATGGGACAGGTCTTGCTAGAATTCGCTTCAATAAAGAAGGTTATCCAGTCGCTATCAGTGGTGACGGGGTAAATGGTTTATCAGAAATTAAAGATGGCGGAGTTTCAGGTAACGATACTTGTGGTCAAATATTATACAAAGTAGTAAAAACATCTGGAGTTAGCATTATTCCTGCTGATGAATCTGGCAAATGTAATAGTGGTGATTTTTGTGCTAAAGCCATTAGTGAGACTAGTTGTGTTTATACCTACCGTCGAACTAATGAAAAAATTACTTATGATGCTAAAACGGGCGAAGTTACTTATCCATAGGGCGTACTATGATCTTGATCACTAAATATAAAGGCTTCACTTTAATTGAATTGGTGATCGTGATTGTGCTGCTTGGGATATTGGCATCTGTTGCACTACCCAGATTCCTAAATATTACCAAAGATGCGCACAATGCAAGTGTTAGTGGAACAGCAGGTGCTATCGCTTCTGCTGTGAATATTGCTCATGCAAAATGGCTAGCGAGTGGTCAACCGGTATCTGTACCACCAATAGCAGGAATTGATTTTACCAACAGCGGGCACTCTGATGTTGGATTTAATGTGCAAGGGTGGCCTGATGCGGCTAGCGATAAGGAAGACATTACTGCAGAAAATGTGTTAGGCAATGGTGGCAATGATAATACGACTTGTGCCTTAATTATGAAGAACCTTTTATCCTCATCAAGTGTGACTTTTGGAAGCGGTGAAGGTTGTTCTGAACAATTTTGCTCGGTCTACAGAGCACCGGAATGCATTTATACCTATCAACAAAACAAGGAAGCACCTCGAATAATCATTTACTCAACGGCCAGTGGTTTAGTCACTAAAAAATTGCCGATGAATTAATCATGTCAATATCAGTGTGCATACCAAAAGGTTTTACATTGATAGAAGGCATCATGGTTATCCTGTTGATTGTGATATTAAGTGCTACGGCTACCACCATGTTGACTGGCCATAAAATATTTACTGAACGTTTTTTTACCGATGAATTGACGCAGATGGTGTTTTATGCTCGCAAAGTAGCTATGGCTACTGAATGTGAGGTAGAAATTAGCAATAACCAGACAGCATTAATCCTGCTACAACGAGAAGATTGCCAAGATGGAGAATTCACTCGGCATTTGCCAGGAGTGTCGGTACTTGAAAATGAAAAGCAGTACGAAGTCATGATACCTAAGGGGATTGAGCTTAAGGGACAATTTCCCGTCTATATTGATCCTAAAGGAAAATTATATGAAAAAGCTAATAAAAAATCAGAAAAAATAGCTTGGCGAATTAATAATAAAATTATCAATATCGATCCTTTGAGTGGGTTTAGCTATGAATCTCATTAGTATGAACAATCAAAAAGGACTAACGCTGGTTGAGCTCATCCTATTCATGGTTGTGTTAGCAGTTGGTTTAACAGGCGTACTCAATGTCATTATGACAGTGACCAATAGTAAATTAGAGCCATTATCTCAGTGGCAAGGAATACAAGTCAGTTCAAGTGTCATGGAAACCTTATTGACTAAGAAATATCAGTCTTCAGATGATTGTAAAGAGTTAAAGAGTGCTAAAAGAGAATATTTATGTGAATATCAAGGTGTTAATAAGCAACCCTTAAAAGAAGTATTTCCTGAGATTGCTTCGCAAATAGGTAACACCGTACCTTTATCAGTCTCTATTGATATAAAACCTTTTTATGAAGAGAAAATGACTCGTGATGTACTGGCGATTAACGTTATTGTGAGCAATCCTCAAGTGGGCGAGATTCGATTGTCCGCAATAAAGGCAATGAGAAATCAGGATGATGAAAAAGCAAAACGGCTTCACGTTTATTGAGCTAATTTTAACCATGGTGCTTAGCGCCATCTTGGCTGGTATAGTCGTTGAAATCATAGCAGGGCCTATTCGGGCTTACTTTAATTATACCCAACGCAGCTATTTGGTGGATACGGCCGAGGCTAGCTTAGAGATGATAGAAAACGATTTAAACCAAAGTTTGCCTGGCTCGCTAAATGTTAAAAATCAAGAGCTTGAGTTTAGAGAAATATTGTACAAAGGAATGGCCTTGCCGATGCAGGATCAGAAAGCACGGTTTCTCACCTTGAATGAACCGTTACCAAAAACGGTGATTGATGAAATAGATCAGCGGCCCTTGTTTATCGTCTTTCCATCAGTTTCGGCTAATAAAGAACAACTATATTCCTTTGCGCTGGTGAACGCTGAAAATGCTAAACAAATCAAACTTAATGATCATCCAGGTTTTTTAAATAAACCAATGCCAATCTATATTGTAACGCAATTGACTCGCTATGAATGTTCGCAGGAACAACGTACTTTACAACGGTTGACGCAACTGAGTGCATCTAGTAGTGAAAAAAATCTGATAGCGAATGAAGTCAGTGATTGCCAATTTACTCGTCTCGCTAACGAGCCAAAGGGTGTTTTGGTATCCTTCCGATTAGGAACAGAAAAAAATCATATTGAATTGAAACAACCGATATATGTAGGAAGTCCATGATTAAGCGCTATAGTCAAGGTTTTACCTTATTAGGGACGGTTTTTATCCTCGTAATATTATCCTTAGCGGGTGTTTATCTGTTAAAAATGGGTACTACTCGAACGCAAACTTTGAATTATCAGTTGCTTAATAAAAAAGCTGAGTTAGCGTCGTTTAGCGCTTTAGAAATAGCTACCCACAAATACCAAGAAAATCCTCGTGAGTGTCCTAAACAGATTTTGCAATTTAATGAGGTAGCCGTTGGGTTAAAAGGATTCACAGTGGCGATTTCATGTTCACAGATGCTAGCATTTCCTCAACAAAACTCGCGCTATTATGCAGTGCAATTAATGGCCAAAGCGAGCAAAGGGCATTTTGGCGACAGAGATTTTGTTTCTCACACACAAAGTCGCTTGTTGTTCATTGAACAATAATCTGTTAGCAATCCACTTAACATTCATAGCAATGCTTGCGAAGCTCTCTGTGGGTTGATATAACTAGAGATACCAAATAAAGATTGACTCAAAAATATTATAAAAAAAGGATAATGCACATGACTGCTGTGCGAACCAGGTTCGAAGCAGGGTATTATGCAGTTACCTCGACCGCTTCATTACAAAAAATACTTGTTCTTAATCGTTTCAGACAAATCACTGTTGCCTATGTAGATGATTTTATGCCGCTATTTCAGGCGATGCGAATTGATCCGGAAAAAACAATACCCATCGAAACACTCATTAATTCTTGTATACTACATAGAATGGCTGAAGATTTAGGGTTGCAACCCGGATTATTTACACTTGGCGATGAAGCTATTTTGGAACATTGTAAAGCATCTATCAGTAACGATGTATTGCCTGACGATAAAGCATTATTAATCAAGGAGCTCAAGAATTCTTGGCAAATCATAGCCACCCACCCACTGTTAAAAAAATACATTCAATTGGGTGAGGATCTGGATGTTGATAACCAAAGAGATTGTTTGTTAGCGCCGATGGCTGGATTTGAATTATTTGTCTTAGACTATTTTACAGGCTGTATCAGGGCTTATGTGTATGAGGAAATTGAACAATTTGAATTATTAAAACAATGGACGTACTTACTGTTTTGCACATTGCAGGGTAAAGGTCTTTTTGCTAATCGTTTTTTTAAAATGGAAATTTTTCTAGAAAAAACCAATCAAATTCTAGCTGAAACGGGACAGCGTCAAGCACAAGTGCAAAAATTTCTGCAAAGAACTAAGCAAGATCATGAGACGTTCAAATCAACTTGGTTTGTCGCTATTACAGGTTGGGTTAAAATTGAATTAGATGACATTGAAAACGAAAGCGATGCAAGTGAAGCGTTAATGAGATTGCTAGAAAATTCACCGGCGGTCAGCGAAACGGATCTGCAGTTAAACGATTTGCGAGCTCAATATATTGTAGCTGATGATGTTGAAAATCCGTTGATGAAATCTTGTGATTTTACTGGTGTTCAAATCAAACAGATTAGAGATCTTAATAGACTAATGAAAGAAACCATTGTCTATGCCATTCACGATTATGCCAAAACAAATGGAGTGACACTATATGCAACGCAAGTTGCATCTTTGCCCATGTATCGTTTAGCGGGGCGGTCAGTCAGTGAAGAAGAACAACTGATTCAATTTATGTTAGGCGATGAGAATAGTAAGGCGCTTAGAGCATTTGAACTCTATGTGATTGCGCGCAAAGCACGCAATCACACTTTAAGGGATATCGCTGAGCAAACGATAACCCGACGTGCTAAAGAGGAAGAGTTTTGGGATATGACAAGACGCTTTGGGCTATTGGTGCTGACACCAGCCCCTTTCATTGCTGGTTCTGTATTTGTGCCAGGGATGGTGGTTACACCGCAATTTAAACGGTTAGGGCGCTCTATCAGATGTGTAGCGCCGAAGCCAGCTGTGATGTTAGATGATGGGTCTCCTATTGATCAAAACGCAAGGGAAAACACGTTACAAGACACCTTGGATTTGCAACAGCGAGGTTCGTGTATCATTCTCTAAAAGGTATTTTAGTGGATCATCGGCCTTTTTTGATAAAAAGTCACATCATTGCTTTTGGCTAAAGGCACATTCGGATTGGCTTCGTTAATCACAACGGCTTGCACTGTATAGGCACCTCGATAAAGAGAGTCTAAGGTGAAAGATGTAGCATCAGTAGGAGCGCCATGGGGTTGACCATTAAGCAATAGCTGAATTTTGTCGCCTTGTTGTAATCCAGGTGAAATGCTCACGCTCACAGTGATCGTGGTAATTTCGTTAGTGAAGGTTTGATCCTGGCTGGGGCTTAAGATGCTCAGTTGATAAGCAATCGGCTCAGCTTTTTTTGTTGCTTCAAGCTTAGTTGTGATAGGCGGCGCGGTGTAAGTAGGAGAGAGCTCTACGTCAACTTTTTCAGCGCCGGTAAAAGGTTTATCGCTATAGATGATATTGCCTTGACTATCTTTGCCTTTATAGACTTCAGCAAGTGGCGCTGTGCTGAAAAACACTAGCGCCACTGCTGTTAGTAAGGTGTAATTAAAATGTTTCATTCTTTATAAGCTGTAGTAAAGTTCAAATTCAAGAGGATGAGTCGTCATATTCATACGCTTCACTTCGAGTTCTTTGAGTTCGATATAGCCTTGGATCAGTTCGTCTGAGAAGACACCACCCTCTTTTAAGAAAGCATTGTCTTTTTTCAAGGCTTCTAACGCTTCTGTCAATGTTTCTGAGACTGTGCTTAATTCAGCCGCTTCTTCTGGGGGTAGATCGTAAAGATCTTTATCCATGGGATCGCCAGGATGAATTTGCTTACGAATACCATCAAGACCGGCCATTAACATCGCAGCAAAAGCTAAATAAGGGTTTGTCGCAGCATCGGGAAAACGGACTTCGATACGGCGCCCCTTGGGGGATGGTGTATAAGGGATCCGAATGGATGCGGAACGATTGTGAGCAGAATAAGCCAGGTAAACTGGCGCTTCATAGCCAGGCACTAATCTTTTGTAACTATTGGTAGTGCCGTTGGTGAAAGCATTCAGGGCTTTAGCATGTTTGATAATCCCGCCCATATAGTATAAAGCAGTATCTGATAGGCCAGCATAGCCATCGCCACTAAATAAATTCACCCCACCTTTGAATAAAGATTGGTGACAATGCATGCCGCTGCCATTATCGCCTACCATCGGTTTGGGCATAAAAGTGGCGGTTTTGCCGTAAGCATGGGATACATTATGTACCACATATTTTAACAATTGAAGTTCATCTGCTTTTCGCACTAATGTCCGAAATTTGGTGCCGATTTCATTTTGATTGGCTGTGGCTACTTCATGGTGATGAGTTTCTACTTCCAGGCCCATTTTTTCTAAGGTTAAGCAAATGGCCGAACGTAAATCTTGTGATGAATCAACGGGTGGGACAGGGAAATAGCCTCCTTTAATGCCAGGTCTATGACCCATATTGCCGCCAACGAAATCTCGCTCTGAGTTCCAAGCAGCCTCATCAGAGTCGATCATATAAGAAGCGCAGTTCATACCCACTTTCCAGCGCACATCATCAAGAATAAAAAATTCAGGTTCTGGGCCAAAAAAAGCGGTATCAGCAATACCTGTTGATTTTAGGTATTGCTCAGCTCTTTTACCAAGGGATCGCGGGTCACGAATATAACTTTGCATGGTAGTAGGATCGTGGATATCGCAACGGAGCAGTAGTGTTGCTTCTTCAAGGAAAGGATCCATAACGGCAGTATCAGGATCGGGCAATAAAATCATGTCGGATTCATTAATCCCTTTCCAGCCTGCAATACTGGAGCCGTCAAACATTTTTCCATCAGCAAGAAATTCTTCATCCACAACGTGAGATGGTACTGAAACGTGTTGTTCTTTACCTCGTGTATCAGTAAAGCGTAAATCGACGAATTTAACTTTATTTTCTTGGATTTGTTCTAAGACTTTTTGAATAGACATGCTGCAATCCCCCTTTGCGTGATGCAATTATCTTAACCACTTTACGCTGACAAGGGTAGAGAGAGTTTAAAAGAACAAAAAATTAGTTTAATAACTTTTTGTCAAAACGAGTGATGGGCAAAGCAGGCGTTATTTGCCGTAAGCGTTTCCATGCCATCCGGCTGCCAGTTTCATGCCAAAGTTCTAAAGTTTGTAATAAGTCCACCGCATTGAGAGAGGATTCTCTCATAGCAAGCAAGACATCCAGCAATTTGGGAAATTCATAGCACAGTTGGTTAAATAATTCTTCTTGATCGACCACATGATTTGATAATGTGGAATAAGCTGTTTGACCCAACTTAACAAAGTAGCTTAACTTTACGCGTCGTTTAATGGCTCTACCAGGAAACAGTCCTGCCACTAAGAGGCATTTATCACCGACATCTTTGAGTTCTTGGCGAGAGGAAACTTGCTGGTAGCTTTTGAGAAAATCCAGACCCAGCACACTTGAGGCAATATCGGTGTTTTCGGTGAATCGATGCAATAGAAACACCAGGTAGGACGCTAAGTCTTCTTGCAACGTAATTGCAGACGAGACTTGAGCTTCATTCACGAGAGCGTACCATTGTGCAATCGTTGTTGGGTGTAATATTAGAGTAGACATAGGCGGCACCCCCTATTTTTAGTCTCCCTCGTTCTTAATATCGACACAAGGCCCTATTGACTTAAAGGCCTGTATAAAATTTCGTGCAGGTGCGCATAAGAAAGGCTATAAACTTAACTAAAGCGAGGCAATCAATGCTAGAATGCTTTTATTTTTTTTGGGTGAACCATGCAGCAGCAGCTTAGAAACATCGCCATTATTGCTCACGTCGATCATGGCAAGACCACGCTTGTCGATAGACTTTTACAGCAATCGGGCACATTGGACGCCAGAATAGGCAATATTAACTGCATTATGGACTCTAACGACCTTGAAAAAGAGCGTGGTATTACTATTTTGGCTAAAAATACCGCCATTAAGTGGCGAGATTATCGGATCAATATTGTTGACACCCCAGGGCATGCGGATTTTGGTGGAGAAGTAGAGCGTATTCTCTCCATGGTCGATGCGGTCTTGCTCCTAGTGGATGCGGTCGATGGTCCGATGCCTCAAACCCGCTTTGTCACCCAAAAAGCGTTTGCGCAAGGCTTACGGCCCATTGTGGTTGTCAACAAAATTGATCGACCAGGCAGCCGTCCGTCTTGGGTCATTGATCGCGTTTTTGATTTATTCGACAAATTAGGAGCTACCGAAGAGCAATTAGATTTCCCGGTGGTTTATGCTTCAGCCTTACTGGGCACCGCTACGACCAATCTAGCAGAGCCTGGCACTGACATGACTCCCTTATTTGAAGAGATTGTTAAACAAGTTGCGCCTCCCAAGTGTGATCTGGAAGGTCCCTTTCAAATGCAAATCAGCTCTTTGGATTACTCAAGCTATGTTGGGACCATTGGTATTGGTTTGATTAAACGAGGCAGTATCAAGAGTAATACGCCAGTGTCGATTATTGATGCTAAAGGTAAAGTCAGACCCGGTAAGATATTGCAAATTTTGGGATACATGGGGCTGGAAAGGGTTGAGCAGCCAGAAGCAAAGGCAGGCGATATTGTTGCCATTACGGGTATTGAGCCTTTAGCGATTTCTGACACCATTTGCGACAAAAATCATGTGGAAGCGCTCCCTGCCCTCAAGGTGGATGAGCCTACCATTAGCATGACATTTCAAGTGAATACCTCCCCCTTTGCTGGGCTTGATGGCAAGTATGTGACCAGTCGTCAATTGCGTGACAGATTAAGTCGAGAATGTTTGCATAACGTGGCGTTGCGCGTTGAAGACACTGACGACCCAGATAAATTCCGTGTTTCCGGCAGAGGTGAGCTGCATTTATCTATTTTAATTGAAACCATGCGTCGTGAGGGGTATGAGTTAGCGGTTTCGCGTCCAGAAGTTATCCTTCATAAAGAAGGCGATGAAACATTAGAGCCTTATGAAACTTTAACCATCGATGTGGAAGAAAAAGATCAAGGTACCGTGATGGAGCAATTGGGTACAAGACGAGGTCAATTGGTCGATATGATCCCAGATGGTAAAGGACGTGTGCGTCTGGATTACATTATTCCATCCAGAGGTCTTATTGGCTTTCATTCTCTTTTCCTCACGTTGACCTCAGGAACAGGGATTGCTACTCATGTTTTTGATCATTACGGTCCTTATAAGCCGGGTACTATGGCGTCGCGATTACAGGGGGTGATGATTTCCAACGCTGCAGGCAAAGCAACGGGCTATTCGTTGTGGGGTTTACAAGCGCGTGGTCGGATGTTGATTGGGCCGCAAACCGAAGTTTATGAAGGGATGGTTATTGGTATCCACTCTCGAGATAACGATCTCGTGGTGAATGTGATCAAAGGTAAACAATTAACTAACATTCGGGCTTCCGGTTCTGACGAAAATATTATTTTAACGCCGCACATTAAACATTCATTGGAGCAGTCGTTAGAGTTTATTGAAGATGATGAACTGGTTGAAGTTACACCGAACGCGATTCGCATTCGTAAGAAGTTCTTAAAGGAACACGAGCGTAAACGCGATTCCAGAAGCACCTCAGAATAGCTAACAACGCTAGGGAACAATTAAGCTAATCAAAGCCAATTTTTTCCTAGCTAGGCAGCAAGCCCCGAGCAACCCGGAGTGTATGCTGTGAATACATGAGGATTGCGAGAGGGCGTAGCTAACAACGCTAGGGAACAATTAAGCTAATCAAAGCCAATTTTTTCCTAGCTAGGCAGTAAGCCCCGAGCAACCCGGAGTGTATGCTGTGAATACATGAGGATTGCGAGAGGGCGTAGCTAACAACGCTAGGGAACAATTGGCAAAGATTAGAAAAAAAAAGCCCGGGAGGGGTCCCGGGCTAATCCGAATTATGGTCGGTTGGAGATTGACCATGCCAGTATCGCACTGGGATCCTCTGCGGCCAAGACTCAATTTGCTAAATGCACTGTAAGCCATTCTCCATTTTGGGCTACCTAAAGTGGCTTAAAGCCAACATTTGCGACACAATTAATAAAGAGTGGTAGTGAAGCGCTGACCAAGGAATGCGTTATGAAACCTTTATATCCATCAATTAAGCCTTATGCACAGCACCAAATTAAAGTTGATCCCATCCATACCCTATATGTAGAGGAAAGTGGTTCGCCCAAGGGTGTGCCTATTCTCTTTATTCACGGGGGGCCAGGTGCTGGGACAAGTCCAGATGATCGCCGTTACTTTGATCCAGAACAATATCGGATCATTTTGTTTGATCAGCGTGGCTGTGGACATTCGACCCCACATGGAAGCTTAGAAGGAAATACCACGCAAGCATTATTAAATGACATAGAAGCAATCAGGGGTTACCTCAATCTTAAACAATGGATATTATTTGGGGGTTCTTGGGGCTCAACCTTGGCCCTTCTTTATGCACAAGCGCATCCTGATTGTGTCATGGGAATGGTTTTACGAGGGATTTTTTTAGGGCGTCAAAGTGAGCTTCGTTGGTTTTATGAAAATGGGGCTCGGGCAGTTTTCCCGGATTATTGGGAGGAATTCGTTCTTCCTATTCCCGAAGAAGAACGAGATAATTTGATCAGCGCGTATTATAAACGTCTCACAGGACCCGATGAATTAGCGCGAATGAATGCCGCAAAGCATTGGGCGCAATGGGAAGGACAATGTGCCACCTTGCATCCTTGTAAGGCAGTGTTAGAACGCTTTACTCAAGCCCATACGGCGGCGTCTCTTGCGGCAATTGAGACTCATTTTTTTGTAAATGAATGCTTTATAGAGCCCAATCAAATTTTGAGAGATGCCTATAAGTTAGAGGGGATCCCGGGAATTATTGTGCATGGTCGTTACGATATGATCTGCCCGTTTGAAAATGCGCGTGCATTGCATCTGGCTTGGCCGGGCAGTGAATTGTATGTGATACGAGATGCAGGCCATTCGGCTGCTGAGCCTGGCATTACGGATGCCTTGGTGACAGCAACAGAAAAGATGGTTAATCATCATCGTTAAAAAAATGAGCAAAAGGATTTGCTATGTTATTGCGAACTATTGTTTCCATCAGTTTATTGCTTGTGGCAAAAACGTTATTGGCAGCGCTACCGCCTGCCGCTGAGAGTTTACGCCGATTGAAAGTGATTACGGAGTCAAAAGAAGTGTATGAGCAATTGGAAAGCTCAGATTGGGTGAAGGCGATTACCCAGACCAGTGAGGATGCCTATATATTATCTACTCAAAAATGCCAGATTTTTGTAAGCGTCTTACCTATTAATAAACCCCCTTCTCATCCTCGTTTAATTGGCCCATTGCCCCTCATGGTGACAATCCAAAAAAAGGAATGCCAATAAGGCATTGGGTAGCTACACGCCCTTAAAAGTCGTTTACATTAGTTAGCTGGTCGCATATTATAGCCCTTTTGTCATAGATGTAGCAAAAAGGGGTCTAGGATGTCGGCTGATCTGGGTGAGTTGTTAACCAATTATGATTTAAAAGATCTCTATTATGCTTATCAAGAGGCCTATCTTAAGAAATATCCTCGCAAAGATTTTGGCGAATATGGAGAAGGTCGCGTCATTCGCACTGAAGATAACAGTGCTTTTACCCTGGTCAATTGCCCTGAGATCACCGATAACCAAGCCGCAATTGATAAACAAGCAGTCAGCAGTAATTTGCAAGAACAATTTTTGTCAATGATTGCTTTTTTGATGTTAAAGAAACACCGTGATTTACCCTGCGACAAACTTAAAGTGGCTCTTTGCATTAACCACCATAATATTCATTGGACCACCCTGCTAGCAGAAATCTCTGGCTTTGATAACGCCGAGTATCGACGCTTATTTCAGGCGCATGAAGCTCATGCTGCATTGCCAGAGAATAGAGATAACTATGTTGACGAAGAAGGGCATCCTAAAGAATTTAAGATCCAATTAAACAACATTAAGAATTTCTTAATCTCACAAAGTAGAATGACGCTTAATAATAATAAGAATGGTAAAACCATTTTAGGTAATTATTCATTGCCTTTAACGCCAAGACATGTGTTATTAAGACATTTAGATTCTATGGGGATTAAAACAGCTTGTGCTGATAATGTGCTAGAAGCTTCTAAAGGCTTTATGCGCAAACATCGCGCAAGATTTCGTTATGAAAAATGCTCTAGGCAAGAAGGGAATACCTGTGGTGATTGGAGCCTGTTTAATGCTTTTAGCCGCGGTGTTCTACAAAACGTTAATGAGGTTACTTCAGAAAACTTGCGTGAGCTTAAGGAAAACATCACCTTAAACAATGCCAGAAGCATTTTATTCATGAGTAATCCTAATATTGTTACCGTAGCGGATAGCCAAAAGCTGAGTGTCACGCGGTTAGAGAGAATGATAGCCAATAACCCATCAACAGACACTTACAACATAAATTTCTTTAAGGAATGGTTTGTGCGAATTGCTAGTGGGGCAACGCTGGCGGGGGTCAGCTATTTTGTTTTGCCATTGTTACTACCCATCAATGCATCTTTTGCCTTAGGCCTAGCTGCGGTTGGTGGCACGATGGGTCTATTCTTTTTTAATGAGGTCTCATCTGTTCTTTTTGGTATCAGTAAGCTCCGGGTAAGGCTTGACGAGCAAGGGATCCCTGCTAAAGACGGTTATGAGCTCAGCGAAGGCTGGGTAGGTTCTCCCTATTTGAGGACCCTGCCAGAACTGGAACAGCAAGTGGCGACGGTGCTGTTAGAAGCAGACCTTAAAAAGTCTAAATCAAAGCGTCGTCTAGAAGGCAGTCAAGAAAAAGTGCAAACCTTAGTTCATTACTATGCGAGAAAGATTGTTTTGGAAAACCCCAAAGATTTCTACGATGCAGATAAAATGAAGGTCATATCTTCTGATTATGTGGATGATAAGCAAGCCAATAAAGCGCTTTGTGCGCCTTAATAGTTAACTTTTTATGATCCATGCGCTATGCTAGCGAAGAAATCCCTTTTTCGCTAGCTTTGGATCCCTATCATGCTGCTCGATCTTTCCCCTTTAAAAAACAACCGCGATTATCGCTATTTGTATTTTGGCCAATTTATTTCCTTTTTTGGCACCATGATGACCTTCGTCGCCTTACCTTATCAGGTGTTTGAACTCACTCATTCAACGTTAATGGTGGGCTTATTAGGTGTGGTTGAGCTTGTTCCTTTATTGATCACGGCTTTCATTGGTGGCGCGCTAGCGGACGCCATGGATAGAAGGAAGCTCTTGGTTTATTCAGAGCTTGGTCTGGCGTTTGGATGTCTACTGCTCTTGGCAAATGCTTTATTATCTCATCCTAGCTTATGGCTTATCTATGTGATTTCAGGCTGTTTATCCGCTTTAAATGGGATCCATCGCCCCTCTCTTGATGCCATGACGCCGCGTTTGGTGAAACATGAAGAGATCCAAGCTGCTGCTGTGTTGGGAACATTTAAATCGACGGTGGGGTGGTTAGCAGGACCTGCTGTCGCAGGGATCATTATCGCAACCTTAGGTTTACCCTTTACCTATGTGATTGATTTACTCACCTTTGTGCTTTCCATTGTTGCCATCTTAATGATTAAAGCGATGCCACCCTTAGAAACCCAGGCGCCGCCGTCATTAAAGAGTGTGCTTGAGGCAGTCCGCTATGCCATGTCTCGTCCCGAGTTACTTGGCACTTATGTGGTTGATTTTTTTGCGATGGTATTCGCAATGCCTAATGCCTTATTTCCTGCAATCGCCCTTACGCTCAATAACACCAAGTGGTTAGGCTTGCTCTACTCAAGCCCTGCCTTGGGCGCTTTATTGATTACCGTGTTTAGTGGTTGGACAAAAAAGATCGTGCGCCATGGTAGAGCGGTTGCTCTGGCTGCAATGGGCTGGGGGATTTCGATCATTGTCTTTGGTCTGTCACTCAATCCTTGGTGGATGTTGTTTTTTCTGATGTTGGCGGGCGCTGCTGACAGTATCAGTGGCATTTTTCGAACCACGATTTGGAATGAAACCATTCCTGATAGTATTCGAGGCAGGATGGCGGGCTTAGAAATGCTGAGTTATATGAGTGGACCTTTATTGGGCAATACGCAGGCCGGTTTCATGGCTGGCGTGTTTGGCTTACATCAAGCGATTACCATTGGTGGCACATTGTGTGTTATCGGGGTAGGAATAAGTGTGTTGTTATTACCGGGGTTTTGGAAATATGTTAAAAAATAATTTCTTGGTACATGCTAGCGCAGGTATTTGCGCTAGCATCGGCTTTTATATTGTTTATAAAATCTCGTGTCTATTCTTTTTCCCCCACCAAATAATAACAATACCGCTTTATGCAAAAATCCTCTGGAAAAGTCAGGAATGGTTTTTTAGATTATTACTAGTCGTGAATTTTATCATTAAGCCGGTTTTTATTTATTATTTGGCTTATGTGGTTTTTGGTGAATTATTGTTTTCGCGAAAAAAATGACCATTGGCTAAAAAATAAGTGATTTGCTCCAGCACTTTTGGGTTGTACATCATAAAAGAATGTCCGCTTGGCAAAATCAGATGATCTTTCATGCCAGGTAATTGTGTGCTTTTAATGCTGACTTTACCATCATGGCCTTTGGGTAACATAAAATAACAGATAGGGTCGATATTGAAAGATCCTGCTATCACGCCAAGTTCATATTGGCTTGGGATGGCCGCAAAAGGATGTTGTTTGGCCCGCAAAGTGGTGAGCTCGCTAAGTGCGGGGCCATAAAAGGCTTTAAACGGTTGGTAAAGGTGGATGAAATCAGCAACCTCAGAACCATGGTTAGGAGGAGCTAACATCACGATACGACTAACGTTTGCTATGGCATGCTGAGTCAGTAAGGCTCGTACTACGAGTCCTCCCATCGAATGAGTGACAAAATGCACGCTTTGGTGTTCTAGCGGATGTTCCCTCATTTTTTCATAGACAAAGGTGGCAAGGTTATCAATCGTATTAGTACGCGAAGGATAATGAATATTAAGGGTGGAATAGCCTTTTCTTTCTAAGGTTTTCTCAATAGGTCTCATTGATAATGAGGTTCTAGCAATGCCATGCAGAAGAACGACTAATTGATCTGATTTGGTCACATCTGTCCTATGAGTTTAGTTGTAAAATTTCTGCTACCGACAAAGGGGGATACCAAAAATATCCTTGCCCAAAGTGTGCGCCACAAGCCATAATTTTATCGGCTTGACATTTTGTTTCAACCCCTTCAACGACCACCTTGGCGTGTAAGGTTTTCCCTATGGTAATCAGTTGGGTGAGCAAAGTCGATACAGGTCCCTCATCACCTGACCAATCGACAAAGGCTTTGTCAATTTTGACAATGTCGGGTGTTAATTCTTGTAGATAACGGACATTAGATGCGCCTGAGCCAAAATCATCAATACTTAAACTGTGCCCGGCTTGACGTAATGTTTTCAGATGTTGATTTGCCTGTTGATTCATAGCGACGCGTTCGGTGAGCTCGATCATCACTTGAGAATGTTTGATAGCGTTATCCTGCATCGTTTTCCACAAATGTTGTATGAGGCTTTCATCAATATCCGATGCCGATAGATTAATGGCCACATAAGCGTGGGGAAATTTAGGTAATAACTGTAGATAGCCCTTTAGCCCCAAAGTAATGATACATTGCGTTAATTCTTTTAACAGCTGAAATTCTTCGCTTAAGTGAAGGATCCTTTCTGCTGTGACTTCAATGCCGTTTGCCGTCTTAAGGCGCACCAGTGCTTCAAAGCCGATAATTTGATTGGCTGCATGAATGTTCACCAAAGGTTGATACACGATGGTAATTTTATTGTTACGGATGGCATCACTGAGTTCTTGCCTAGAAATTTCTGGGTGCATGGACAGTTTGGGCCATTAAATTAGGAATACCTTTATAAGATCGGCACTTTAGTGAAATGACAAAATGTGTAGATACTCGGGTTCTTGTCTTTTATATAAGTAATTCGGTATACTCGCGCCTGATTAATCAATAATGGTATTTAGACACTTCATGCCCCTAGTCACCTTGAAAGATCTCTATTTTTCGGTCAGTGAATTTCCATTACTGGATCATGTTAACTTTGATATTGAGGCGAATGAACGCATTGCACTGATTGGCCGCAATGGTGAAGGTAAATCAACGCTGTTTAGGATCCTTTCGCAAACCATCGCTGCCGATAGTGGGCAAATTATTAAGCCCAATTATTTGCGCATAGCCATGCTCAAACAAGAATTACCTGAGTTAACCGAAATGACAGTTTATGAAGCCGTTTCTGAAGGTCTGGCAGGCTTGCGTGATATTTTAATTGAATATCATCAACTGACTATGCAATTGGACAATCACGATGATGCTTGGCTCAATAAACTTAATGAATTACAGCATAAAATTGAACAACAAGGTGGCTGGGTTATTCAGCAACGTATTGAACGAGTCATTGATGCGCTGGGACTGCCCGCAGATAAGAAAATGTCAGAATTATCGGGAGGGTGGCGTCGTCGAGTTGCTCTAGGTGCCGCATTAGTAGAAGAGCCAGATATTTTATTACTCGATGAGCCTACTAATCATCTCGATCTGGATGCGATTTCATGGTTAGAAACCATGTTGAAACAATATCCCAAAACAATCATCTTTATTACTCATGATAGAGCGCTATTACGTGCTGTTGCGACCAGGATCGTGGAACTTGATCGGGGTAAATTAACCTCGTACCCTGCCGACTATGATCAATATCTGGCGCGCAAAATGGCTGCCAATATAGAAGAGCAAAGACACAATGCTTTATTTGATAAAAAGTTATCGGAAGAAGAGCAATGGTTACGACAAGGTGTAAAGGCTAGACGTACGCGTAATGAAGGTCGCGTGCGCGCATTATTGAGGCTGCGTGAAGAAAGATCACAGCGGCGAGAAGTCAAAGATAAGCCGATTTTTTCCGTCAATGATCCTAGTAACACCGCGGGCAAAACCGTCATACAAGCGGCTAATATTTCTTTTTCCTATGATGGTGTTAAACGTTTAGTCGATGATTTTAGTTTTACCATACAACGAGGTGATAAAATCGCGATAGTCGGCCAAAATGGTTCTGGTAAAACCACATTGGTGAAGTTGCTGCTTGGGTTGATAAAGCCTAATGAAGGATATGTTAAACACAGCCCCACCAATCAAATTGCCTTTTTTGATCAAACCCGTGATTTACTTCGCCCTGAAGAAACGGTAATGAGCAATGTAGCCGAGGGTGATGATTTTGTGGAGATTGATGGCAAAAGACGCCACATTGTGGGTTACTTAGGTGATTTCTTATTCTCACCTAGTAAATGTCGTGCTCAAGTTAAAACCCTATCGGGTGGCGAGCAAAATCGCTTATTGTTAGCAAAGTTATTTTCAAAGCCTGCCAATCTGTTAGTACTAGACGAACCAACCAATGATCTCGATATAGAGTCTTTGGATGTGTTAGAAAATGTGTTGTTGAATTATCCGGGTACCGTCATCATCATCAGCCATGACAGAGAGTTCATTGATAATATTGCAACGCATTGTATCGCTTTCACCGATAATGGGATCACAATTGATGTGGGTGGTTATAGTGATTTTCTACAACGTAAATCCATTGTGGCTAAACCACTCAAGAGTGCGCCTAAGCCAGCTAAAGAAAAAGAAATCAAAGAAAATCCCAAAAACAAGCTAAGCTATAATCAACAACGAGAGTTGGCCAATCTTCCTTCAAAGATTGAAAAACTTGAACAAGATATTAAAAATGTTCAAGCAACAATGTGTTCCCCTGATTTTTACAATAAACCTAAGGATGAAGTACAACGCATTCACACACAGTTGAGTACTTTAGAGCAAGACCTTCAAAACGCCTATGCGCGCTGGGAAGAGTTAGATACTCCTGAGTAACTATCCAGTCTTTAATCTCATTTCCTACTCATCACCAAAATCTAAACTATAGTTAGGTTGTAGGTCGTCCCATTTCGGATGAAAAAGGAGAGGAATGATGAGTAAGCAAGGTGCCTCGACTAAAGCCAACGACAAACAATTCGCCGTTAAAATTTTTACCACTGCCTCTGAATACGATTACCAATCCCCCTGGAGAGAGCCAACCATTGAGAGATGGACGGGTTCTGGTTTTGTGATTGACGGACACAAGATTATTACGAATGCCCACGTGGCGGGTGGTTCCATTTTTTTAGAAGTTGAGCTTGCCAACGATTCAGTCAAATATCCCGCTACGCTAAAAGCGGTCAGTCATGAATGTGATCTTGCTATGTTAGAAGTTGACGATCCTGAATTTTGGAAAAAAACTACTGCCTTGAGTTTAGGAAATACTCCGCAACAAATGCAGAAAGTCGCGGTGCATGGTTTTCCGATTGGTGGTGAAGGCTATTGTATAACAACAGGGAAAGTATCGCGGATAGAAAATGATTTTTATGCCCATGGCGAACAGATGATGCTGAGTACCCAAGTAAGTGCGCCTATTAATCCCGGTAATAGTGGTGGTGCTGTGCTTGATAGAAATAAACAGGTGGTGGGTGTTGTCCATCAGAGTTTAAGAGGGGGCCAAAATATTGGGTATATGATCCCAGCGGACATTGTAAAGCATTTTATTCGTCAAGTGCGCACTAAGAATATGGGCTTCCCTTCTTTAAATTTAGAAACTCAGACCATGGAAAATCCTTATTTACGCGAAAAATATGGTTTAGGGGAACACTTAAGCGGTATTTTGATCCGCAGTATTCCGGCCCTATCCTGTGCTAAAAATCATCTTGAAGTCGGAGATGTAATTTTAGAAGTGAATGGCACGGTAGTTAACAACGATGGCAGTGTTCGGCTTGAATCCTTAAAGCATGTCGATTATCGTTATTTAATTAATAGCAGCAAAATGGGAGATAACATTACCTTTAAAATATTGCGCGCTAATAAAGTATTATCACACACTTTCAAGTTAACAGACTCTTTTTCCACCACTCATGCCATTTTGCCACGCTCTTACGGACAGCAACCCACTTATTTTATTATTGCAGGTTCGATTGTGGTGCAGCCAGTTTCTAAAAATTTACAAACTGACTGGGGAAGATCTTATACTAATCAAGCCAAGAGCAGTAAAGAAGAGCAAATATTAGTGATCAATTCGGTATTGAAAAATCACTATTCACATGGTTATGAAGGGTTTTCTGGTGAGATCATTGAAAAGATCAATGGTGTTGAAGTCAAAGATATGAGGCAGCTGATTAAGGCAGTGTTAGCCAATAAAGAAAAATGCCATTCTCTGGAGACACGCTCGGGTAAGCAACTCGTTATTCCAAATGTGTCAAAAGCAGAGGCAGCAGAGCTTCTAGCAACTTACAGTATTGAGCATCCTTGCTCAAGAGATCTGCAAACCCAAAACGGACTCGAAGAGCTTGTTAGGGAGCTAGAGATGCATCAAGTTAAAGTATTGATGTTTTCGCAATGTGCAGGCGATGATAAAGCAGTTAGCCATAGCAAGGCAGCTTTAGTTGCCACACCACGTCCACTTTCAAGGAGCTGTCATCTTTAAGTTTGTTTGGAAGTCCTATCAGAGTGGATCTCTCTCGGCAGAAAGAGATCTGCTCTGATCCTTTTTTGGTAGCCATTTTGCCATGAGCACACCACCTTCAAACAGCCCTAGCAAGGGAATGGCTAACAGGATTTGTGACACCACATCCGGTGGTGTTAACAGCATGCCAATGACAAAAGCAGCGACAATGATATAAGGGCGATGCTTTTTTAATGCGGCAACGGAAGTGATGCCTGTGCGAATTAAGATAAAGGTCACAATAGGTACTTGAAATGACGCACCAAATGCAAAGTACAGTACCAACACAAAATCCATATAATGTGTCATGTCGGTCATGACAGTGACCCCTTTAGGTGCCACATGCATGAAAAATCCTAATGCCATGGGGAGCACAAAAAAATGGGCAAACAACATTCCAAGGTAAAACAGTGAGGTGCTCATCAAGACAATCGGAAAGATCATTCGCTTCTCATTCGGATAAAGCCCTGGAGCAACAAACCGCCATATTTGATGGAGAATATAAGGTATCAGCAATATTAAACCGGTAAATAGTGCTAATTTAAGTGGGGCCGTGAAGGGCGTGACAACCTCTGTTGCAATCAGCATGCCGTCTTTTGGCAGTGACTGTAAAATAGGTCCTGCAAACAAGGTGTACAGCTCGCTACTAAAGATTATCAAAGGGATAAGAAGCAAACCATAAGCTAAAGCGCAGCGGATGAGCCGTTGGCGCAGCTCGATTAGGTGGGGTAAATACTTTTCAAGATTTTCCACCATTAACCCTTTGGCTTCTCAGATTTATTAAGTTCATCTTGGAATTCTTGTTTAATCGCCAGGAAGGATTGTCTGGTTCGTCCAATGTAGCGACCACAAACTCTTGCTAAGGCAGGAAGACGTTCAGGACCAAATGCCCATAGTGCAACGATGATCACGACGACAATTTCGCCAAAGCCAACTTGAAACATAGATTATTCGCCCGATTTTCTTTCGTCAGTGATACCATTAAGACCTTTACGAAAACCTTTAATGGCTTTACCGAAATCTTCTCCTAGCGTTTGTAATTTCTTAGTGCCAAAGAGTAATACTACTATCAGAAAAATCAAAATTAATGATCCTGGACTGATACCGCCGATACCCATTGTAAAAACTCCTCTTTGCTAAAATACGGGCAAATTCCCGCCACCTATAAGGTGAATATGTAAATGAAATATTTCTTGGCCACCACTTTTGCCGGTATTGATAATGGTACGAAAGCCACTGAGTCCCTGCTCTTTAGCGAAATTATTCAGTGAAGTCATCATATAACCTAATAAGGGGCTATGCTGCTCTTTCACATCAATCAGAGAGTCAATGTGGATTTTAGGGATCACGAGCAAATGCACTTTGGCTTTGGGGCGAATATCTTTAATCACAAAAATCTGATCATCTTCGTAAACTTTGTCTGTTGGGATTTTCCCTTGCGCCATTTGACAAAAAAGACAGTCTGCCATATAACTTCCTCAAAATGAATAAAGTTACTGTATTTTACCCTAAATCCATTCTGCCTGGCACGGGATTTGGGCAAGACAAAGCAGTTGTTGTTCATTAAATGTCGGTATTGTTGTGATATTGAGGGGCTGTGGTGGGTCAAGGATATCTAAGAGATGAAGCCTATCCTGATTTGGTATCTCGCTTTGGTTGTTAATGAGGGCTTGATGAAAAAGCGGATCTGCTAGGCTTTTTAATAAGGAAGAGGGATCAAGTACATGCTCTAAAATATAATGACCTCGCTCAACGTGATGTAAGTCGAACGCATTATGCTGTGATAGTAAGATTTTGCTGAGCACTTCATCTTGCATCGCTTGTGCGCGGGGATCTTCAAGCAAAGGTAATGAGGACAAGCTTAAGTTTAAATCAAACGCGACCCAATCCTTAAAGAAAATATCGGCTGTCATTGGATCTTTGGCAATCAACATCGCATGAATGCTTTCAATGGCGCTAAACCAAGCACAGTTGCCGACGGTTTGGACAGGACCTGCTATGCTATTTATTTCAGTGAGTTCTAAGAGTTCATGGAGTTCTTTTTGAATGAAATTCCTACTTTCTTCCCTTAAGATCAATCTATCGATAAGTTCAGCGTTAAGAGCTTCTTGATTGCCAATATGATAAACAACAATTGCATGTTCACTATCACTGCCTTCACCACGATTACAAATATAAAGGGTATCGTTGTGGATAACGAGCCCAATGATATGCCCTTCCCAGCCAGAGGGAATATATAGGGGCAGGGGGTTTTCTTGCCTTAAATAAATCATGGCGTTTTGACCGTTAAAGTCAGGTGCACAGGAGAAAGCGAGCGCATCTACCACATCTTCTAGCTGGCTCTGTGGATGCAATTGGGCATAAACGTCTAATGAGAGGTAGGCCTCATTCATTGCGATTTTGGCAATATGTCCTCCCAGCATAAAGGGAATAGGAGTGTTGTCAGAATACATCGTAATGTAGCCATCAATACTAAAACGGTGGGCAAGCATTTTAACGTTTAAGAAAGTGTTGGTCAGCGGCATGGGCAAAGTGCTTGCTTGCAAAAAAGCTAACACATCCAGTTGGTTCCAAAGGTAAGCACGAAAGCCTACGTAGTCAGCACTAAAATCAGGGTGATGAATAATGAGAGTGGCAAGCTCGGTATCGTTTAAGGTCAGCGCTTCTGACAGTTCTTTAACGCCATGATTTACTAAGGTGTTCATTTAAAAAGACAAAAGAGACCCAAACCGATACCTGCCCCTAACAGCCATGGTTGATGAGCAGATAAGAACTGTGATACGGCATCCAATTCTGGGTGCAACAGGCCAATACTGATGCAAGTCGCAATCAGGGTGGCCCCTAACAGTTTGAGCACCCAATGCCATTTGCGTTTGGATATGCGTTCTTTGCGATGAAGTGGTGAGTGTCTGTAACTTAAGTAATGTGTTTCATGTTGCCAAAAACGCAGAATGTCATAAATAGCTTCAGGAAGTTCTGGCATTTTTGCGCTCCATACTGGAAATTTGTTGCGCAAGGTATAGAGTAAGGCTTTAGGGCCAAAATGCTGGGCCATCCATTTTTCAAGAAAAGGTTTTGCGGTATGCCACAAATCAAGTTCAGGATACAATTGCCTTCCTAGACCTTCGACCGTGAGTAACGTTTTTTGTAGCAAAACTAATTGTGGTTGCACTTCCATGTTAAATTGTCTTGCTGTTTGAAACAGGCGTAATAAAGTTTGGCCAATTGAAATGTCTTTCAAGGGGCGCTCAAAAATGGGTTCACAAACCGTACGAATGGCCGATTCAAATGATTCAATACGGGTATGGGGAGGTACCCAGCCTGATTGCACATGGAGTTCTGCGACACGGCGATAATCACGTTTAAAAAAAGCTAAGAAATTCTCACCAAGGTAGCGTTGATCTTCAGGCCCCAAGGTTCCCATAATGCCAAAATCTACCGCAATGTAACGGGGATTCAAAGGATCATCGGTGCCAACAAAAATGTTGCCAGGATGCATATCAGCGTGAAAAAAACAGTCACGGAAAACTTGGGTAAAAAAGATTTCGACACCGCGTTCAGCTAAACGTTTCAAATCCACATTTTTTGCTTTTAACGCTTTGATATCGGAAATAGGGATGCCATAGATCTGTTCCGTCACTAATATATTTCTTCGTGAGTATTCCCAAAAAACCTGAGGAACATACAGGCTTTCTGAACCGCTAAAGTTACGACGTAGTTGTGAGGCATTCGCGGCTTCACGCAAGAAATCTAATTCTTCAAATAAAGTGCATTTAATTTCTTCAACCACTTCGATAGGATGAAAGCGGCGGGCCCTAGGAATAGCTCGGTGGATAATTTTAGCAAAGGTTTGCATCAATTCCACATCTTGATGAACTTGTTTAGTGACATTAGGCCGCAGTACCTTCACAACAACTTTGGTTCCATCATGTAATACGGCTGGATGAACTTGTGAAATTGAGGCTGAGGCCAGCGGGGTAATATTAAATTCTGCAAAAATAGCTTCTAGGGGTTGCTGTAAGCTTTGTTCAATTATTTTTTTTGCTAATACGCCATCAAATGGAGGCACGTTATCTTGTAATTTAGCTAATTCGTCAGCAATCTCATCTGGTAACACATCACGTCTTGTCGATAATAACTGGCCAAATTTAACAAAAATGGGACCTAGCTCTTCTAGTGCTAAACGGATTGATTTACCCGTTGGTTGTTCACGTTCTCTAAACCAACGCCAAGGAAAAAACAAAATAAAAACATTCAGTGGACGAAAAATCGGTGTGGCCCAAACAATCTTGTCTAGACCATGTTTTAAAAGAACAATATTGATATGAATAAGGCGCAACGTTCGAGCAAAAAAGCGCATTTAATTCCCTTTAGCCATATTGGCAAGCAAGTGATCGAGGCGGGCACTCAGTCGTTCTACCTCTAGCCGCAAACTATCTACATCGTTAAAAAAATCTTCCATTGCTACTTTAGTGGGAAGCCATTTCTTTTCATCTTGCAAATAAGCACCTAGGTCTTGAGATCTTGCATCAAAGGTTTTTTTGAACCATTCATGACCTTTACTCAGCCCTTCACTCATGCCTCTTGCTGCATCACCGCCGATATAATTAGCTAAAGTACCTTCGAAATCGAGATCTAAAAAGCGCCAAGTGTCATAAAGCGCTTTAGCGCATTCTAAATCACCCCGAATGTGTAACCCTTGTTGAACGCGATTTTTAGTGAATATCATACTGATAAAGGCATTTAGGGGGCCTGAAAATGTGGTATCGCATTTTTCATCAGAAAGAGCGGGAATCACTTTTAAACCGTCTTTATGAATTCGAAAATACATAGGGGGAAAATGCTCGATTTGAAAACACACTGTTTTGTTTTCGAAAGGCGCCAGGAACCGATAAGCTTCTTTGTCAAGGTGGGTGATTACAGAATTTAATAAGGGCAGGAGGTGCATGGCAAAACGATTTAATAAATCCATTAGTATTTTATCCCTTGATGAATTGCCACAATGCCGCCAGTCAAATTAAAATAGTCACAAACATCAAAGCCACTTTGTTGCATCATGTCTTTCAGTTTTTCTTGGCAAGGATGCATTCGAATGGATTCAGCGAGATAACGGTAACTCATTTCATCATTTGCCATTATCTTGCCTAAAAATGGCAGTACATGGAAAGAATATTTGTCATACCAGCTGGATAATAAAGCATTGGTTGGGTGTGAAAATTCTAAAATAATGGCACGTCCACCAGGCTTGAGCACCCGATAGATACTGGCAAGTGCTTGTTCTTTATGGGTAACATTGCGCAAGCCAAAACCCATGATAATGCGATCAAAGGTATTCGCTTGAAAGGGCAAGCATTCTGCATTGGCGAGGCTAAAGTGCGTATTGCCAATAAAGCCTTTATCAAGCAAGCGGTTTTTGGCAAGGTTTAGCATGTTACTATTAATATCAGACAGCGTAATTTCACCATTTTTGAGTGAAGGGGCCATCAATAAGGCAAGATCGCCACTGCCACAAGCCAGATCAAGGACATGATGGTTAGAGCGGATCTGTAATAAAGCAACCGCATGGCGCTTCCAAAGCCGGTGTATTCCTAAAGACATCAAATCGTTCATAATATCATAACGACTTGCCACGGAATCAAAGACGCGCGCGACGAGTTGTTGTTTCTCGTCGGTGCGCACTTTTTTAAAGCCAAAATCGACTGTATCGTTTTTCATCATTTACAAAATAAACCGACTGAGATCCTGATCTTCTACTAAATTAGCGAGTTGTTGTTCAACATAGGGTTTGTCAATAATAAAGGTTTGATTGTTCATTTCGCTTGCTTCGAATGAAATCTTTTCCAATAAACGTTCAAGCACCGTATGTAAGCGTCTTGCACCAATGTTCTCAGTACGCTCGTTTACTTGCCAAGCATATTCAGCAATTCGTTCAATTCCCGAGGCTTCAAAATCAATCGTGACCCCTTCTGTTGACAGCAAGGCTTTGTATTGTAAGGTTAAAGAAGCATCGGGCTCAGTTAAAATGCGAATAAAGTCTTTAGCTTTCAGCGCATCGAGTTCAACGCGGATCGGCAGGCGCCCTTGTAACTCAGGAATGAGATCTGAGGGCTTTGATAAGTGAAATGCTCCTGAGGCAATGAACAAAATATGGTCAGTTTTGACTAAGCCATATTTGGTGTTGACAGTACAGCCTTCAACTAAAGGAAGCAGATCTCGTTGTACGCCTTCTCGAGAGACATCGGCCCCACCGCTTTGTGAGGAGCGTTGGGTGACTTTGTCGATTTCATCAATAAAGACAATACCATGTTGTTCCATACGCTCGAGTGAGCTGGTTTTGATTTCTTCTTCGTTAATTAGCTTTGCGGCTTCTTCTTCTTGCAATAGTTTACGAGCTTCTTTAATTTTGAGCTTACGAGTTTTGGTCCGATTAGGCGTTAAGTTTTGAAACATCCCTTGTAGCTGGCTAGTCATTTCTTCCATGCCAGGAGGTGCCATGATTTCAACGCCGACGCTGGGCATAGCGATATCGATTTCGATTTCCTGTTCGTCAATGAGCCCGCTTTGTACCTTTTCGCGAAAAGCTGCTCTTGCGGCACTGTCAACTTGTTCTTCAACAGGTGCTGATTTAAAACCGGGACGAGGCACTAGTACATCTAGAATACGTTCGTTGGCAGCATCAAAGGCGCGTTCTGTGACTTTAGCTAATTCTTCTTCACGTGTCATTTTGTAAGACATTTCAGCTAAATCGCGAATAATGGATTCAACATCACGTCCGACGTAACCGACTTCTGTGAATTTAGTGGCTTCCACTTTGATGAACGGAGCTTTGGCCAATTTGGCAAGGCGTCTGGCAATTTCAGTTTTGCCGACACCGGTTGGACCGATCATCAGGATATTTTTGGGGGTAATTTCATTACGCAATTCTTGTGGAACTTGCATGCGTCGATAGCGGTTGCGCAGGGCAATCGCGACAGCGCGTTTGGCTGCTTCTTGCCCGATAATATGCTTATCGAGCTCGTGAACTATCTCGCGGGGGGTCATAACAGAAGTACTCATAAATAACGACTCGCAATTACTGGTGAAGATTGATTTCTTCAATGGTGAGATGATTGTTGGTATAGACGCAAATATCAGCAGCAATGTTGAGAGATTTTTCAACAATGGCTCTTGCCTCTAGATTGGTATTTTCCATAAGCGCAGTTGCTGCAGATTGTGCAAAGGGACCGCCTGATCCAATGGCAATAATGCCTTTTTCAGGTTCAATCACATCGCCATTTCCGGAAATGATTAAAATAGCCTCTTTATCTGCAACCGCCAGCATCGCTTCTAGGCGGCGTAGCATTTTATCGGTACGCCAATCTTTGGCTAGCTCTACGGCGGCTCGGGTTAAATGGCCCTGATACATTTCCAGTTTGCGCTCAAAGCGTTCAAAAAGGGTAAAGGCATCGGCGGTGCCGCCGGCAAAGCCGGCAATGACTTGCTGATTGTAAAGTTTGCGAATTTTTTTAGCGTTAGACTTAAAGATGGTATTACCAAAAGAGACTTGGCCGTCCCCTCCCAGGGCTACTTGGTTGCCTTTTCGAACGGCAACGATAGTTGTTCCTCTGAATTGTTCCAAGGGTAACTCCTTTGCTTTGCCAGTAAATAGCCTGACATTATACTCGCATTTTTAAGACCAAACTATGGAGAGCTTGGGTTTGTTGCAACTGTTGCTGCAAAGCCAGCGCCTCTTGTTTGTTAGCAAATGGACCAATATAGACGCGATGCCAGATTTCGGCAGGGCTTCTTTCAAAAGTTTGCACACTGGCTTGCACTCCGGAAAGCGCCAGTTGCGCTTTTAGTTCTTCAGCTTGTCCAATGGTCCGAAACGCTCCCACTTGTACAATAAAATCTTTCGCGGGTGTTTGGGTGGCTAAGTCAATGGTGGGAGTGCTAGGTGCTTCTGCTATCACCGTATTAGGTTTTGTGGCTGCCGGAGCAGGAGTAGACTCAGGAATATCCATCGTCATGTTGGGTAATACCGTGTAAAAATCAAAGCGGTTACTTTTTTCATCTTGCGATTCGGCACTCACTTGTTGTTTGGTTGTGCCATGTTGTCCCACCTCTTCAATGGAAATGGTCGCTACTTGCGGTAATTGATGTTTGGCATTTAATTTCCAATACAACATGGCTGCTAGCGTAAGCCCTAAGGCGAGTCCGGCTATCATCCATGCCCACATCGGCAAGAATACGGTGCTAGCCACAGGCACATGATCTCGTGACCTCGGTGTGTGAAGCCGGCGCTTTTTAGCATAATCTTTTGTCATGGTTGGCGTGAGCTCATTAACTATCTATAGGTATATTATAGGTTGGTATCCAAGAATTGTGCCTATTCTAAAACATTTCTAAGGGATCCACATCTAAGGACCAGCGTAGACGTTTCGCTAAAGGCGATTTTTCTAAGATAGATGTTGAATAACTTAAAACTTGATGCAGAGGTTTTCGTGTTTGTGCTTGAATTAATAACTGATACCGGTAGTTACCTTGGCGTCGATACATCGTTGCAGGAACTGGCCCTAAGATCTCGACGTCTTTAATTTGTAAACTGCTTAACTCCTTTTGTACCTGTGCTAATAACTGTTCCGGCAATTGGGGATTGCTAGCATGCGCTCGCACTAAGGCTAGATGAGCAAAAGGCGGTAACCTGCAATGGCTGCGCTCTGCTAACAAGGATTCGGCCAATTGTGGATAGTTCTGTTCACGAATTTGTTGTAGGAGGGGATGAGCAGGAAAACAGGTTTGGATCACGACTTCTCCGGCTTGATGGACACGCCCAGCTCTGCCTGCTACTTGAATGAGCAATTGGGCCATTCTTTCCACTGCTCGAAAATCGACACTAAACAAACCGCCGTCTGCATCGACAATAGCGACTAAAGTAAGATGAGGAAAGTGATGGCCTTTCGCTAGCATCTGTGTACCGATTAACAGCGGTATTTCATTTTTTTGCGCTTTTTCTAAGAGTGCTTCTAGGCTCCCCTTTTTGCGCGTTGCATCACTGTCGATTCTGGCAATAGGCGTATCGGCAAAGCGTTTGCTTAAGATTTCTTCGATTTTTTCTGTGCCTTGCCCTATGGGGTTAAGATCTTCGCTCTGGCAGCTTGGGCAGGCTTTAGGAATAGCAGATTGATAGCTGCAATGATGACAGATCAAGGCGTTTTTTCGTTGATGATAAGTCAAACGTGCATCACAGCGCTTACATTCTGCTATCCAACCACAGCCATAACACAGATAAGTAGGGGCAAAGCCACGCCGGTTAATAAATAATAGCACTTGTCCTTTTGCTTTGAGGTGATCTGATATGCGCGCAACAAGCTGCGCTGATAACCCTCCATCAAGCTTATTATGGCGTATATCCAAATGTGTCATGGTTGGTAGCTGCGCCTTAGTAGCTCGAGTGCTTAATACGAGGTGACGATATTTGCCTGTTTGCGCATTATGCAAACTTTCAAACGCGGGAGTTGCCGAACCTAACACAACGGGGCAGTGGGATAATTTGGCGCGAACCACTGCCATGTCACGTGCAGAATAGCGAAATCCTTCCTGTTGCTTAAAAGAAGCATCATGCTCTTCATCAACGACAATCAAGCCAAGCTTGGTAAAAGGGAGAAAAATGCTGGATCTCGTGCCAACGATTACCGAGGTTGCTCCTTGCTGAATTTTTAACCACGCTGCAAACCGGGCTTTGGGTGTCATACGTGAATGGTAGCAAATCACATTGCTGCCAAACCATTCAATAAAGCGTTGCTGTGTTTGAGGGGTGAGCGATATTTCTGGCACTAAAATTAAGATTTGATGTTGCTGTTCTGAAAGAATTTGGGCTGCACGCAAATAGATTTCAGTTTTGCCGCTACCGGTGATCCCCTCTAAAAGGAAGGGCTTAAATTGTCCGCGAGCTTGCAAAATGGCTTCCAGTGCACACGTTTGTTCATCATTTAAAATTAAATCAGAGCTTTGCACTTCGCTTGCTGAAATGTTCTCTTGCGTAATGATCTCTTTGCCTTCACGCAATAAACTGGGGGCACCACAAAAAGCCACTTCTCCAATAGGGTGATGATAATACAGAGCCGCCTTTTCGATAAACGAACAAAGATCATCAGGGAAGATTGGAGTATCATCACAAACAGTTTGGATAGCTTTTAATTGACTCAACTCAAAAGCTGATTCATGGGAATGCCCTAAGATAATCCCCGTCAGCGTTTGCCGGCCAAAAGGAACCCTGACGCGAGTACCGCGTGCCAATTGATTGGTCTGGTTGTCAGGCCCTAAATAATCAAATAGCCGGCGCAGCGGAACATCGAGTGCAACTTGATAGATGATCTTACCTGTTGTCATAATTTTAATCCAACTACAGGTGGTGCGCTCTTGGAGAGTTGGGCCCGTTCTCTATCAGCACGCTCTTCAAGTTCGGTTAGTAATGGTGCACTTAACACCTTGCGTAGAGGGGTTGGTGCGATCGTTAACAACGGTGTCTGTGGATTTTCTTGGGCGGGCTTAATCACCCGTTCCAATTCACTTAAACGTTGTTGCAGTTTTGTAATTTGGCGTTGTTGAGCTTTATTGAGCTGTTGAGTGACTTCAATTTGTCCGTCTAATTTTGCACGTGTTTCAAGTTCTTTAAATTTACTGTAGCCGGCATAAGCAGAGATCCCCATCATAATAAAAAAAAGTACTGTTTTATTAAAGAGGAAATCTGGCAATAGCGCATTTAGCATAGGTAAAGCTGCCAAAACAGGCAGTGCCGACAACAAGATGGGAGTGATTTGCACCGTAAGCTGCAAGGTGGAGGTTGCCGTTGAAATGGCGAAAGAAGTTTGCACTAAGCTGTCTAAGCGAGGTTGCAAAACGTTCCAGCGACGTTCTAAATGCTGAAATAAAAAAAGCGAAAACTTATTGGCATTTTCCTTGGCAACGATTAATCGTTGCTCAAGGATTTTATGCGTTTTGTCGAAGAATTTAAAAAAGAGCTCTCTAACCCCTTGCATACGTGATTGGTAGAGCTTTTGCAGTTGTTTAGGTCGCTCTATGAGTAAATAGACTTTAATTAGCTGCCATTGATTATTCACCCTCTTCTTGAGTGCAGTTAAATTATCTAACCTTCTTTGTATTCTTAAGCGGATCCCATCCATGGTTTATCAGCTATTTGGTTTTAGAAGGTTTATTGAAAGCGGCCTGTAACGCAAGTCCTAGTGCCCCAGTTTGTACAGCAGGTTGCATTGATCGCGTCTTGTTCGTTTTGGCTCTAGCTTGCTGTTTGGGCGCGTCGTTACTGGGCCGCTCTTGCAAACGCATAGTCAGGCTGATGCGTTTTCTGTCTTTCTCCACTTCCAGCACTTTGACTTTAACAATTTGTCCAGTCTTGACGACATCACGAGGGTCTTTGACAAACTCGTTAGACAAGGCTGAGATATGCACCAAGCCATCTTGATGAACTCCAATATCCACAAAGGCACCAAAATTAGCCACGTTAGTGATAATGCCTTCCAGAATCATGCCAGGTTGTAAATCATCGAGCGTTTCAACCCCTTCTTGGAACTGGGCTGTGCGAAAGCTTGCTCTTGGATCGCGTCCTGGTTTTTCAAGTTCCTTAATAATGTCAACGATTGTAGGTAATCCAACCTCGCCGCTGACAAAGTCCTTAGGCTGTAAGGTATGCAAGAAGCTACTATTGCCAATAATATCTTTTAAGGTACGACCTGATTTACCTAAAATATTTTCAACGATAGGATAAGATTCTGGATGAACAGCAGAAGCATCTAATGGGTTGTCACCATCCATAATGCGCAAGAATCCGGCGGCTTGTTCAAACGCCTTATCCCCAAGGCGGGGGACTTTTTTCAATTGTTCGCGATTTTTAAAAGAGCCTTTTTCATCACGATAAATAATAATGTTGCCAGCAATTTGCTGATTGAGTCCTGCAACATGTGTGAGTAACGCTAAAGAAGCGGTATTGAGATCAACACCAACAGCATTCACTGCGTCTTCAACGACTGTATCCAAGGTGCGTGCTAATTTGGTTTGATTCACATCATGTTGATATTGTCCGACCCCAATTGCCTTCGGTTCAATTTTTACCAGCTCAGCGAGAGGATCTTGCACGCGTCTAGCAATTGATACCGCACCACGCAGGGACACATCCAGATCAGGAAATTCTTTTGCTGCCAGTTCCGATGCAGAATAAACTGAAGCGCCCGCTTCTGAGGTGACCACTTTAGTTATTTTTTGATCAGGAAATAATTTGCAATAATCTTCAACCAATTTTTCGGTTTCACGAGAGGCTGTGCCATTACCAATGCTTACCAATTTAACTTGGTGTTTGGTAATCAAGTGATGCAACGTCGCCAAAGACTCTTTCCAGGCATGACGAGGAACATGAGGATATATCGTTTCTGTGTCTAGCAATTTGCCAGTGCTATCCACAACAGCGACTTTCACACCAGTACGAAGACCTGGGTCTAAGCCCATCGTGGTTTGCGCGCCTGCCGGCGCAGCCATGAGCAGATCGTGTAAATTGTGCTTAAAGACACCAATGGCTTCTTCTTCTGCTCGTTCACGCAAAGCAGTAAGCAATTCGGTTTCTAAATGGGTTAAGATCTTAATGCGCCAAGTAAAACGCACCACCTCTAATAACCAAACATCTGCTGAACGACCTTTAGCAATAATGTTAAACTGGTTGGCAATCATCTGTTGGGGTGCTTGTTCATCTGCTAGCACCAATGATAATTGTAAAAACCCTTCGCGTTTACCGCGAAACATCGCTAAGGCACGATGTGATGGCGTTTTTTTCCATTCTTCGCTGTGCGCAAAATAATCAAGAAATTTTTGGGCTTCTTGCTCTTTACCTTCGATAACTTTACTTTGTAATTGGGCGTGCTCTTCCATAAATGCACGGCATTTGCCGATCAATTCAGCATCATCAGCAAAGCGTTCCATGAGAATATAGCGTGCACCCTCTAGCGCTTCTTTAATATCTTTTACGCCTTTTTCTGCATCGACATATGTGGTTGCCGTTTCTTCTGGAGAGAGTGTGGGATCGTTGAATAAGCTGTCAGCGAGACCAAGAAGTCCGGCTTCAATAGCAATTTGCCCTTTGGTGCGGCGCTTAGGTTTATAAGGGCGATAAAGATCTTCTAAACGGATTTTACTATCCGCTGCTTTAATCAGCCCTTCTAATTCAGGAGTCAGTTTATTTTGCTCAGCGATGCTTTTCAAAATAGTGTCACGGCGTTCTTCTAATTCACGTAAATACAATAAACGCTCTTGTAAGTGACGTAATTGCGTGTCATCCAAACCATTGGTGACTTCTTTTCGATAGCGGGCGATAAAGGGCACAGTCGCACCTTCATCCAAGAGTTGGATCGCTGCCTTCGCTTGGGCTGGGGCAACTGCTAATTCCTCGGCTATGCATTTTGCAATATCTAGCATCGTTCTAGTTTTCCTTGACGGCTTATTTTTGTCCAAGGGGAGTATACCCAATGCTTTTCAAGATGCGAAGCATTTCAGTAGTGATTCTTCACGTGATGAGCGGCTACGTATGATAAAAATGGGTAGACCATGCTTGCACTTGTGTAACGAGAATGTCAGTTAAGGTTGACAATTCTAAGTGATTGATGGTTAACGCTGGCGTAAGATAAACCACATTTTGTATGGGGCGACACCAAATGCCTTCATTAACGCATTGTTGGGTGAACCAATTCATCTCTTTAGGCGTTAAAGCACGCACTAACTCAATAGCGCCTATTGCACCCAAAGTACGCACGGATTGTACTCCTGGGACTTCTGCTAAGGGCATGAGTGTGGCATGAAGATGAGTATTAATCGCGTCAACTTGTGCTACACGTGCTTCCTGTAGAAATAAATCTAAAGAAGCATTGGCCGTTGCGCAACCCAAAGCATGTCCCATAAAAGTCGTGCCATGCATTAGCGCTTTACTTTGATCATCCATTAAAAAAGCATCATAGATAGTTTTATTTGCAATCGTTGCTGCTAAGGGCATCATCCCGCCAGAGAGCGCTTTACCTAGACAGATGATATCTGGGGAAATCTTGGCTTGCTCAAAGGCAAATAGGGTTCCCGTGCGGCAAAAACCAGTAAAAATTTCGTCAACTATCACCAAAACGTGATGTTGTTGACACAGCTTTACAATGGCATGCAAAGTTTGTGCACTATGCATTTTCATGCCAGCAGCGCCTTGGACCAGAGGCTCTATTAATACACCGGCACACTCATGCGCATGCTTTTCAAGCCATGCTGCAAAATGATTTAATAATTCATCGCTGGTCGGTAATGGTAGCACGTGTTGTTTAGGAAGCACTTGGTGAAATAAGCGATGCATCCCATCATGTGGATCACACACCGACATGGTAAAAAAAGTATCGCCGTGATAAGCATTTTCAAAACTGATAAAACGATGCTTTTGAGGTTGTTGTTGATTCATCCAAAATTGCAAAGCCATTTTCATCGCAATTTCGACGGCAACAGATCCAGACTCACTAAAAAATACATAATCTAAATCACCCGGTAGCATGGCTGCTAAGCGGCTGGCTAACCGAATAGCTTGTTCATGTATGAGCCCCCCCATCATGACGTGAGGTAGTTTAGAAGCCTGTTCTTGTATGGCTTTTACAAGGTGGGGATGATTATAGCCGTGACAGGCGCTCCACCAAGAGGCTATTCCGTCGATTAAGCTGCGACCATCTTTAAGAAATAGGGTGCACCCCTGTGTTCTTTCTACTTCAAAGGGGGGTAAAACGGTTTGCATTTGCGCATAAGGCAGCCATACAGTAGCATTCATCGAAAAAACCCAATTGCAAAATGAGAAGAGTATGACAGGAATATTTGTAACTGCAACGGGTACCGAAATCGGTAAAACATACGTGAGCTCACACTTATTATCCACGGTGAGGAACGAGTTGGTCCCAAGCAAGCCGATTATTACAGGTTGGCCATCACTGAGTGAGGAAGTTGCGAATACCGATAGCGCCCTTTTATTAAAAGCGTCAGGATACCCTCTAACACCAAAGAATATTGATTGGGTGTCCCCTTGGCGCTTTAGCTTGCCTTTGACGCCGGATATGGCAGCTTTAGCAGAAGGACGCGAGATTGATATTGAAAAACTTTTGGATTTTTGCAAACGTCGTGAACAATGGGCAATGACACAGCACAAGCAGCATTTAATTGAAGGCGTGGGTGGATTAATGTCGCCAATTTGGGGGCGATTTACCAATCTTGAGTGGATAAAAGCCTTAAATTATCGGTGTATTTTGGTTACCGGTTCCTATCTGGGTAGTTTAAATCACACGCTTTGCGCATTGAAAGTATTAGCCAATGAGAAGGTGACGGTTGGTGCTTTAGTCGTGAACGAAACCCCAACAAGCACCGTCTCATTACATGAAACCTGCGACTATTATAAGAAGCACGTGGATTGTGAAGTCATTGCCATCCCGCGGCATGAAAAAATAAGTGGGACAAATTATTCAATTTGGCATAAAATGGCTACACTTTTGGTAAGCAAACATGTCTCAGATGTATAACTTATATCAAAATTACTCGGTATTTCGTTCCTTCCTACTTGTCCTTGTTAGTGTTCTTGTGACCGGTTGGTCACTGTGTGCCTATAGCCATGGTTGTGGATGCGCTAAAGCAGCTCTGTTTTACCGTGTGCAAAGTGCCATAGCCAACGATTTAAATGATGAAAAAACGGGCATCTCTGATCCTTCGCTAAATCAAGCAGCGCAAGCGTTATGGCAGGATGTCATTGTGAATGGTTATGCTACGCGTAAAGGCCAAACCGATAAAGAAGTTCGCACTCTCTTTAGTCCCATTCAATATCATATAGAACAACGTATTGTTCAAAGTCTTGATAACAAAGATCCCAAAGCAACGCCGCCATTGTGGATCCTCCATACACCACTCATTCCAACGCCGTTGGTGACCGATGGCAAACTCAACAAACAGCTTGCTAGCGCTGACGTGGTGAATGACAAAGATACCACGCGTTTAAATATGGCTTTGTGGCGCGCTAAAACGATGCGTGATTATTTAGATAAAGGCGGGATCTTATTGGTGGTCTATCAACAGACCGATCAAGGTGGCCGAACACAACAACAAAGACGCTATTACGAAAAACTAAAAAAGCGCTACGGCGCACAGATTATCGATTTTCCCGTGAGCCATTTTCCTCACGAGTTAACAGGGGCAACCTATTTAGTCCCACAAAAAGGCGGCGTCTTTGAAATGACTAACCGTGGTGCACAAGTACTAGAAGATGGTAAAGCACTGACGTGGGGAGTTTGGTTGCAAGAACGTGAGCGCGCCAAGCCGGTTGTGACACAACAAATTCAAGCCCTTTTTCAATTTTTGGAACAAGCAGGATTGCAAGACAAATTAGCAAGTCATGCCAAGCTTCATGGAAGAGCACCTGAGACGTTTTTTGCATTGGGTAAACACTATTCATCATAGTGTGTTATCTCATGTGTTGTTTTAGCGTTGATCATTAAAGGTGAACTTATGTTTAATTTCAGCTGGATGGCTCAAAAAAGTACGAGTAAGAAACCGACATCACACGGCTTATTGCCAGAAATAGGTACGATTATCTCGTTGTTGGTAATCTCTGCTGCGATTGCCGGTGGCTTATGGTTCTGGTCATTCGGTTTAGCCTTCACGGCCGCTTTTCTTCCTCTGTTTGCAAAAACCATTGCTGCAGTTGTGGGTATGACGTTCCTCAACTTTTGGTTTAGCCGTGAAATTAATACTTTTATGTTCTCCACTCGTGAAGTGCGAGAAAATTTCAAATTTGATGAGCACAATCCAACCGACCTGCGTAAATTGGTCAATCATGTTCGTTGTGAATTAAATGCTTACTTTAAAGAAAAGTATGGCGATGAACACGTTGAATTGCCCATGCCGCGATTGCTCACTTTTACCGATCACCACTTTAAAATTGTCACGGTAGAAGGGCGAAACCCAGGCAAAGCCGCGCTGTTGTTCTCTTCTGGGGCTTTGAATTCGCATGATACTCATTTAAACCAACGCCATATGGCGGCTTTAATCGCCATGGAGATGGTAAAGATTTATCAACGCAGAAGTGTTAGCGGCACTTTAGTAGGCATGGCCTTAGATTTAATTAACACGTTAGAAAACGCTAGTAAAGCTAACCTATTTTATCGCGTGCTTGGTTTTCTGATTTGGCCTTTACAGTTTTTCTTGCTGCTGCACCGTGCGGTGAAGCGTTCTTATGAATATGATGCTGCGTTGACGGTAGTAGACGCAGGACGTGGCATGGATTTAATTGATGCCATCGACTTTAAGGTGTGCCCGGTGCTATTTGATAAGCCCACTTTCGGCAATCTGGTGCAAGATCAAAAAAATAAAAAGCGCGAAGAGTATAAAGGCCCCTTTGCTTCTATAGTGCGCTGGTTTACCAATTGGTCAGATAGTCAAGAATATGCTGGTGATGATAAGACGGGCTGGCGATTGTTAAGCGCGCTGGATACCTGTGTTCGGGAATTCGGCTTTTATATCAATGAATTATTTGATCCAAAACCGCGTAGCACCAACTTGAAAGGGCCGATGCGCGAGAAGATCCCAGGTTATAATCAAGCCAAAGATCAAAAAGATATGGCTAAGCTTTACCAGCGCGATATCACTATCAATCGCAAACTCTATGACAAAATTAAAAAAGAAGACCGTTATGATATTATTGGTCCCGATGGCACAGGGATTGCTAAGCATGCACACGGGCATGATCATTCTCACGAACTTCAAGAGCGTATCGTTCAGCTTGAAGAAACCATTGCTGGTTTAGCAGGTGACCGAGGCAAAAGAGCAGCCAGCAAGCAAGGCAAAGCGATAACGCCAAAACACAGTTCAGCTAAGTCGTCTTTAGGTAAAGTGGCGCACAAAGCGCAAGCTACGCAGCGTCATTCACCTAGACATCATTCCCCTCACTAAATAAACTATAAGAGCCCCTAGGGGCTCTTTTTTTACCTTGCCAAGGAGAGAGACAATGGCGATTGCCCCCTATGGAACCTGGGATTCACCGATAAGTGCCGAGATGGCTTCTAGCGCGATAATTGCCTTTCAAGATGTGGTGATCGATGGTGAGGATATTTATTGGTCAGAGATGCGCCCCAATGAAGGTGGGCGATATGTGATTGTGAAAGCAAATCCAAGCCCCCATGATGTTTTACCCAAAGATTTTAATGCCAGAACGCGTGTCCATGAATATGGGGGTGGCTCATTCACGGTTGCCAAAGGGATAATCTATTTTACGAATTTTGTTGATCAACGTTTATATCGATTTCAAGAAGGACAACAGCCGGAACCTTTGACACCAAGTGGTATTCGTTTTGCTGATTTTCGAGTAACCCCATTTGGGATGGTCGCTATTGCTGAATCTCACCTTAACAATCCGCATGAGCCTGAGAACTTTTTAGCCTTAATTGATCTTGAGACTAAAGAAATTAAAACTTTAGCTAAAGGATATGATTTTTATTCCTCACCTGCGCTTAATCAGGACTTTACGCAAATTGCGTGGATCAGTTGGAACCACCCCAATATGCCCTGGGATGAAACCGAGTTATGGGTTGCTGAATTTTCGAAAGAGGGCTTAAAGAATACACGGCAAATAGATGCCGATTACGTTGAGCAATCCTTTTTTCAACCGCAATGGGGGCCAAATAATCAGCTTATTGTGGTGAGTGATAAAAATAATTGGTGGAACCTGTATCAAGTGAAGGGGCAACAGTTAGAGCCTTTATTTGAGGTGCAAAGCGAAATTGGTCGCGCGCTATGGACATTTAATATGTCGACATGGGGTTTTTATCAAGACGGGATTTTGTGCACCTATTTTGAACAAGGTAAAAACCGTTTGCTTTTCTGCAAGGATAATGAACGCGCCGCATTAGATTTGCCCTATAACAATTTTTCACAATTGCGCATAGCCGGTAATACCGTGGCATTTATTGGTGGCAACCCATTACAGCCAACAGCGATGGTAAGGCTTAAGGATTTTAAGCCAGAGGTGCTGCGTGAAAATTCGCCTTTTGTGATTGATGCAGGTTATTTAAGTAAACCCGAGCACATCACCTATGAAAGTGATAACGGGCGAGTCTCGCATGCATATTATTATGCGCCCCATAATAAAGATTTTCAGAGTGAAGGCTTACCGCCTTTAATTGTCAGAAGCCATGGTGGTCCTACGGCAAATTGTGGTGCTGATTTTAATGTCGATATTCAATATTGGACGAGCCGTGGTTTTGCTTACGTGGATGTGAATTATGCCGGGAGCACAGGGTATGGTCGTGCATATCGCAAAAGTCTTGAAAATAACTGGGGACTTTTTGACGTACAAGATTGTGAGAATGCGGCGCTATACTTAGCCAAAAAAGGTTTAGTCGATAAACACCATTTAGGGATCGCAGGTGGTAGTGCTGGCGGATATACGACCTTGGCGGCGCTGACCTTTACCAAGACATTCCAGGTTGGGGCTAGTTTATATGGCGTGAGCGATTGTGAAGCATTGGCCAAGGACACCCATAAATTTGAAGCGCGTTATTTGGATCGTTTAATTGGACCGTATCCAGAGCAGCGCGAAACCTATTTAGCACGCTCACCTTTGTATCATGTCGACAAACTGGCTTCTCCAGTAATTTTTTTCCAAGGTGATGAAGATAAAATTGTGCCCCTCGATCAAGCACAAAAAATGTATGACGCTTTGCAAAAGAAAGGGATATTGACAGAACTTATCATTTTTAAAGGTGAACAACATGGTTTTCGCCAAGCGCCCAATCGCATCACGGTCTTAGAAAAGATGAGAGCTTTTTTCTTAAATGCCTGGGGTATATACCGCTCGACTTTAAAAGTGTGATATTTTCAAAGCCAATCATATAGGATGGTTTAGCCCATGACGGAACTGGCAACCTGGACTGAGTATGCTTATCAACTAGCGAAAACGGCAGGGGAAAAGATATTAGAACACTATCAAAGTGCTACACCGGTAACGCCGACGTATAAAGCCGATGACTCGCCTATTACCATCGCAGATCAAGCAGCGCATGACATCATTGCTGATGGTTTGGCAGCATTTGAATTAGATAAAGATGGGCCTGCGCCATTGCTGTCAGAAGAAGGAAGACAAATTCCATTTCTTGAGCGCCAGCAGTGGGCACGTTACTGGTGTGTGGATCCTCTCGACGGTACTAAAGAATTTTTAGCACGAAATGATGAGTTTACAGTCAACATTGCGTTGATTGTGAACCACCAACCTTTGATTGGGGTGGTTTATGTGCCGGCACTACATCAGGGGTATCTTGCTTGGCGTGGTGGTGGGGCTTATCTTTGCAATCAAGAAGGCCAGCGTACCCGCTTACGGGTTACGACGCCCCCTTCAGAGCCGCTACGTGTGTTGGTCAGTCGGCATCATGGTCTAGATTACCTCCAACCCTGGTTAGCTCGTTTAGGCCCAACGACGTTGATTTCTCAGGGTAGCGCCTTAAAATTTTGTACCCTGGCAAGTGGCGGGGCTGATCTCTTCTTAAGATTAAGTCCAACGTCTGAATGGGATAATGCAGCGGGCCAGTGCATCTTGGAAGAAGCTGGTGGTGCCGTGATCTCGCTGGATGGTCTGCCCTTAACTTACAACCGTGCTGGCATATTAGAGCAAAACCATTTCATGGCGGTGGGTGATAAAGAGCGGCCCTGGGAGCAGGTTTTAGCCGGTGCAATTCCTAAATAAAATCTGTGGATAACTTTGTGGATGAATTGTTGGCTAAGAATGCCTTTTCTTGGCTACTTTTTTTTAACTAGTTGGTCAAGCAGGTAATAATAAAAAATTATCTTTTGTAATCAATAGGTTATCGAAGTCAAGATAGGGCGGGTATAAAAAAAACTTTTTTGAAAAATTTGGTTTTTTAACTTAAACCGCTGTGCACAACTTTTGCGCGATCCAAAAATTTAAAAAAAGTAAAGGCTTGATTGTTGATTAAAAAAGTGGCACTTCCCCTCTCCTAATAGGGGAGAGGGTGCCCGAAGGGCGGCGGGTGAGGGGTCTAGATAGTCGTCGTAAAAAACATCTGATACAGATGCAAAATGATCTCAATGCCGATCAGAATGATAATGTACCACTCTAAACGATGGCTTTGATGTTGCTGCAAAACCTCGAGAGAGGTTTGGGCGGTATGGGATATCAGCTCAAGCTTACGCTCAAGACTGCTTTGACGTTCAATAATTTCTAAATCTTCGACTAACTGTGCATGTAAGGGTTCAAGCTCACCATGCTCCCACAAGATCAGGGGCTTTTCGGTGACTTCAATTTTGCCCACCATTTCTTGAGCCATCACCAGGCTCGCTCCAATGTGTTTTAGTAGATCATTCGTGCGGTAACCCAATTTGCCGCGCTCTTTTAAGCTTTTGGCAATGGGTTCAATTTTATCAAAAATCGAACCAATGCGATTTTCGTGATATTCAATCACCACGCTTTTCGCTAAGGCATCGGCAATGATTTCCAAATGGGCTTTGCTGAGGCGTTTGATAGAAACTTTATTCTTTACAATCCCTTCGGGTTGCTCAGGCTGAATGATTACCGAAAACTGCTCAGTTTCTGGGGTTGAGATTAATTGCGTTGCAAACCGCTGGCAGCGAGTGATTAATTCTACGGTGGCGGAGGTGGTGGCATTAAAAAATACAATCGCACCAAACGGGTAAATCAACGCTACACTTTGCTCAGCTAAACGAATAAGCACGGATTCTTTACGGGAAGAGGTGCGATTAGTGAGTGCTTTTAAATTAATTTCATTACCGATGAGGACGGCGTTGACTTCGCAATGCCCTAATTTGGCTAAGTTAGCCGATAACTCTTCTGGTATGGAGGATAAAATATCTAACGAGTGTGTATCTTCTGAGTGCATATAGTCTTAAAAAATGGGGAAATCGTGTTGATTTTATCCTGCTTTTTGATTGGAAGGCAAATTCTCTCATAAATCTAATTAACTAACAAATCTCTAATTATCTGAATGTACACGCTTTATTGGAACTTTTCCAAGTGCCAAACGTCTATTTATTAATAGTCATCGTTATAGGGTGGGGTTGTCATGAGTAAGCAGGGTGTAGAGCCAACAATTCTTGAAAAACTAGTGAAGCATAATGATAGCACGATGGGTTCTATGGTTTCGCGCGAACTCATGACAAAGCTTTCACAGGAGCAACGGGTTGCATTGGCCGGCGAGGTGGCGCGTGCTAGGTACAAGGATAAGAATTCGCTAACAGAGGTTTATCGTAATGCAGCTTATATAGCAAACCCTTTGATCATGCAGATTGTGCAAGATAACGGTTACCCGGTTGGTAAAGATAAACTGGACGAATTTTTTAGGCTGGGGCAACAAGCCAATCAAGGGAGTCAAGAGGCAAAAAATTCCCTTAAAAAATATCTTGATAATGTGCCAACGCCCGTTATTCAAACGTTGCTGCCAATGTATCATGAGATTGTTGATGATGCGAACAATGAAACTAAAGAGAGTGCTATAAAGAAAATTGTCGGCATAGGTAAAGAAAGAAAAATAGCGATTTTACAAAAATTGGGCATCGAAACCAAAGACATTCCTGATGAAAAAGTCAATGAAAAAATCACTGAGGTTCTCTCTAAAATGAGTGAAACAGAAGTAAAGCAAATTCGTCTAAATGAGGCCAAAATAGCCTTCATGGGCTCGGTAGCCTTTGCTTTTGTAGAGCAGCAGGCTTTTGAAATGGAAAATAGACAAGATGCTCAAAAACTACAAGCTCAGTTTCGTGAGTTAAGGGATAAAGAGCCTGAGATGATGAGTGGGCTTATTCAGGGACTTGATAAGGCTAATGAGGAATATGTTCCGCCAAGAAAGCTCGATAAAGAAGTAGAAAAAACAGTAAATGAAGTTTATACCAAAGCAGAGAAAGAAGTTAAAGAGGTCAAAGAAAGCAATAAGAGTTTGGAGCAACAAGTCAAGGTTACCGAGAGAGCTTTAAACGATTTATGTATAGAGATTAAAAAGAATGTCAGTGAAGATGAAGTCAAGGAACTAGAAGATATACGCTCGGAGTGCGGCAACATTTTTAGTAATTTAAATGTTGCGATAGGTTTAAAAGGGCAAAAGATTACTGATGAGGATGTGTCACAAAAAATAAAATCGGTGGTCAATCTGCCGGTTAATGGTCGCAGTCTGTTATCCTATGCCGTTGAACAAAATAACATCAATGGTGTAAAACTGCTACTCGATTCTGGCGCAAACTCGTTAGAGTCTACTGCGAATTACAAGCGATCCATAGGGCAAGCTTTTAAAGATGGTTTTAAAGATTTTCCAAAAAAATTAAAAGACTTGTTTAAAAAGCCGGAGAGAACGATTGAGGACATTGCGAAGATACAAGGCCGAAATGACATTGTAGAGATGATTCAGCACGCCAAGTTGGAACAGGAAATACCTCATAAAACGGTGGATAGCGAATTGTTAAAAAACTTGAATTCAGCCATCAAAGAAACCCGAAAAAACTCTGTGCTAGTAGACTTAGGGGCTGAGGGGCCTTCTAAAGGGCTATTTAGCAAGAAAAAAACCGTCGACAAAAAGAAAAAGCAGAAAGAGCCAACACTCGAAAATCCAATACAAATTCAAATTAAGGCCATCGATCAGCGTTTAGAAGAAATGAAGACAAAAGAAAATTATCAATTACCGCCTGAGCATCCGCATAAAAAGGCAATGGACATGGAAGAAAAATTGTTAACCGGCGTTCGCGCAGAATTAAGCAAAGATCCTATTGATAGGGAGGCCATCAACGACCTCATCGATAAAGGGTTAAAGGAGATCGCTGAGTATGCTCAGTTTGACTCTGCAGGAAGAGATCTTCCGGTAGAAACAAAACTCATGATAGAGGATATAAGAGAAGCGATTGAGCCTCCCCGCTCAAGTGTGGGTGTTAAGTCTGGCGGGAAATAGTTAGTTTAATCGCTGCGTTTTAGCTAAGCCAAATTTATGCAAAGATAAGGATAGGTTAAAACAAGGACATTTATCACTATGGCATGGATTAACACCCTTATTGGTTTGCTTGTCGGTATTATTGTCATTATTCCCGTTTTCTATGTCACTAAAAAATGGCAAAAGATCACACTCGCTATAGTGGCCGTTATTGCGGTCTTAGGGGTATCTGAGCTCTCTAAAAACTATTTCTATCCTTATGTCTTAGGTTGGCAATTTGAGCGTCAAATTCGCGAGGTTCCCTTATTTGCCTCCATTGCCAAGCAGCACCCGGATGAATTTGCTACCTTTATCAAGCAAGTCAAACAAGGGATCTTGGAAAAACAATCTGAAGGCGTGCTGGCAGGCTATTCCAGCCAACTGATGGATCGCATTTTTTATCAGCATCTGCAAGCGGCGCCCAATGAGCTGGTAATGCAATATTTAGGAGCGATTTTGGAGTTGTATCGCTTTTTATATAACAAAGATCCACGAGCGGTATTGCGGATGGAATATGGTCAAGCCTCTGCAGAAGATTTAAATGCGGTTTGGAATGATGTGCAATTTAAACGTTTGCTAGAACAGCTCTTAGACGTCAAAAAGAAAATTATTGCTTCTGAGAGTACCAAACCCCTTTCTAAAATAGCTGAAACCGAAGCTGCTTCGGTCTTTCAATCCCATCTGCAAGAAATGGAGCAGCAATACGGTGCACAAATGGTGCGAGAAATATTTAATCGTAAACAAGGTGCTTATCCGCCCAATATCATGGCGCCTGTACTGATGGATTTTTATGCCAGAATGGGGGCAAAGGGACCTGAAAAAGCAGGGATTATGATGCGTTATATTGCCAGCTTAAAGATTAAGGGAATTGAAAAAGAAGCAGCGCGACAAAAAGAAAAAAACTAGCATTCGGCTTGCCATGCAAAGCGTCTGCGAAGCATGGTGGCCAGAGCTGGAATCGAACCAGCGACACAAGGATTTTCAGTCCTTTGCTCTACCGACTGAGCTATCTGGCCATCAAGTGAGGGCTAATTAAACGTGAAGTGCCCACCACTGTCAAGCGTCCTTCCTATTTATAAGTTTTACAGCTAATTAAAGGTTATAAAATCCTGCAAAACGTCAGTGCAGGTAGCTTGACTTTATGTGAATAATTGCTCACAATTGGATTTTATTTGTGAGTGATTGTTCACTATGGAGCTTAAAATGAAAGAACTAACACAACAAGAATGTGCTGGTGTACAAGGTGGCACAGGGGGCGCTGAAACCGTATTAAGTTACTCATTTGTTGGTGGTGCGATTGGCTCTGTGAGTGGCGCCATTCTATTAGCAGGGAATGCGGTGGGTGATTATGCCTTTATTGGCAATACCCTTGGTGCCGCATTAGGTTGGGTCTATGGGGGCATTATTGGCGTGGCGGTGGGAGCGCTGGTCGGCATCGCCACCATTAGCAGCGCTAATCCACGTTACTATTAAGACTGCGAGGGAGGAGGCTTGTAGCCAGCTGGGGTTTGCGAGCCTTCTTCGAAGAAATACTTTTGCATTTCACCTTCGATAAAGGTACGCGCCCTGGGATCTAATACATTCAGGCGGTTTTCATTAATCAATAACGTTTGATGCTTGAGCCAAGCCTGCCATGCTTCAAGTGAAACCTCATTAAAGATCCGCTGACCGAGCGGCCCCGGGTAAGGAACACGTTCTAAACCGGGTAATTCTTTTTTTAATTTAGCGCAAAAGACAGTGCGTGACATAATCATGACCTTATCGTTTCTAATAACTTTTGAATGGGGGCGGGTAAAGCTTTTTCGCTTAGGGCTTTCTTGCTTAACCATGCCATTTTGGTGTCAGTCCCTTTTAAACGGGGAGAAGTATCAAGGGCTAATAATCGTGGCTCAATATGTAAATGATAATGAGTAAACGTATGCAAAATGGTGGGCAAACATTCTAATGAATGATGAGGGCCCACATGTTTTTGTAACCAAGGCTTTAATGTTTCTTCATCACTAAATTCTGGTAAGCTCCAAAGCCCCGCCCAAATACCTTTTGATGGGCGCTGTTCTAACAAAAACTCCCCTCGTTTGTTTTTTGCACACAACATAAATAGTTGTTTTAAAGGTAAACGCTTGCGTGGTTTTTTGCCAGGACACAAGCTTTGCGTATTTTCTTGGAAAGCGACACAGTGTTTTGTTAAAGGGCATTGCTCACAAGTAGGCTTAGAGCGTGTGCAACAAGTGGCCCCTAAATCCATAATGGCTTGCGTATAATTGGCAGCGTTTTCTATTGGCGTGTAAAAATCGGCTAATTTCCACAGCTTGTCATGAATTTTCTTTTCACCCGGAAAGTCTTGTATGCCGTGGAAACGACTCAGTACTCGCTTGACATTGCCATCTAAAATCGGTGCGCGAGAATTAAAAGCTTGCGACACGATAGCGCCTGCAGTCGATAGTCCAATGCCAGGTAAAGTCGCAAGCATCTGAACCTCTTGGGGGAACATGCTTTTAAAATCTTTAACAAGGATCTGTGCCGCTTTATGTAGATTGCGAGCTCTGGCGTAATAACCTAAACCTGCCCAATGGTGCAACACCTTATCTAAAGGCGCTTTTGCCAGGGTGACAACATCAGGGAAGCTGTCCATAAAGCGGGCAAAATAAGGGATCACGGTGGCCACTTGTGTTTGTTGCAGCATAATCTCTGATACCCAAACACGATAGGGTGTGCGAGGCCTTTGCCAAGGCAAATCGTGACGCCCATGTTTGGCATGCCATTTAAGAAGCGCTTTGGCAACAAAGTCACGCTTCATGCCTAATCCTTTTTAAAGAGCTTTTTTAGGCCCTTATTCAATTTATCTTCTAATTTCTTTTTGGCGGCATCTTCTATACTGGCAGGTGCATCACCTTGAGTATTGGGCTCCCCTTCCTTGGGGGTACCAAGTAATTTGCCGAGGTGTTTATCAAGCTGTTTATTCAGCTCGCCTTTCATTTCTCGTTCCATCAACTTTTTTAAATACACATCGTAATCGGGTTCTATTTTGGGGTGGCTGATAGGTCCCTTAATACGGATGGCCAGAGGATAAGCGTTAGCATGTTCCTTACCATCGGTATAAGTTTTTAACGCTTGGATTTTATAAGCCAGTGTCTGACTGTTCAGGTTCACTTGGCCTTCGCCCTTGGCGGTAAAATCATTTGATGTGATATTAAGATCATTATTATCCATCACATGATTGTTGAATAGTAATGTCGCCTGCATCGTGCCAAAGGGCGTCTTCTTGGTATCGGTTTCTTTATTTTCAGTTTTCTTAAATAAAGATTGTGCTAAACCTAAATAATATTTAACGTCTATTCCTTCGATTATGCCATTGGCAACGTTGACTTTCATTACGCCGTTAAGACCGTTCACTTCGTGGTGGGTAATATTAAAATCCACATTCGCGACGCCACTTACGCGAGCTTCTTGTTTAAGATCTTTTAATAACGGGGTAAGCGCAATTTGGGTTAACTTGCCATTTAAAGCCACGGGTGCTTGTGGATTCTGCAAGGATTTCACCACTTTTGCCGCTAGCGTTCCTTGATATAAATTCGCCGTGAGATCCGATAATGTCAGCGTCGAAGCAGTTTTGCTCACTTTTGTTTTGACATGATCAAGCGCTAAATTAAAGCCGCGTACTTTGCCAATTGTCAGATTGCCTTGTACTGCTTGAGAAGCAGAGGGTGTTGTTTTGACTTGCTTAACAGGCACGATAGCATCACTATGGGTATTTGCTGCATTCCCTTTAGCCGGGGGTGGCGCAAAACCTTTGAGCGCATCCAGATCAACTTGATTAATATCTAAGTTAAACGTAATCGGTTGATTCTTATCTAAAGGTAATTTGCTGTTGCCTTTGGCCTTGATTTCACCTGTCTTTAACTCAAGTTCAGATAAAGTAATGGCCTTTGAATTCGTATCCACCACACTAGTAACTTTCAACTCACGAAAGTTTGCTGGATTGTTTGGCATATCGACAGAGAAGTCAGTTTTAAAGTGTGTTAACAAGCCTTCTTTTGCTTCTTCAACGACACCTTTAAAATGACCGTTCATTTTCAAGTTAAGCGCGGGATCTTTATCAGTCACACTCACCGCGATTTCCCCTTCAAGAGGATAGGCAGAAGGGCGATTACCTCGCTCGCCGTTGACATTCAGTTTGTTAATTTTAATCGTTTGTGAAGTAGCGCGATCTTCTAAGGTGAGATTGACGTCTTTAATGGTAAATTTTAATAAATCAAATCTTAACTTATTGGCCTCTTGAGGTTTATCAGCGCTTCGTTGAGGCTCTTTTGGGGAGGATTCGTGATTTTTTTTATTGTTAACTTGTTGCGAATAATATTCCCAGTTAGAGCTGCCATCTTTATTCTTAATCGCATTGACGGTTAAACCATTGATCGCCAAACTTTCGATATTCAGATGCTTTTGCAACAGATCATTCAATGGCATTTTAAGGCTCATTTCTGAAACCTCAATCATCTTGCCGTGCCCAAAAGCGGAGGGCTGTGCCAAATCGACTTGATGAACATTCAAGCCAACCCAAGGAAAAACCTGCATACTAATTTTGCCGTGAATTTCAAGAGGCAAACCGGTTTTACTACTGATATAGCTTGAAATTTCGCTTTTAAAATGATTCGGATCGAAGAAAAAATAAGCGGCAATCGGCACCACAATAGCCAGTCCCACCAGCAACATAACAACAGAAAATAAGATGCGAAAAAATCGGGACATGTGACCTCCGGCGCTTTGATGGAGCGGGTGATGGGAATCGAACCCACGTCATTAGCTTGGGAAGCTAAGGTACTACCATTGTACTACACCCGCTTATTCATTGTCTTTTGACTTTATACTGTGTTGGCTGTGCCATCATAACGTCGGTCATGGACTAATCGTCCACTCCCTCGTTATGAGGCTTGCCGCCTTGTCTAAAGTCAAAAGCCTTCGAATAAGTTATCTATTTATGCTTTGTTGGCTGCGACATCATAGCATCAGTCATGGACATATCGTCCACTCCTTCGCTATTCGTCTTTCCGCCTATAATAAATCAAAAATAGTACGAATATGTTTTTTCATAGTCTATTTACTAAATACTGTGTAGGC
>JBFWUT010000006.1:0-89766 GCA_050247135.1 Candidatus Berkiella sp.
CCGCCCCAAATAGCACATTAAACAAGCTGCTAAAGGAAGCACTGACGTCAATGGGGAAGTCGGATTCATCGACTGTTATGGTGGGAAGGGTTGCGCCACTCACGCTAATGCTAGGTGCATCGTCTTCGAAGAAAAAGGCATCGGCAATATTAATGGTTTTGGATGCTTGATCACCATCACCGTCAATGAGGGTTTGTGTTAATTTAATTAAATCAGCTGATGCTAACCCTTTAGATTCATCTGGATCACTTGTTGGGTGAACAACGGCTTCTTTTTGATCGAGCGTGACAACGCCGCTTGAGTCAACGGTCACTCTAAAGACTTCGATACCACCAAATGCTGTTCTACCCACAACGGCACCACTTTCAATTGATATCACCACATTTTCATTTGAAAGCGTGTGCACTAGCCCGCTGAGAGCAAAGGGGGCACTCACCTCTAAACTGTACGTCACGGCATCGCTATCGGCTACACCATTGTGATCATCCGTATCTTTGGGACCATCATTACCGAAGTTGCCTGTAAAGAGATCAGCAAATGAAGAGCTTGAATTAGCATTAAAATTCGATTCATCGACAGTGAGTTTGTGAACGGCGGTATTATTCTCATCAAAGCTTGGCGCATCATCATATAGGTGGATAGTGTTACCGATGTTAATGCTATCAGTTTTCGTGTCTTGGTCGTTATCGGTTACCGTTACGGATAAGCTGATTAAATTACTCGCTAATGAAACCACATCGTTGGGGTTGTCAGAATCGGGATGCACCACGGCTCGATATTGCGTGACGGTAACTTCGCCTGAACTGACATCAACTTCAATTTTGAATACTTGTCCACCGGTTTGCGAGCTACCAATCACATCATTACCACTGATTGATAAAGTAACCGCTTCATTGGTTATCGTATCCACTAAGCCTGTGTCGGCATCTGGTGCACTGATGCCTAATTTATAAACGATACTTTGGGCTAAGTCTGCACCTGGAATAATGGTGAATGCGCTTGAAAAGTCGCCAGTCATAGGTGTATTTAAATCGGTTTCATCAAGCACAATACTCACGTTTGATGATGACTCATCATAATTGTTAATAATAATAGGTTCATCATCTTTAATGGTGACAGTCAATGTTGTGCAAACCTGATCGAGGTCAAAATCGGTCAATTCTACTTTAAATGTATCAAGGGCTTTTAAATCGGTTGCATTAACAGAAGAGTCATTATCAATCGGATTATTTAGATAATAGGTCCATAAGCCGGTTGTTTGTTGAACTTGAAGCACGTTACCTTCTGCCGTGACTACCGTTATCACATCATGGGTGGGGTCAATGGTTGTGACACCATTTTCAATCGTCACATTAGAAATAATCCCACCATCGGCACCAAACCCAGTACCGATATTATCGATTAAGCTCCCAGATATCTGCGCTTGAATATTCAACTGATTGCTGCCCACTGTCAAGATGTTTGCTTCGTCTACACAAGCATATTGCTGTTGTGCATAGGGTTGATCATCAACAATTTGAGCAAATATGAAGTTAGTAGCAATATCACCTGAAGAATCACTGATCATATACGAGAAGGGATCCAACATCACCTGCGATTCAACACCACATATGATTGTAGTAACCACTTGATAATCAGACAGTCCAGGAATGTGTAGCACAGGATTATGTAATTCAAACACCAAATCCCCTGCTCTATGGCAATTCACATCAGCGGTATACAGCGTTAAGGTGTTGCCTTCTGGCGTGGTAATTACCTGAAAGCCAGCAGGATCGATATAGAATGTCGTTTGTGATTGATAGGGAGCAGGGAAAAAGTGACTGATCCCGCCAGGATCGGTAAATCCGATAGCATCGGCATGATCCAGTATGTCTGAAATCGTAATACCCTGTCTAATAATAGGAATAAGGCTGAAACTTCCTGGGCCGTCTAAGCCAAAGGACGCACCTTCATCAAAAATATTGGTCATCACGATGGTGGGATAAGAGTGACAGGAGTCGCAACCATAACTGCTTGGACCCTGAAAATTAAATGCCCCACTGCTTTGGTTGTCATTGTTTTCACGTAAACCAATTTCAAAGGTAGGATCTAAAATAATTTCAGGAGCCACTGGTAAACTGTTTACTTTACTTATTACGGTATCAAGCACTTTTTCTTGTAGCGCAGATTGATCCTGGATTGATAAATCTCTTCCTATAGAATCTACTCCGCCGGATTGATTAGGCGGTGCAACCGTGATCACTTCGGATGAACCTTCGCTTTGATTCTCTCCGGCAGCTGTAGGGGAAAGTGTGGTAAGCAGTGCCAGGTTGGTATTCAACGAAGGATCTAATATGATCTCAATGTTCTGAACAACAGATTCACCGACTTTCAAGTCTTTATAAGCACTGTGATCATCAAAAACCAAAGAGCCATCATCATTTAACTGTATTATGGCACCATTCTCTAGGGTGACAGGTTTATTTAATAAGTCTTGTGTCATGTGCAATGTGAGAGTGGCATTGTTACTACCGGGGGGGATCCTATTTTCAATCATGCCGTTTTCAGTATGGGTTATCTTAAAAGAGATGACGTAACAGTCTTTTCCACAGGATGAACCATTCTTTATATTAGGTTGTTGATTTTCTTTGGGTGTAGATGTGCCCGTTTTTGCTTGATCCTCTGTAATTCCACTCATTGCACTTCCCCCTAAAGTGTTTTGATATTTCTAACGTATTAGAAATGGTGCAAAACGAGTACTGAACTTTAGTCCTAGTTTGGTGCTAGGACTAAGCTTACAGAGGGGTGGGGTTTTTTATTTATTGGCAAACGATCTGTGTATTTGCATAAAATCCACGTTTATTGATCTTTGTTTTGCAGTGGCTTTTAGAAGCGCAATGTTGTTTTAGCCAGTGATTGAGATTTCATCGCATTCGCGACAGGCGGTTTCTGAGGGCTACTCGCTGGGCTTTGGTATCGAATCAGCATTGATGTTTGAGGAAGCGCAACACTCAACTCAAAATTCATTTCTGAGATTGGCTTCTTGTATTGCGCTAATTCCGCTGTTAATTGCTGCAATTTGCTCTGCAACTCTGCATTTTCCAATTTCAGTGCTTTACGATCAGCTTTCAGATCACTAATGCGTTGATCCTTTTCTAACAGCACCAACTGCTTTGTTCTTCTTGAAATGGCGGCAGCAACTCTGTTCTTACGCAACCGTTGTTGTTTGGGATCAGCGATATTAATATTATTTTGTTTTTCTTTTAGCCCCACAATCTCTTTTTTGAGAGCAGCGATGGTATCCTTTCGTTCTTGGAAGGTTTCATTGTGCTTTTTTGATGAAGCTTTTTGCGGTTTTTTAGGACTGTCGACTATCGCTGGCTCGGGTAACAATTCTTCTTCTAGCTCGTTAGATAGGGGTTCTTGCTTTATAAACTGCAAAGTGTCAAAAAGAAAATTACTCTCTTGGTACCAACTATGCCAATTGTCATCTTCTAAGGCTAAACCATCAAATAAATCAAAGGTCAAATCGTGTGAACCACTAAGAGACATGCTGTACTTCCTACTACTGGGTTTTATTTGTAGTCGCAATTCTAACATCAACTAGAAGTCAAGCCAAATATAATCCTTTATTAGGAAGCCCTCTTTGGCAAGGCAATAAAGTCTATCAATAACGATTGCAGTAAGAACACATGGATGTTGGGCTCATGCTTAGATCGTTAGAAATGATTTAGCGAATGAGTAACCTAATGATCCACCGACTAATACGCCAAAGGTGGCGCTACCTGCCATAACACCCACAGAGCTTGAGATCAACTCAACCACCGCCATCGATCCTAAAGCGCCCAAGAACGCAAAAAGTAGCACCGACTGCATCATCATCTTGGTATGAATGATTTCATCACGCTCTACTGGCTGCAACCCATAAACATATATCCAGAATTCAGTATCACTATCATGTAGAAAATAACCGCCACTGGCCTGGTGTTGTTCTTTAATTTGTAACACTCTCATGATTATCCCCCAGCTTCCATTCTGACAACCCATTCAGCTGCTGCGTATCCTAAGGCGCCGCCTACTAAAGCTGTGAGCACAGATCCCCCACTTAGGATCCCCAGCGCGGAACCTAACACCGCGGTATCCAAAATAAAAATATCGGATTTAACTCTTTTAAGTTCTTCGGGAGACGATGAATTGAGCATGACAAGGTATAGTGCCCCGTCTAGTGCGCCGCAAACAGAAGTGGCTTCCGTTAAATTTAATATTCGCATGAATAAAACTTCGTTCAGTAACAACGATTCAGAAGATACTGAAACTATCAGAGAATATCAATTCAATGGCTTTAAAAATTGGTTAGCTAAACAGCATAATCTAAAGGACATCCCAATCATTTTTGGGTGTCCTTTTTGTCCTTCCTTTTTGTCCTTATCACTTAAAGCAAGCGACAGCGTTTCATTGCCGCAACTAGGGACTCTTCAGGATCGACCGCTCTAAAAGGTAAATATTCTTCTTGAACGCTTGGTTTATAAACGTTTTTAAAGCCTGGTATGAAGACAGGTTTAGTGGCTAGTGGCTCTTCAAGTAAAGCAAGCGCTATCCCCAAATCTGCTAAGTCTTCTCTAGCAAGAGTGAGAATATCTTTTGGGCACTTTTCTAGGGTCAATTTAACATTTGCTGCTTGCAATGTCTCATCACTGAATGTTTCATGCATGGCTACAATGACTTCACAAAGTGCTGTCGAAAGATTGGGCCTGTGTTCAGGATCGTTGGCTAGCATTTTCATAAAGATATTTTCAAGGGGGCTCAGCAATTCAACCCATTTCTCTGGCAGTGCCTTAAATCTAGGGAGAAGAGTATAAGTCTGCTGCATTATACCCCCGACCCAGCAACCCTCCATCATAACACGGCGATTTCGTGGGCTCACACCGAACCTATCTAAAAAAGTTAGCCCTAAAGCATAAATATCGGTTTTAAAACTATAGAGATAGGCATATTTGCTGGCAAATTCAGCATGCTCTTCAAGATGCCGCCAATTCGTCACCTCTGGAGCGCGATATCTTTCCGTGCCTAATTTCCATGAAGTGTACATAATGTCGTTATTATTTTTAAATCGATATAACTGTTCAGGATCGTTATCAATTAAAGCGACCCCAAAAGGATCAGTTTCAGTCTGCCATAGCATCACATTGCTAGGTTTGATATCGCGATGAATAATGTTATTGATATGCAAATTTCTCAAATTATTGATTAATGAAATGGCAAATAGATAATAATCGATTGCTGATTTGAACCCTGTGACATTTTCAAAACAATGTCCTGGAGCACGCAGTTGCACGTGATAATAGTGGATTAGGTTATTTTGTGGACGGACAATAATGCGATAATTTTCTCCCAAACAAAGTGAGGTAGCGAATGCTGCTAGTTCTAGCTTATCGCTTGCTAAACTATTATGCATGTTATAGCTTGTTTTTTTAACGCCCCAAGTTCTAAAATCATTGTTCTTTTCAGATAGCAAACACGTAAACGTACCTTGACCACCCCTTTTTTCGAGAGAGGGATCCGCCTGTATTTCATACACGTTAGGCATGGCAAATAAATTATCTTCGGTTTTGATAAACTCATGATTGAGAGTCACAAAAGGCAAGCCATTTTTGGTTCGTAATGTTCTAATAACCTCGTGCCTTGCGGTTTCTTCAGGCGTATTCAGCCATGATGGAACAGGGCAAATGGCGAATTCTTCACTTGAACAATACAAGGCTGCATATGCCCACTCTTGTTCATTGACTCTCATTGGACCGGTGTTCATGTTGTGCCTTGTGCTGAATATTTGAGGGCAGGCATGGTACCAAGACCAAAATGTCAAATCAACAAACTAGCTAAATAATGGATTTTAAAGTGAACAATTTATACTTATCGACGTATAAAGCATAAAGATGCTGAGTCACCCGTGTGTTCAACCCAGCCTGTCTTGAGATAGGACACCATTGACACGCAACATTGCTGCAGTATCTAAAACTCTCATCCTATTGATCTCGTACTACTTCGTGACGCCAGCCGCATCTGCGCGTGTTCTTAACGTATGAAAATCAGCTGCACAACCACTATTAGCGATGTTGTCAAGATAGGGCCCAATCGTTTTAAGAATAACGCCCCCTGATTGATCGTAGTTAGCATCTACCGCATTCAAAAGACTTTGAAAACTGGCAACACAGTGGCTGGACATATCTTCGGCATACAACTCCACACTCTGCTTGTGTATACGAAAGGTTGCGCCACCGCTCACGATCTGGGCTTCTTTATGAGTTAAGAGTTTCATGTATTTTATCCAATCTAATAATAACCGTGTTAATCAAATCAGCTAGTAGTAATCGTATAAATTGCTGAGCACCCTGGCATCATAATTTCTTCTTCTTGTGATCCTCTTAAAATCATCATGCTGTTCTTCTGGGATCCAACAAAATGCGAATGGATCACGTGCCTTGGTTTGTATGAATGCAGTACACCCGTAAAGCTGAATTTCCTCTTTCGTATCTCTGTTGGTTACAAGGATGCTTTCTGCGCCGCTGACAAGGCAAACCTCATGTTGATTCAGAATTTTCATCTATTTCTCCAATGAACAATGTGAGTTGTGAGCTTTTGAAACTCAAGCTTGATAAACCCGTTTATTCATTAAAACTAAGCAAGGACGATGTTTGCCAGTTCTCGGCTCATCCGTGGAGAGAGGACTTATGAGGTCAGGATCCTAACAAAATAGTTAGTTTACTACAACCTTTATGTCATGGTTTTCTATCTAAAATTCATGCTTTTTGGCATAACTCATCTTTATGACTTATTATGATGAGAGCTTAGGAGGCAAATCCTGAACATTCATAGGACACCCAAAAATTTTCCCAAAATTTTCTTATAATCTAAGAGAAGAAGGTTAGACACTGAGAGAATAGCTGTTCACTATTTCAGTCTAATTTTATTTATACATCTCATTTAGTGGCTTGTTTGGGAGGATTTAATATGTATTCTAAAATATGGCTCGCCTTTTGTTGTTGCATTTTATCCCCTATTCTACTTGCTGAAGAATCAACAAAAAACGAAATGGAATGCCCAAAATTCGTTTCTAATGCCTGTGATTTTGCAAAACAAGCGTCGATGATGAATGATAGATCGTATTTAAAATTTGAGGATTGTAAGCGCAATAAAGGGAAAATAACGGATAAGACAAAGATCTATGTTCATGTCCAATACTGTGGTGCTGTCTCACATATAACCTGTCAAGATCCTAATTTGCCTGCAGTTGAGCTTAAAGAAATAGCAGCGGCATACTATTCAGAATATGATCCAGCCACTAAAGGTCATGATCTTTCTGAATCTCAACTTAAAGCATGTCGAGAAGCTATCACGCCTGGTATGGTTTATAAGAATCTAAAATAGCTGTTATTGCCCTGAACGGTTTGATGGATACGATATTATTTGTTAGCTAACTCATTACTGGCGATAGAACTTCCCTGCCCTGCATGTTAAAATCGCTACCCTAACTAGATGCCAGAGGGATACCCCATGTCAAAGCAAGCACCACTTTCCGCAGCTGATTTAAGACCCTATTACGTGCGTGGCATGCCGCTTTTAAAGATGCTAGGCGTTCTGATACTTATCTCCGCCGGCCTTACTCTTGGCTACGAACTGCTGTTCTAAACCCTTTCAACGCCCCGGTGGCACAGTGGATAGCGCGGCCCCCTCCTAAGGGGCAGGTCGCAGGTTCGATTCCTGCCCGGGGCAAGCCCTTTTATTAGTTAAGGGCCCGAAATATTTTTTCATAAACCAGCCTTTATTTATTTAACCACTCAAGCACTTCTGGCAACTGTTGCCAATAATGCTCATACGGTTCTAAACCCGCAATCTGATGTGCCAACATACTATTCCATTCTTCAATCATTTCTTTTAACTTTCCACCTGAGATCAAAACAGCCATAGTCGGCACAGGAACACCCTTAAAGTCACATTTTTTCTTTAAGGTTTCTAATACTGTCTTCCGATCTGGTTTCCAACGATTATCGTTATGTAAATGTATGACATCATATAAATCTCGCGGCCTTAAACGCTCAACAAGCGCTCTTAGCTTCTCCGCAAATATCTCTTCCATTGAATACGTTTGAATTTGCATGGGCTTCGCATCTGAATAGGGATGATGTATTTTTCTTACATCAGGCTTATTTACCATCAGCTCATCATGCGTCAGATCCAGTTTAACCGTTGGATTATTCCCCCTTCGTTGCATTGGCCCTTTGTACGGAATAATTCCCTGAATAGATATTTCACCCCTTGGATTCGCATATTCTTCAAAACTCATACCCGCTTCTGGCATTTCAATCCCTGACTCTTCATAAATCCAATCACTGATAATTTTAAATTCAGATAGTAGGAACTCTTCATTGATGTGGGTTTTGTCAGTTATTGTAAAGTCTAAATCTTCAGAAAAGCGATATTCTTCAAAATAGCATTTTTTCAGGCAGGTGCCGCCCTTAAAAATCCATTTGTCATTCAAAGCACTTGAGTTTGCTATGCCATCCAATAACCAATTTAATATATAATCTTTTTCGATGGTGTTTGCTGGCAAATCATATTGTTTAGCAAAACGCATTATTTCTGACTTATCAATCATTGATTACTTCCTTGAAGTTTTCAGGAACCCATAATCGCCAGCGCCGAATAAGCCTTGGTGACTCCAAATTGGGTGAAATTCTTATATAGCCTTGCGTTAGATTTTGCAAACAATAATTAATCAGCTTTTCCTCATCTGGATAGTACTTCTCAATAATGAAACCAAGTCGTTTAATTGCAGCGCCATTTTGTGCCTTTTCTAGATACTTTATTAGTAAATCAATATCTTTATGTTTGGATTGGAAATAGCTTTGAATCACATCCATAACAAAACGTATGCCACCGCAAAATTGTGGAAACAAAACCATATCAAGGATAGTGCGGGTTGGATCGGAGATCTGAACCTTTACCCCGGTTAACCAAATAGATTTAAGCCCATAAAAGTATTCTGGCTTAATTGAATGAATGTCATATTCTGTGCCACCAATTTTGGGTTGGCGATTCTTAACCTTGTTTTGTGTCATCACGGTGACAGTACGGAAGATTTGTTCAGTAAGCTCCCAATAATTGGCTGCATTCATTCCACCGATGTAGCAAGGGGCAAATAACTTCTCAGCAATAACGAAGGGTTCTTCAGCTACAATATCACTTGTTGCTGATTCTAATGGAACAGGTAGATAAAGACCTTGAGAGATACGATTGAGCCACCCCTTCTTGGTGTACCACGATAATAGCTTCGCAGCTTGTTTGGGCTCTAAGCCAAGGGCTGATGCGGCTTCAGCAACCGAAATGGTTACTTTGGTTGCACGTAACAACTTAGATAACCTCATTCGCTCTGTCTGGCCTAATCCAGCAGGTATTAACTGAGTGGTACTATTCATGAGTCTTTTTTCACATATTCCATGAACTATGGAATACATAATATAGCATATTTTGGATTTTTGCTATATTATATGCGCCTAAATTCACAGATCAAGGGAATTATAGCGTACAAAATATAGCATTTAAGGGTATATGCAAGAAATAAGAGAAGCTATAATTTCGCGCTGCACAATAGTAATTGACCATTCTTCCAGAGCGTTCGCTGTTCGCGAACAGCGAACATGCCGAATAACCTATAAACCGCACAACACAATAACCTAGGATTAGCACAAATTACTTTCTGCAATTGTGCAGCAACCTGCTGGAGAAATAGCCCCCTTTGAATAAAAGGGGGCAGCTCGGCGCATCGCGGCGAGCGGGGGATTTTTATCCTAAATCTTCAAACTCAAATGACATTTAACCCTTCTAAAATCATCCACTACCTCATATACCCTTTCAATCACACTTCCTAACTGAAATATGACTTGATTGTTATCAAACCTCAGCACCAAAATTCCAAGATTATTCAAAAATGCGTCTCTCGCTTTATCCACTTCCAAATGTTCAACTTCTAAATGCTGTGAGCCATCGATCTCAAGTACTAACTTTACAGTCGGAGCATAAAAATCAACGATATAGGAAGAAATCACTCTTTGACGGTAAAACTGAATACCCTCAATTTGTCTTCTTCTGATTTTTGACCAGATTAAGTGCTCGGCGTCAGTCATATTCGACCTAAGATCGCGAGAGTAGGGTTTAAGTTTCGAATTATAATAAACCATCACTAAAACTTAATAGTTAGAAAGTGATTTAAGATAAAAATCCCCCGCTCGCTTAAAAGCGAGCTGCCCCCTTTTATTCAAAGGGGGCGAATAAATCAAGCTTTCTTTTAAATCCTGGCCCTACCCAAACCGAACGCCACCAAACTCAACCCCCGTCACTCCCCTTGATTTCACTAGCCATGATTGGCTTGGCGGGTGAACTGGCAAGCGCACTTCTTCTCGGTAAATATTTTCTTTCAGCTATCATAGTCTGGACATGTTCAAGTTGATTTGGGTATATTTCATGATAATAATGCTGAGGAGCGCAAATGATTTCTCCAGCAGCCTGCTAGGTAATTAGCCCCCTTTGAATAAAAGGGGGCAGCTCGGCGCATCGCGGCGAGCGGGGGATTTTTATCTTAATTCCCCACCCACAAGTGACGTTTAGCTTTGCTCTACGATAGTTTTCAATAACGTCATAAAAAAATGTGGCCAATTCAAAAACGTATAACTTAGTTGCATATTCACGTTTTAGGAATGCCACAACTATATTGTTTGAACTAGTAACCTCCACTTCAAGTCTCACTAATAAATTCACACAAATAAGGTTCAGTCATGTTACAGGGGATAAGACAAGCCTTACTACTGGCATTACGGCAAAAAGAGGCCATAGAACTCGTAGCGTATGAGTTGAAAATTGCCCTTATGAAATCCGTGGTCAAAGAAGGTCACGTTATTGGCGAGATGACACTAAAAGAGATAACCTCCAATAAAGCCGTGACCAACCTCGTATTTAACAGCTTTTTAACCTCTTGCTTAGCCATATCAAAACAGATGCCAAATGCCTTATTAAGAGGTGGGTTAGAAGCCCTTAAAAGCCCTGAATTTAAAGAATATCTTTTAGAAATCATGGTAACGAACACCATCAATTTTGTCATATCTAAAGCGGCTAATGTCGATCCAAAAGGCATTAATTTAGCCAGTCTAGGCAATCCAAGGTATAACCTGCTGAGTGTCATTGGTCAGACTTTTGCAGATACGCTGTTTTCAAAAGGAATTGATTCTGCCAATAATGCCATCAGCACTCAATGGGATGCCTTCTTAAAAGCTTATCCTGATTCTCCTACTCCTTTGTTGAGCGACGAAGACTTAGAGCTATTAACGAAATTACCGCCTGATGAACTGGGGCGTAAAATGGAAGAAATGTTAGCCCAGAAGTTAGAAAAATTAACGCCTGAAATCGGGCAAGCGCTGCCTGTTGTCACTCCAGATGTGGCACCAGAATTGACTCCACAAGCACCCGATATAGAACCGCCCGTAAAGGTCTCAGCAGTTCTTTCACCGCAGGCTACCCCACAGGGAGAAAATAGTGCACAGGTTTTTCGCAGGAAAGAAATCGTCACATTACTTGAAGAAATACGCGATAAATCACCAAGCTTACAAGGCGTTGTGAACAAGCAGGATGAGCACACACCTAAGATACCTAAGCCCAAAAAATGAGGTAATGATAATGGCAACAGACGCTGAAATACTCCTTAATTTACAAATGTCTTTAGAATTGCTGAACAATAGCGATAAAGATGCCTTTGTGGCAGCCATCGGACCCAAACGTCAAAGTATAGAAGATGCTGTTTTCAATAAGGAAGTTTCAAAAGAAGATCAGCTTAAATTAATTGCTGATTATGCTGCGCTTATCGAAAGGTATTATGCTAAAAATGATCAGAAACAATCGGGCGATGATGATGTTGCCAAGCTAGTAGCAGCTTGCTTTACCGTTGGCTATATCATGGGTTTAGGAAAAGAATGCGTGCCCCTTTTACCGGTACTCGCTTTATCTGGGGCCAATATTGACAAGGGAAATCAAATCATCGAAGCGTTTAAGGGATCACACTCACAACCTAAACTTAAACCATAAGTCATTTCATACTAATACCCTCAAAATAGATAGTTACCCAACAACTAATCGTTGATTGTCCCGCTTTAGCGTTGATTGATATACTCGTGCTTGTTCAAATCCATACCACCACCATTGCTGGGATCCTCTATGATCAAACGCTTCTGTCGTCCTATTGTCCATATGTCAACATGGGAAACTGGCCTCGCCATCTTCTCGATGTTTTTTGGGGCCGGCAATGTAGTGTTTCCGTTAATCATGGGCAGAGACTCTGGTGACATGATCTGGATGGGTGTTCTAGGACTTATCCTCACCGCTGTATTAGGCCCCTTACTCGGGCTCTATGCCACCATCTTGCAGGATGGCCAAGCGGGTAAGCTTTTCTTTAAAATTGGCAGAATACCAGGCTCTGTACTCATGATTATTGGTTTAGTCATGCTCGGGCCATTTGCTATTATGCCCCGCTGCTTTACCGTGGCTTATGGTGCCATCACCCCCTACTTCCCTAACCTAAGCTTGCTAACCTTCACTATCATTGCAGGTTTTGCCACGCTAGCTTGCATTTTTCGCAGAGAAAAGGTCTTGGCGATATTAGGTTATGTTTTATCGCCACTGCTAGTGATTTGTTTGGCGTACATCATTTATAAGGGTCTCACCACGGTTGGCAAGGTTGATCCTCACATAAACGCAACCGCACTGAAAGCGTTTAAGTTAGGTTTTGATGGCGGTTACTATACGCTTGATTTAATGTGTTCCATTTTTTATTGTGCGGCCACCTGGGCTCTGCTGAATTTTCAAAAAGAAGAAGCCAACAAACAAGGGCGTGAATATTCCGTCGTCTTAACCTGCTTTTGGGCCAGCATTATTTCAGTCGTGCTGCTAGCCATTATTTACACTGGATTGGCTTTTTCAGCTGCCAATCATAATGCGTCTTTAGTCGGCGTGCCCCGCCAGCAGATCTTAATACACTTAAGTTTTATTATTCTTCATGCAAAACTGGCTTTGGTCTCTAACGTTGCCATCGCCTTAGCTTGCTTCACCACCGCATTAGGTGCTGGGGTCACCTTTGCCGATATTATTTGTGACGAATTCAAACGCTCAGACATGTTTAAGCATATCGAAATTCCCTATTTCCCAATGTGCTGTGGCGTTGTTCTTGTAACGGTTGTGTTAGCCAATTTAGGCTTTGAAGGCTTAATGCGCTTTATTGAACCCATCGTGCAATTAATATACCCATCGGTCATTGTCTTGGCTTTCGCGACGATGATTGAAAAAGTCTTCAAAGTGAACATCATTAAAGTAGCCGTGTTAATCACTTTTATTGCCACAATATTCATATACATGCTTACCAAGTAAGCTGATCAGCTATAGGATTAGACATCGCGAGGAAACATTGACATAAAACTGCCATACTCCTAGTGAATCAATGCCAATATGGAGTGAATATGTCATCCATTAAAAAACTGCTAATCTATCTAGTGGTTGCTATGACGCCCTGGTCACTTCCTGCTAGTTCACCCATACCCAGCGTTCACTATGAACCTACCTCTAAGGCAATCATCCCTGAGTCTATAGAAATGCCAGAGCAAGTGTCGATCCCCGCTACCGTGGGTGATGTTTACCTGCAAAGCCCAATTATCCGAGTTAAAATTAACGGACAAGGCCCTTTTTTGTTCGTGTTTGATACCGGGTTTACAGAGTCTGTTATCTCAAAAACATTAGCCAAAAAACTGAACTTACCTATTGTTAAGTCCGTTAGCAGTCGAGTCCAAACTCCAACGCAAATCGTGAATGTCTTCGAAAATATTCTTTTGGCCAAAAAAATTGAAATAGACAACATTGTTGTTAACAATTTTGCTCTTTTTTCATCTAGCTCATATGAAGATGATATTGATCATTTTGAAAACTTGAAAGTCGATGGCATATTAGGTGCTTCCATTTTTTATGGAAAACTTATCACTTTAGATTATAAAAAAGAACATATTCACATTAAAAATGGCGAGCTCAAAAATAATGAACATGATGTTATTTCCTGGGTTAAGCCATCCATTGTACCGGCCATTCATGGCAAGATAAAATTCACAAAATTAAAGAAGGAAGAAAAGCAAAATTTCATTCTTGACACAGGTGATTCAACGTATATTTATGTTAGCACCTGCGACATTCCCGAAATGAAAAAATTCAAAAATCAGGAGATCCTTTCTACCAGTGACATGTACAACAAAGCACGCTATACCTCACTTGCTGAACTCTATGGCGATATTGTGCTAAGTGATTCAGTCGTTTTAAAATCACCTTACATTACTTTTTCAGGTATGCATTGTCATCAGCCCGCTGGTCGACTAGGGAGAAAGTTCTTTGAAATGTATGAAGTCACTTTAGATCAGAAAAACAAACTGATTAAAATGAAGTCTTACTAATTGAGTTTTATAATGCATATTAACGCGGTTTAAATTCGGGTTCCTCTTTTTTATCTTCAGTTGTTGTTGCAGAGGCAGCCGTTTTGTGCTTTTGTGCTTCTTTAGACGCGGCGGTATCGACTTGGTATTGTCTGATCAGCAGATGATCTATACCCCCGCTCGAATTCTCTAACTTCGGTTGCTGGTTGAGCTCATTTTCAAGATCACGCAAGTGTTGGACTTCAGCAGCTGGCAACATTAAGGGATCTGTTGAAACGGCGTGATGAGCCTGCCTATGATGCACAGGGTGAATATTTTCATTAGGAGTCGTCCCAACGGCAGTTGTGGGCATGACCAAGTCCCTTATAGTTCTTATCTTTTTAGCAATATAGGCTTCTAGGTCTCTTAAATTTGATTGAAAGCTTTCTGAGCGAGTTCTCTTTCGCGACGCAGCCTGTGGTGTCGCATTGGCATCAGGATAAAACGCTGTGACATTCTGGTGGGAATGCTCTTGGTCATCACCTTCTGGTCTTCTAAGGCTCGCCACTTGCGCAGCAATCTCTCTTTTATCCTGCATCAGTTGTTCTCTTCTTAAGTCATTAGCGCGCTGTTTTGCCTCAATATCCTTTCTTTTTGCTGAGCTCATAGCCGGTAAGAGTCCCTTTGCCTTTTTATTAAGTTCTCGTTGTCTTTTATCAATTTCAGCCACATCGTGCTTGGTGAGCAATTCTTCAGGGGCTAATTGGTTAAGTGCCGTGACATCTCGCACTTTAAATAAATATTCGTTTTCTCCAGTTTTCAGTACCGCTTCATATTGTTTATGGCGGCTAACCGATAAAAATTCTTTTTCTCGCCTAAAGGCACTGATCGCACTGATATCTTTTCCCATCGCAGTGTGAATCGAGCCCACCTTCACCTTATCTTTATTTTCTTCTTTAGAATTGAAGGCAAAATCCACATTCGGATTTTCTTGGGCAGTGCTAGCAATATTGTTAAGGCTCACCACATTTTGTGATTTCGCTGCCTCCAATCTTTGCTTTAATACCGGATCATATAAGCCATCGTCACCACGATACACTTCTTGTTGAGGCACTGGTGCATCTTTGCTCACATATGAAGCCCCATGCATCACAAATCCGGTCGTGCACATTAATTCTCGCAGTGCATCTTCACGGCCATTTTCTTTAACTACAACATGCCCCCGTTTTGACACCTCTGCCACTATGGCATCTTTGAAACGATTAACTTGGTCTAGTTTAAGTTCACCAGGTGGCAAGTTAAGACCATTAATTGTCAAAACCTGATTATCGACTAAGGTATTTTGGGGCGAGAGTACCGAGTAGGTTAGCTCTCCTTGTGCATTTTTATCTAAATAGATTTTGCCCAATTCGGGGCCACTCGCAGGCATATCAGACTTTAAGCAAAGCGAACATCCACCAACCAGAAGAGACATGGCACGAGTTCGCTCAAAAGTGCTCTCAAGATCGCCTCGCAAAAAGGGATTGGCACAATCAAAAAAACCTGTTGTCCAGATATTAATAGCAAGACGTTCTGCGCTGCTGATTTCAGCAAGGGAATAGTCTCGTTCAGTTTCTGGCTTTTCGTCATTTTGTTTGTCGATATTTTTCAGTAATACTTTATCGATTAACGCATTTATTTGTCTCTTTTTCTCTTCTTCTGACAAATTGGGATCTCTATTTATCTTACCTCTGACTATAGCAACTTCAGCTGCATCGCTTTGATCAACATCTGGCTTATAAGCCATGGGGCGTGTTGCTAGCATGTTAAGATACTGGTCACAGTCTTGTTGATTAAATTGTAAATGCGTTAAATTAGCATATTTTAAAATTTGGGTTAGATTATATTCCTTCCCTTTCATTTTAACGATAAATTCTTTTGTCTGCGGGTTCTGCTCGAGTTTGAATGGTTCACCGCGTATCATGGCTTTAACAAGCTCTTCATACTGCAAAGTGAAGATGTTTTTGTTAAGCGGCCCATAAACTAGTGCCACATTATCAGTTTCACTTTGCGACTCATCTAGTCGTTGTGCTAATTGCTCACTTTTACCTTCAAAGAATTCTTGTTTGGCTTGTAGATTGTTATATTCTTTATGGATTTCTCTAGACAGGTTTTCATCAAAATTAGCATTGGCTAATTTTGCTAACAGCTGCAATTTTTGCATAGCTATCTCATGGATGTGCTCTTGTCGATCTAATTCTAAGAGGTTAGCGGCACTATAGATTTTTTTACCATCTTCGTCAGTAAGCGCATTGCCGGCCTCATCCTTAGTCGCTATCTTTTTAATATCATTAAATAAATCTTGCAGATAAGCGACATCTTCGGCGTAGCTGTGCTCGCTAAAATCGGGGCTAAAGGATTTTTGATAAAGTTTATCTATTTCTCGCAGAATGTCATCGATTTCTTTTGAAAATTGAGAGATCATATATGCACCCTTACTAAGAGCACTTAACCTTTATTCAATACGACAGTTTATGGATGTAATAGTTGCATTTCCAAGCTCTAGAACTGTAAATACACTATTTTAAAAAGTTAAGGTTTTAGTCAGAAGTTTAGGGTAGCATCACCGCCCCATTGCTTGCTTTCAACTTATTTTTGTTCCAGCATACATATCGGTTACTTTGCCTGCCGCTTATCAGAGAGAAGCAAGTGTTTATCTTATAAAATTATCCATATTATTTGCGCTAAATTAGCTAATCTATTTTCAATAATGAAGAATACATAAATAATCAATCTTCTATGATCGCAATTAAAACACATGATATTCAGTGCTAAAATTTATTTAACACAAATATAATATAAAAATCTAACTATTAAAAACAGAAAATCACACTACACAAATAGTCATCACCAAATTTATTATGCTGATTTTGCATATTTGTTGTAATGTGTACATTCTTGATACTTTATGATAAAATGCTCAATTCTGAAATATAAGTGAGTATATATTATGAAAAATTCAGCATTTGTAATTTGTAATGAATATATTCAACCCGGCGAAAAAGCAAATCTTGCTTTACAAATGCCCGATCTTTATTCTTGCGCACCGTTATACATGCCAATCAAAGTTATTCATAGCAAAGTAGCAGGCCCTACACTTCTGATTTTTTCAACCATCAACGGCAATGAAATGAATGGTTTGGAAATTGTTAATCGCTTAATCAAATCCATTTCTGCTGATGATATTTGCGGAACAATTATTGCGGTTCCTGTATTAAACATTTATGGTTTAACACATTATCCTAAATCAATGCCCTCTGGAAATCATAATCTTGCCGATTGCTTCCCAGGGCAATTAGACGGTAAATACGGTGAAAGAATTGCTTACATATTTACCAATGAACTCATTAAAAAGGCTGATTATTGTATCGAATTACAATCTGGCTCACTAAATCATAATATTTTACCACAAGTTTATTGCAATTTCGAAGACCCTAAAGTTAAACGACTTGCTAAACACTTTCAAGTTCCGGTCGTTACTAATGTTAGCACCAATAAAAATAAGTTGCGGCAAACCATGGAAAGCCTAGGGATCCCGTTAATCGTTTATCAGGCAGGAGAAGCCATGCGTTTTGATGAGAACGCGATTAAAATCGGCATTGAAGGGACTAAAAATATTATGCGTGCAATTGAAATGTCCTCAGATGAGCCCCACAAACAAATTAACCCCGTTTTTTCCCAAGACGAAGAATGGATTACTGCGCCCAAAGGCGGAATTTTGCATGTCGAAGTTGAGCTTGGGCAAGTTATTAGTCAAAACGATAAAATTGGCACCATTTCAGATCCTTTTGCATCAGATCACGAAGAAACCCTTAAAGCAACCAAAGATGGGATCGTTGTCGGCATAAATACAACTCCACTGATTCACGAAGGTTTATCCATATTTAAAATTGCCTCTTTCGTAGATTATGATAAGGCAGAAAATGCTATCGGCTCATGGGAGCAACGACAACAAGAACAGGAACAACAAGAGACTATTTAACACATGGATTCAGAAAATAAATTTACCCTACAGGGTGCACTCATATGGTTCATTTGTGCCATCTTTTATACCTATGAATTACTGTTAAGAACAGTACTTGGCACATTTCAACAACCCATCATGCAAGATCTTTCACTAACCCCTTTCTCTTTTGCCTTGATGAGTACCACGTGTTATCTCATCGTCTACTGTGTCATGCAAGTACCTGCCGCTATCATAACTAATCGTTACGGCTTAAAGAAAACACTCATGTTTGCGACTGCCTTGTGTGCCGTTGCGGGCGTTGGATTCGCCTATACTTATGAATTAAATGTCGCTATTTTCTTTCGCATGCTCATGGGGCTTGGATCATCCTTTGGATTTGTTTGCTTATTAATGTCGGTTTACGAATGGATGCCAAAAAAACATTATGGAACCTTAATTGGCGTTTCCCAATTTATTGGGTTAATTGGTCCGATGGTTGCGGCAGGCCCATTAAATAGTATTGTCTTAGCGAATAATACCGATTGGCGAGTTGTGCTTTTCTCCTTGGGTTTGATAGGCGTAATGTTAACGTTGCTAGTAATCAGCTTCGTTAAAGACTCACAAAATACACCTAAATTCAAAATTATTGAGAAAAAGACCTCACTTAGTGCCAGCATTCTTCAGCTCATCAAGCAAAATCAAATTTGGCTAATAGCCATCTATTCGGCACTGGTCTATTTCACTGTAGAATACTTATCTGAAAACGAAGGTAAGGCCTTTATTGAATTAAATGGCTTCAGTTCGAGTTTTTCATCTTATATGATTACTTTGGGCTGGATTGGCTGTGCGATAGGATGTCCCGTTCTAGGCGCCCTCTCAGATATTTTCAAAAGAAGAAAGCTAGTGATGGTTTTTGCCGCATTATGCTGTCTTGTGTCTTTTACAACGATTGTTTATTTCCCTATCTCAAAAGCGGTCCTTGCTGCTGCATTCTTCGTTCTAGGTTTCGGTGCTGGGGGTCAAAGCATCGGGTTTGCCATTATGGCTGAGCAATGCAATAAAAATTACTTGGCAATGGGACTGGGTTTTAACAATGCCATGATAGCGCTGCTCATGTCACTCAATGCGCCTATTGTTGGGAAATTGTTAACCTATCACGGACTTCATACGTCACTGAACATCAATGACTATCGCTTTGCATTTTCATTTATTATCTTGCTACTGGTCATATCGGTTTTCATATCGGTGCTTTTTATCAAAGAAACGTATTGTCGTCCCACAAAGGGGTACACCGTCATCAACTGGCTCAATTTCTTAAATACGAATAAAAATATTGTGAAATCAACTTAAACCTTAGGTCATGAAATTCAAACACATTTATAAGTTGATTGGCTTGGTCAGTTTACCTTCGGACATATTTGTGCTATAAGCCTTACTCTTTTTTATCAATAAAAGGGAATTTAAGAGCAATGGGCCAAAACCAGAATGAGCTTAGATGTCAAACTAACAAGCAGTCGTGATCAGCAAGATATAATCGGACTATTTAATCGCTTAATTGTTAAAACTGCTTCTTTAACAGGTGTACAACGACTGCAAAGAGCGTTGTCAGCTGAGCAATCCACTATCGACGATGAGCATGAAATTGATGAAAAAGTCAGGCTTGTACTAGAGATCCGCTTAGAAACCATACCTGATGGCTCTCTTGATGCCAGTGCATTACTGACTGAGGGACCTTTTAAAGGGAAATCGCTACTTTGGGTCGCAGCTTATATCGGCGCATCAAGGTACAGTTGCTATCTTGAAACTAATGAATTAGTAGAAGGTTATCGATACTTTCTGGGTCAGCTTTTACCAAAAGCAGTACCTAAAACCATTCAATTTAACGTTGCGTTCAAGCACAATCGATTTAATGTCTCAACACTTTGGCTCGCCTTATATGCCCATTTAAAATCTCAAAATAAAGATGATGAATGGATATTTGATTATTTGCTTGAAAACTTCACTACTGAAGAATTACTAGAACTCGATTTCAATGAATTATTGCAAGATCAAAATGGGATCGCCCTATCAGCATTAGCACTTGTTATTCAAGCAGACATCGATATTGCAGAAAATCATAAAAGAAATCATAAAGATCAAACAAGCAGTTTACTCAGAAAAATATCCCCATTACAGCATCCTGAATTTTTCAATTTTAATGCTTATGTGGTTGACAGAGATAATCTTGGCATGACCGCTTTGTGCCTGGCTGCCAAAGGCGATGCAGATAATATTTACAAAACAACGATCTCGGGTAATAGCCCTTTTATCTCTATTTTAGAGCTAGCTGACGTTAAAGCCTTAAACTTTAAGGCAAAAATTCTTAAAGGTAAAAATAAAGGTAAAACGCCCTTTTGGTATGCGACGTTTATGTTAGAGAAAGACCCCGCTTGTTATAATTTAATCACAGAAAATGTGGACATTGAACAACTGGATTTTAATGATAAAGCAGAAGACCCTAACGATAAATCTGCCAATAAAAGTGCGTTATGGTATGTTTCTCACCATTATGCAGAAGTCACAAAAAGTAGACATGTAGAAGACATTTTCAAAAAAGTGAAAGCGTTAAACACATTAGACTACAACAACCAACCTACTCGCCCTAAAGATCCAAACCTCGGCAAATCGGTATTATGGAATCTGGGTAAAGCAGCTCTAGAGGGTAAACCTAGAGCATTTACTACAGCACTAGCACAAGGGATGGTTTGTGATCTCAACTATGCAGCTCGTGCCCACAGTGGTGAACATGCTGATAAAAGTGTGCTTGGGTTTGCTTTAGCGCTTGCCATGAAAGGCAATTTCAAACCCTTGAAACTTATTTTGCGAAATATAAAAAATTATCCGCTAAACCCAGCTGCTATTGGTCCATTTGAATTTGAAATGCTTTGCCATTTGGCTAAAGACCATCACTTCTATCCTCTTGAAGTATTATTACCTTGCACAACTATTACGCCGGAACTGTTAAATAGAAGGGTCTCTATCGATAAAAGCGGCAAAACAGTGGCCTTTCTGTTAATTGAATTAGCATGGGCTGGTTTTCCACAATTTCTAAAAATGGCATTGAAGGGAATCGATTGTAACCAAATCACTTTAGATAAAAAGCTAAAAACGGAAGAAACTAGCGCCATCATGAAAGAAATGAGCATAATAGTGAGAGATAGCCAAAGCCTAGACATGCCCTTACTTGATGCATTTCTACACAGTGGCCACGAAGAAATTGCTGAGCAATTACACAACATAAATAGAGAATGCACATCGACAGTGGCTGTCGTGGACTACCAAGAACTAGCCGAACCTTTTGCGACGCTTTTAACCCAATTTGAAGCACTGCGGATCACCCCTTTGCATAAATCAAAGAATGCTAAGCGATCCCCAAAAGGGCCATGTCAAATTAGAATGCAATAGCAAAGGTAGACACAGATGAAAGCCATTATTATCATGTTACATAACAGACTAAATCAAAGAATCATTGTTAACCAGTTTGAAAAAGTGATTAGAACACAATCCTCTGGTTTAAAAGCATGTCAAGTATTATCTATACCACTACCCAATCCAAAGCAAAGCCAAGTTGAAAGTATGGCGAACCTGAAAGCAGAACTTGCAAACAAAGTTGATTTTGAAGATGTTTTGGCCTTTATTGTTGAATCTAATTATGGATTCCCCTCAGAAGAGCTGGTCGATTTTGACCTGCTACAATTTGGCTTACAGTCGTTTCCAAACGCCAATATCATTGCCTATAGCTCTACGCTACATAGCTTAGCAATGGCTGCTAAAATCGATGACAGAGTCAAGGTGTGCCATTCAACCAGTACCCAAGTAGACTCTATTATTGCAGCTTTTAACCTAAGCCAAACATTATCACAGGAAGATATTGAGAATATCACAGGGCGGGTGTTCACAAGATCTCTGGACAAAGAATTGGCAGCGTTATTGATATCTGAAAACTCAGAAAATGGTGAATTAGATATGAACAACCCCGCTGCAATCACTTTCGCAGTAAAAAACCATATAAACTCGGATTTAGCACCAACTAAAACAGATGATTATATTCCAGCTTCTACATTTGTAAGCACTAAGATCCACCAGAGTCCATAAATCGATTCAATTTAACAGAAATTGAACTTAATTAGCTTGTTGCGGTCATAGCCTTAGTAGCACTGATTATCAAGGCTTTTGACTATGGATAAAAAACGAGTCCTGTTGATTTTTCTATCAGTCATGTCCTCTCCTTTAATCCACGCTGAACTACCCGATTTTTGTAAAACAGGCGAATATATTTGTCATCAAGTCAGTCCTGACTATGTGGTAGCATTTCCTAATAATGGCAGTACCCATCCTTCCCCCCAGAAGACAGCAAAAGTATCATCGGATGGCTATAAGCCTATTTCTGCTAATGAAAGCAAAGGTAAAGATCTGATCGATATTGATTTAACGGCACTCACCTGGAGTGCATACGACAATAATGGCGAGCTGGCAGGCTCTGGCCGTGTGTCAGGAGGGAAAGAATATTGCGCTGATATCGACAGTAATTGTGAAACAGTCACAGGTATTTATACCATCTTTAGAAAAGGTGAAGAAGACTGTAAATCGACTATCTATCCCGTCGGCAAAGGAGGCGCTCCTATGCCCTATTGCATGTTCTTTCACGGCGGCTATGCGCTGCATGGTTCAAACTCCGTGCCCAATTACAACGCTAGCCATGGCTGTGTCAGAATGTCGCGTTCTGATGCCCAATGGCTCAATGAAGAGTTTGTCATAGAGGGATTAACGAAAGTTCATACCCATTATTAGCTAGATCTTATGGTTTTCATGCCACAAGCGAGTTGCCCCCACAACCGCAGCTGGCATCACAAATAGATTTAAAATGGGAATGGTGCTTAACATAGCGACAGTCAAGCCAAATCCTAAAAACAGCCAAGGATGCTCTTTTTTCTTTTGCAGTAAATCACTAAAAGCAACGTGCTGGCTATCGGCTGGATAGTCAATATATTCAATAGCCATCATTGCCGATGTAAAGCCATAAAAAAGAATAGGCAAAGCAAGATTTAACACAGGGATAAAGAACAGTATCATAGCCACAAGTCCTACCCCTAAAGCTCTTGGGATATAATAGAGATATTTTTTTAATTCGCGCAGCAAGGCAGCACCCATGGTATTAAACAAAGTGCGTGAAGGAATATTGATTCCTTGTTTGGTCGCATAGGCATCGCTCAACAGCCCATTAAAAGGTGCGCCAATTATATTAGCGCAGAAGGTGGATACAATAGCGCACAACGCAAACAAAAGAATAATAATTAATGCAACCAAAAGCTTTTTAAGAGCAAAAATCAATCCACTGGCCCACGCTAACCACTTTGGTAAGGTATGTAGAAATTGAAAATCCGATTTTTCAATAATGTAATGGCTGCCAAAATAAAAGATGATGCCAAAAACAAGCACATTAATTAGAAGCGGGACATAAACATAACGCTTTACCCCAGGTTGAAACATATCCAGAAACCCTCGGAGTGCATAAGTTGAGCCTTTATAAAAATCGTTTAGCATCACTATTGCGTAATTTGTAAATCATCAAAGGTAAATTTGAAAGTAACGGTTTTAGTGATCTCTTGTTGATCAAACTGAACCGGAGCCTGACTGCCTCCCATTTCAGCCATCGCAGCACTTGCCATAGGCACTCTTTGATAACGAGGCATGGGGACAGGTTGAAATGCTGAGTCAGATACGCTCACTAATTTTAAATTAAGTACCTTAGTACTACCAAAAAGAGCTGTTAATTTCGCTTTGGCATCTTTAAAGGCAAGCCCAATCGCCTGTTTTTCAAGTTCAGTTCGTTGTTCATTTGAAATGCCAGGCACCGGGCTTGACATCACCGCAAATGAAATAGAGGTTTGAATAATACTGGGTGCATAGCGATCAATTTCTTTATAAACAGCATTTTGAATTTCTTCAAAAAGCTCTTCAAACTTATCTACTTCTTGTGTTCTAAAAATAATCGTATTTTGTTTCTGAAAAGTATTTTCACAAAAATACTTTTTCTGATAATAAGTTTGATAAGCAGAAGTAAAACCACCTGTAGTCACCACCGAATTATAGGCGTCTTTTTTAGTGATTTTGGTGTTGAGGAAATCAACGATTTTACGTGAAGCATCATCATTCACTTTACGTGCTTCAGCAGGGCTTGAATAGCATTTAGAATCTACCAGTATAGAAAGCTCAACGTAGTCTGGAGCGCTTCTCACTTCCCCTTGCCCGATGATTACCGCCTCAGCTCCATAAAGAGTAAAAGGTATTAAACTGGTCATCAGCGCAGCTACTGAGCATTTTTTCATGATGTGATCTCTTTTAAACTATTTAAAAGAAATATAGAGTAGGTATGAATTAATTTGTTTGATTTTTATAAACTGCCCCTTTATGTAAAGGGGCATGGGAGGTGATTTTATTAGGGAAGACGTCCAAAGGCTTTTAAAACAGCAGCATCCCAACGAGAAGAAAGTAATACCCTTTCTCGATAAGAACAATAATCCGTAAAAACACCCATATTCTCTTCTCTTTGCGCACCTGGCAAAGCAGCCCAATATTGCAATGCTTTAATACAGTTTGCAGAAAGACCCGCAGTGCTGATATCAAAGTCATAATCTTTAGGCGCATTCCATGCACCGTGAACAAAGTGGCATTGTGTTGTTTTTAAAATTTTCATAACGTTCAATATCCAGATAACTCATCAATGTAAGGAATAACACTTGTGATAAAAAATGTTATTCAAAACGCATGCTAACCATTATTGCTGGTTATTTCAACCAAATATTGATTGATTGCATTGATTTCAGCCTCTGATATCTCATAACTAAATATCGCTAAATCCTGTATCATATGCTCATCACTCGTAGTCCCCGTCAATGGCACCACTCCTACCTGAGATAAATAGCGGAATAACACTTGTTCCGGCGTTTTATTGTGCCTGGCGGCAATTTCTGTGATCGTAACACTTTGTAATAAAATAGGATTTGCAGTTAACGTCCAAAAGCTCTGATAAACAATACCATGATCAACACACCAGCGACGCAAATCTTGATCATAACCGGTTTCACGATAGAATCTATTTTGTACTACTGTTGGTTTAACCGTTGCCTCATGATAGAGCTGCTTCAGCGTTTGCAGATAATAACAATTGCTGATCCCCAACTGTTTAGCTGATCCTTGCTTATAAATCTCTTCCATTGTCTTATATACCTGCATAGTATATTGATGCATATTCAGCGGTGAATGAAGAACAAGGCAATCAACGTAATCTGTTCCTAGATTTTTGAGCGATACTGCAAAAGATTGTCTCACCTGCTCTTCAAGCGGCGCATCAGGATCATAAGGAATGTTGTTGGGATCTTGCCCTGATAGTGGCGTAAATTTAGTTTGTAAATAAATCTCTTTTCTTTTAATCCCTGCGGCCTCAAGCTCTTTGAGAGCTTGCCCCACTCCGGGTTCATTATAATGCTTGGGTTGGCAAGCTGTGTCGATCCCTCTAAAGCCATGCTTAATTGCTTTTACAACCAAAGAGGCCGTTTGCTCTTTTTTCCAGGCAGTTCCATAAATGATATTAGGCATATTTATTCCTTTTTGAACTTTTTATTCATTCTTTCTTGACGCTTCTCATCGCTTTCATCTTCCGAACGACTTGATGGCGCTATTTTTAGCTCACGAAAAGGAGTCACTAAATCTTGCTCTATTATTAAATCTTTCTCTAACACTAAAGTTGATGAAGTCGAAAGCTCACTTTTTTCATTTTTTAAGCGAGGAGCCGACAATGCTCTCAAGCGCGTGATCGGTGCTGCCTCTCTGAAAACAGGAGAAGTGGGCGCAGAAGATGGCACCATAACAGCTTGACCTTGCAACGCAGCTAACCTTACATTAAAACTTGTGCTAACAGGAATTCTAATACTTTTGGTAGCGCGATTATAAACCGCTACTTGTTGTTCCAATTGTTCATTTTGCAAGGTAATTTGAGATTGCAGTGTTTCTTGTGAGAAATAATATACTCGAGAAAGTATTACATACATTTTTTTAAGATCAGCATGATGAACAAATGTAAGAACATCATCTACTTTATGGTGCTCTAAGCAAAATATTTTTGTGCAGATTGGAACCAGCGGCTTTATATTCATTTTAGCTATATCTAAATATGAAACATCGCTTACTACTTTACAATCATGAATAAATCTTAACAGCGATTTTAAAAGTGCATCTCTCTCTGTGAGTACTGAGTTGCAGTAAGCAAGGATCTCACCAGCCACCTTTTTTAGGTCTTGATGATGGAATGTTTGTTGACACAACTTTTGTAATACTATGACTTCTGCATAGGTCACATCCAAGTCGCTATCTTTGTTTTGTGTGATATCTTTTATCTGCTTTTTTAATGTCGCCAACGCCAGTTGATCATGATACTGTTGGTATTGATTAACTTCTGAAGAACGTAGTGATAAATGCTTTAGGTCTTTAATAAAATTGGCCAGCTTATGAAGAATACCTGACATGATAAGTCTCTTTGCAAATGTCCAGGTAAGAAAATATAACACAGGATGCATGACTGACCAATGTCATGTTCTCCTGTGCTACTAGAAATTTTATGGCAACAGATTATATTAGTTAGTTATAAAGGAAGCGCGTGGATTCACGCGCTCTATCACCCTACTCTTCGTACAGCGCGTCTCACTGACTCTTGATGTTCTCTATCATGATCAGTACTTTGTCGATTACGTTTAGCAGGTACCGTTTGAGTGGGAATTCCATACAAACTTACGGTATCTTTTATCACTTTATTTTTCAGCAAATTATCGATATCGGTTCTCGTGAGGGGTTGTCTAGTATACGGATTATCGAATCGACTATAACTGATAAGATGGCGAGCGTATTCATTAATGACCAGACCATGATTACACTCTGTAATATAAATCTGATCTTTTGGATAAGCATTAATCGGCTCTAATTCGAAAGAGGTAGGATTAACGGTTGTGATGGGTGTTCTGTCCTGTTCAGGGATTAAAACCTGTTCTGCTTCTAACACCTGGTCTAACATGCGCTTCGTGAGGCCCCGGGTTCTTGGCCCTGCTGCCAGTGCCCTAGCTGGCGTAATAGGTAACGGGGCTGGCGCCACAGCGGGATCTACGGCTTCCTGGGGTACTGGCAGCTCTTTAGGGGATGTATCAACCAGTACGGGTTTAACGTCTTCAGTACCAAAGGTCACTCGTAGATTATCCACGCTCCAGCGTGTACCTACATAAACCCCCGCCAATGAAAGCGCCTGAACACCCAGACCAATGAGCGAATTAGGTGAAACAAGCTTAACACTGGCGATAAGCTGCGAAATACTTAATGCCGAGACTGCAGCAGATTGCAAGGTACCAGCAATACGTTTTTTCTTAGCAGGACCTAAATTCATAATACATCCTTAGTCATTTAACTCATTACTACGGTTGACCATTCTAAATCAATGTCAGAATATTAGCTAGCAAATGGTGGGACTTAATCAGGCTTTTTGCATGCCAAACTAGGTTAACGAGGTCCTCGTTTGTCGCTAGAGCTGCGATCTGTTGGTGGAGTGGGTGATTCAGATCCCGAAGATAAGGGACTGTTTTCCCTCTTGGCTTTTTGTTCTTGATTACCGTTCAATTTGTGAAGATTAAAAGCGCCTGCGCTGTAGGAACGTTGTCTCGTTTCAATCACATTAAGAAAATTATTTGCATTCTCATCAACGGGTGAATTCGCTCTTTTACTGCTTACAGGACTATTTTCACGTGAAGCAGCAAGGCTCCTATGGGCTTCTTGTATCCTTTTACCTATAGCGGGACTGCCAACTGGCGAACCTTCTCTTCTACTCGCCATTGGGCTTGAGAGCGGAGAAGGAGAGGCACTACGCTGGTGAATCGAGGCCACACGATCTATCACGATATTCGTTGGAATGACGTCTTCTTTTGAACTACGATTATGCTGGTTAACATTTTTAGCTTTTTCCATGAGTTTAGCTTCCCGTTTATTACCAAACACAATCGATTCTTCAATTTGTGCTGTGAGTGATTGAATAAATTTATCTTGATCTTGTGGGTTGGGATTAAGAGATGCCATCCGCTGATGAAGTTCAGGAAAGGCAGTTTTGATATGCTCTTTTAAAAATTCATGCACCCTACCTTTTGCTTGTTCTACATGGTTTACCAAAGTATGACGAACATTCATTAATCTTTCTGTTTGCGATCCATTAATTTTATTTTCAAGAATATCATTCTTTCTTTCCAATTCTGCTATTTGCACCAATAATCCTGCCCCATTGGGGTCTTCTGCATGCTTTTGCATTAGCTGGTTTATTTGCGCTGTATTTTGACTGAGTTCTGCATTCCAATTTTTCCATTGTTGATAATCAGGAGATTTTTCAATCTTCCTATCTATTTTATCTACCTCAACTAATTTTTGCTTGAAATCCCCCACAAGAGCAAAATAGGCTTGTTGTTGTCGCAAGTCTTGCCAAGCAACATCCATCCCTTGATAATAGCTATCTAAACGAGCATTCGCTTCTTTAAAAGAAATATTATCCCAACCGATAGCTTTTCTAGGACCATCGCTTCCGGGTTCATAAGCATAGGAACGGCTATTAATAGATTGTTGAAAGGCAGCAGCATCAACATGTTCGCCTTGTCCCACGGTGGTATAATTTTGTGAATTAATGCCCCAACGAGGCGCATTAATCATTAAAGATAACACAACACATTGTAAATGAGCTTTGGCTTGCTGTTGAACCGCGGGATCAGAAGATTGTGTTTTTTCAATCACCCCAGCGATAAAAGGTTCCACATCCGAAATATTTCCAATCAATTTCTTTTTGGTACCCTCTGTCAAATCGCTAATTTCTGCGTTAACTTTGACTAATTTATCAAAATACACTGGATAAGCTGACGAACCTGTAATAACTGCAGTCTCGACAATTGGTTTCAAACGTTCTGCTTCTCTTTGTAACACAGTGAGTTTTCGTTGCGATTCTAATTTAAATATTTGAGATTGCGCATCTTTTTTGGCACATTCTTCAAATAAAGAATAGCTTTCTAAGAAGCTTTGATTGCTTTTAAATTCTGTCTCAACCGCTTTTAAGTCTTGTTGCTTGTCTGGCTCGCTCTCATGCGCTTTAATCAGCTCTTGTATGATCTCTGCTAGGCGTACCTCATTCGGTAACCCTTGATCATTACCTAGCTGTTCATGCCATTTTTCCTTACCCACTACCGCAATGATTTTATCGCAAGTCGCTTGAATATTTTTATCTTGAGAAAAGGCGTGCTCATAATGCGATCGGGAATCGCAAATAATATCACCTATTTCATATAAACCATGATGCTTAATGACGCCCTTGATATCTTCCCCAGGGAAAAAGGCTTGGAGTTGCTGAGTGTCTAATTTACCATCATGATAATCCTGTACTAATTGACTAGTAAGATGCAACGAGCCGTCTTTTGGATCGGCCCGCACCTCTGTTCCCATAAAGGGGATCCCTAAACCATATTGAGTATCGGCTTCTGCACTGGTACTGTGGCCACCAATATTTGGCAACCCCACGCTCTCTTCAAAGATCTGCTTACCAGGTCCGTCAGACAGTATATGGGGATAATCTTGATGGTCAGCCATTTTCGCTTTAACTTGTGCTTCAACCTCTTTGCGATAATCAATATTTGATTGGGGTGGGTTGTTTTCATCACCCATGATTCTTTGAATAAGCCCAATATCGACTTCACCACCCACTTCCCATAAGGTATCGGCAACCGTTTTAGCAAGCGATGCGGGCAATTCGCGTCCTAACTCTCCTTCTACAGCAAGCTTGACTGACGCTTGGAATGAAGCAAGGCCACTGGCCGTGAGATCAAAGTCTGATAGTTTGCGTTGCGTTCGATGGGGCCGATTAAACACACTGGCTGCCAATTCCAGTTTTTCAGCATCTTGAATGTTCGGAAATTTATTTTGCGTTTCCTGAATTCTAGATTGGACCATTCGCCCCCGTTCGTTTTCAAATTCTTGAGGATTGCTAATCAGGTATTCCCTGGCAGCACTGTCGTTCAAATAGCCACCAAATTTTGGGCCTGAGCGATCCGTTAAAAAGTCACCATAGGACAAAGGACCACCCGTCACTGGATTGTTAAGCGTACGTCGTGTGACTTCTTGATTGGGTTGTTTGAGCGGAATTTCGACAGGTTGAGCTAAAACCCCGTGAGTAATAGCAAAACGTTTGATGAGGATATTAGCCAAATCAGCTTTACTCATATCAGAAGCAAACGCCAAAGCCTCTAAATCAGGATCATTGAGTATTTCACTGACATTTTGGTATTTGTCTGATAAGTCTCCAAAAGATTTAGCTTTATTTGGCATTACACGGATACCTGATAAACAAGCTTGATCTTTTAAGTATACAGTCAGTCAACCATATAACGGAAGTCAGTACTTAGCCAGATGCAGCTACACTATATTAGCTTGGCCTGTTTTTTCTCTCTAGGTCTTTTAACATTGCCTGAACAACCTCAATACCCTGTGTTACTTGATCTTCATGACTGGCAGTTAAGTAATCGCTACCAGCAACAGCGGACTGGCGGCTGCTAGCAATGTCAAGCTTACCTTGTTTGAGGACATGGAGTATAAACTTCAGCTCATCTTGACTGTAATGTTCAGTTTCAATTGCACGTTGTAAATCATCAGGGGTGAGAATAGCACCTTTAGGAGCCATCTTAGGATGAATGTTTGAACCGATCATTAATACACCCTTGCCACATTGCACATTAAAGAAGCTGCAATTTTCGAGATTAGCGCCCACAAATGAAATAAAGCTCATTTTTGAGTTATTAAAGGAGCCATTTTTTAATTGCGCACGCGTGCAATCAACATACTCAATCGTGGTATCTTGTGCTTTAAGGCTATCAGCTCTTGTGGAATGCATATCGACTAAAAACAGGACTGAGCGGCCAATTTTAGCAAATTTAAAGTTACTGCCACAGTAGTTATAGTCTACAAGTTCCTGTCCTTGCATATCTTTGGCGTTATAATTTTGATTAGCTTGATTATGAGGCGTAACAGATAGCATCGTTGCAAGCTTTTGCATAACATCAGGCATTTGCTTTGCGTGCTGCAAATACTGGCTTATATCTGGCTCTGTCATTCTGATCTTCAAATTATCAAACGCTTGCAAACTCATTTTTGCACCTTGTGTTATTAGGGATTACCGCATTTAGACGCTAGTATAACGCTTTTAGGAATTGATGAACAGAGTAACCGTGTAGCTACTTTTTAGCAGGCTCTTTTGCAGGTTGCTTTATATGCTTTTTAACAATTTTCATATAATCTTGTTCACGTTTCTTTAACAATTCATTGCTTATTTCACGATTATGTAGTGTTAAAGCACTATTCGCCTCAATAATTTTCTTGCCCAGGGGCGTATTATAAAATTTAATCATCTCAATCATTTCATCTATTGATAAAAATTGAGAGTAAACCTTAGAAATGTTCATAATATAGTCTTTTGAGCTATAAACCTCGTAAAAAAATTGCTTTAAATCACTTATTAATTCAGGTGTAACGAATTGTTGATTTTTAGGATTCTTCCGTAATTCAAAAAGGATGTTTTCAACTGATGCAGACGCAGCATTAGTCGCAAAATGAGTGACATCTGCCCATTGCTGAACCAGTTTTACATAGTCTTTACTCGGCTTATTCTCTGTAATAGGCGCTACTGTGTCAGCAAAAGCGCAAGTGCTCAACATGATCAACGCCATGACTAATACTGCTTTAATATTCATAATTCATCACTTCTTCTAAAACAGCCCATATACCCTATTAAGAATAACATCGATTAGCATAGTGTAATTCAACAAAAGTTCACTTTTTTTTATAAAAATAACACCCTCTAGTACTTTTAGCTGCTAGATTAATCCGTCAATTTTTTATAGCATGAAGTATTGGGTGTTTAATAATCAGGCATCGACTATGGGAATGAGTGTATGATCACTGAAGTTGTCGCTCCCAAACAAGTTACTAACCCAGAAGCATCTGTCGACGACACGTCGCCGTATTTAGCTTACTTTGAATCGTTTATTCAAGACATTTATTTGCCGTTCCTGAACTCCATTTACCCCTATGAAACCATTACCAATCCATTTGATGCTGCATTTGCTGAATACCTTAAGGAAGATTTGCAGTCCTTTAATGAACGACTTGCAAGCTTAACTATTCTATCGAATGATAAGCCATTTGATTTTACGAATGCTTCTTACGAAGAATTGTTAGAAACGCCAGTAGACTCAGCCGCTGAAAATCTAAATGCCGTCTCTCAAGACAAAACACCAGGTGAAGTTAACTCTCAACAAAGAGATCTCTCACACTCTGATTCAGCGGGTTCCCTATCCAGCGGCATTACCAACCCTTATGTCGTCAGTAATAGCCTATACGACGGCTCCAGTAACAGTTTATCCTTGGGCGGTGCTTTAACTGTTAACGGCACCAACTATCTTGTTAATATCAGCCAAGGCAGCTTTTCAAGCTCAGCTGATTTTAGTGTTAATGTGCAGCAACAACAAGCGCAGGCGTTTGCTTTACGCGTCGCTCTTGATCCTGCTGAAGTTCAAGCTTTAGCAGCACTTGGGTTCGCTAAAGGCATTCATCTTTTAGACAACGTGAGTGTCACTCGAGGTGATTCTGTTGCGTTAGCGGGTATTTCAGACAGTCTGAATGGCCCATTTTTACTAAAACCAATCATCGATAACAACCCCAATCCCCTGCTAGGTAATTTAGAATTCCTGTCTATTGATAAAGATGGAGAATTCACATTTATTGCCAGAAATGTCATTCCTCAGGCCGAGCATTTCTTCTTTCAAGTGAATGAACTTGATGTTACAGGTCAGGTTGTTGACCAAAAAGTGGCACAAGTGCACGTTTCTGAAATTAAAGATCAATCCTATCTCATGACTTATGATGATGGTGTATTTAAAGCAGAAGGCAATGTCACATTAACAGGCAACACAGGGCTTTTAGCGGATGGCGCTGCTGCTGGCGATGCTCAGTTATCCGTGATTTTAATTAATCCCACGCTAAACAGCATGGATCCCATGAGTGACACCTATGTTATCGTGCCACAAACCAATATCTTCCATGACTTTGATAATTTTAATTTTGCCGACACTACTCTCAGCGTACGTCCAGATGGGTCGTTTGTATTTAGCACCACCGCTGATGTTCCTTTAGTGTTGAATTACGTGGTGAGTGATGGTCTTGGACAAATGGCACTGGCATCTGCAACGTTCACACCCGCTGATTTAACACCTATCGTACTTGATCTGAATGGCAATGGTATTGAACTTGTCAGCGCAGCGCAATCGACAGTCACACTGGGGGATCTTACCAACTCTCATAACCATTCTCCCGTAGGCTGGGTTGGCGAAGGCGATGGTATATTAATGTATGATCCCGATGGCACAGGTGTATTATCCTCTCTAAATCAAATATCGTTTGTTTCTTACTTACCCGGCGCGCATACCGATTTAGAAGGATTGTCTGCTTTTGATTCAAATCACAATGGCAGTTTTGACAACAGTGATGATCAATTTAATCTCTTTAGCGTATTATTTGCTGATGGCAGTGCAAAAGCGCTTTCTGATTTAGGCATCGTATCCATCTCACTTGAATCTGACCATCAAGAAGCACATATTAATGGTAATACTGTTTTCGGCCAAACCACCTACCAAACTGCTGATGGTCAAACCCATGCAGCTGCCGATGTGGCTTTGAGTGTGGGTGTCACATTGTCGCAAGAAACTGCGCATATTGAAGAACAAGTCACTAAAGCAGTTGTTGAATCGCACTTCTGATAATACATCTATTAACTTCAAGATACTTCAAAGTAATTGTTTGTTCAATGTTTTCTTGAACGATGTTGCACATAGAATCTTTTTGCTTGTGCTAATTGAGCGGGGGTGATTAATTTTCCTAATTGAAGTTTAGCTTTAATAGCAGGTTCATAACCTTGATCAGCACTGAGCATATAGAGTGCGTAAGCTTTGGCATAACTTTTCCTTATTCCTTTACCCTCTTGATATAATTTTCCCAACTGATATTGAGCATTTTGATGTCCCTTATTAGCAGCTTTTAACCACCATTGTGCAGCTGTTTCATAGTTTCCTTTTTGATACTGGATTGCGGCATAGGCATTTTGTGCCAGTGGATCACCATTTTGCGCATCCTTTAAGATCCCAGGATCATCTTCCCCTTCACGATCATTCTCTTGCGCAACCGGCGGTACTTCGTGTCCCTCATCGGTTGCAATGATAAATTGATCAATGTTTACCGCTGCTGATACGCTTTGACTAAAACCTAGCGGTACAGACAGGGCTATTAACAAAAATCGTAAACCTTTCATAATGTCGATCTCCTAGCGGTCATAGGAATTTCAGTAGTGTTATCATAAAATGGCCTTTTAAATAGCTTTGACCGCGACAGTACCGTCTAAGTTTCATCACTTTGCAACTATGGTGTTTAGTTAGTGGTCAACTCACTTAAAGGCTAGTACGCTCAACATGGCAAAACAAGCGCAAAACACAGTCCCAATGGCTTTGAGAATAATGCAGTGGTTATTTCAATACCTTGGCCCTTTGATGCCTAATCTCATGGGACGTTATGCCTATAAGCTTTGGTTTACCCCTACCAGGTCACCTATGCCGCAGCCAGAACAAATAGCCGCAGCCAAGGCTAAAGTGAGCTTCATTACTGTTGATGGGCTTAACATCAGGCTGTGGCGGTGGGGGGAAGGGCCAGCCGTTCTCTTTCTCCATGGATGGGGCGGCCGCGGCACCCAGATCTCGAGTTTTATTGAGCCGCTAAATCAGGCAGGCTTCCAAGTGGTGAGTTTTGACATGCCTGCCCATGGTCAATCCGATGGCAAACAAACCAATGCCTTTGCGGTAGCCAACACCGTCTCAGCAGTCATTAATCAAATCGACAATCTGCATAGTGTGATAACCCATTCTTTTGGTGGTGTGATCTTTAGTTATTTTTATACACCGCAATTACCCCTTAATGATTTGGTGATGATTTGCCCACCAGCAACCTTAGAAACTGCTTTAAATCAGTTTGCACAAATGCTCAAACTACCTATTGCTGTGCAAAACTATATCAAAAATCAACTGAAAGAAGAATTTGGCGATGATGTCATAGAAAAATTATCACTACTTAAAAATGCCGCTAAAATCACTGAACCCGTGTTGATTGTGCACGATAAAGACGATGATGTGATCCCTTTCCAAGATGGTCAAGCCGTGGCCAATGTCCTTCAACAGGGTTCATTTTATGAAACGCAAAATTTAGGCCATCGCAAAATATTATTTGCCCAAAACGTGGTAGAGCCTATCGTGTCATTTGTTAGTCAGCGGGAGATCCCTTGATTAGCCAACGACAAGCGACAGTGATTGGTTGCATTGCCATTGTGCTATGGTCGGCTGATACCTTAGTCAATATACAGTTGCATCGCCTCAGTGTGTTTCAAGTGTTGGCAACAACTTGGATATTATCATTCCTGCTATACGCCAGTGTGATCTCATTTCGCAAAGAATGGCACAATGTTAAGCAACCACCCCGCATCTGGCTTAAGCCCCTGCTGCGCAAGTGACAGCTTTTTCCGCATTATGGCCCATATTTGTGATTGCCTTTAGCGGCTGGGTATTTCATCAAAAAAAATTATGGCAGTCGCTATTGGGCGCACTGGTGGGTTTCATTGGCGTATGGTTCGTACTAACAGAAGGCAAAGGTTTCAAAGGGTATCACTGGGATTACTCCCTAGGTTATTTATACGCGCTATTGAGCTGCTTGCTTTGGTCAAGCTATGTCATCATGACTCGCAAATATGCCAATCTCACTTCTGAAATGATGGGCATGTATCTTGGGGTGGGGGGTGCTTTTGCGTTAATTTATCATCTCTTGTTTGAACCTTATATCGCACCCACCCCTGTAGAATGGTGCTTTTTGCTTATTAAAGGTTGCCTAACCCTTAGCGTATCCTATTTTTGCTGGGACTTTGCCATTAAACGAGGGCATTTCGCCCTGCTGAATGTGTTATCTTATTTTAACCCGCTTTTAACATTGTCCCTATTAAGCGCACTGGGATTTGCTGTACCCCTCCCTGCACTGTGGCTCGGCGCAATTTTAGTCACTAGTGCTTCTGTCATATGTAGTGGCGCCTTAACTAAAAAGACATCATCAAAGAACTGATACTGCAATTTCGTACTCTTGCTTTAAATAAGCCAATACTGACATATTAGCAATATCCACCCGTTGTTTATTAATGTATTGTAGATAACTTAGAGGTGAATGCGATGGCAATCAGCCCCGTTGAAAGACTTCGTTATGAAGAAATGGTTTTAGATATTACCAACAAAATTCTCATTACCGGTAAATGTGGGATACGTTGGGTAGTAGAAGCCTTGGAATATATTGTCATACGCAACAAAAAGGTACCCAAAAAAGATCATATCCCAACCCCTATTTACCAACGAGCAAAGCAACTGAGAGAATTACTTAAAGACAAAGAGCTTTATGCCAGAGAAGAAGATCTCCCTGAATATGTTGCTATCGTAAAAAATACCGTTGCTGGTAAGATCCGCTCACTGCTTTACATGTCAAACCGAGACATTAAAGAACAAATTAAAATCGACCGACAAAAATTGGCTGATTCTAAAAAACCAAAACCGGTCGTCTCCCACTTACAAACACCACGTATCACTGTTGATAGCCATGAGGAAGTTGAATTAAAAGACCAATGGCGTGTTAATTTAATGTTCCCTATGGATGAAGAAGTGAACGGTTTAAATGAAGATGAAATGGCTAGATTATGTAACCTTATTGATAATGATAAATATCAATGGCCCAATGCCATGCTGTTAACGGCTAATATTCCCCTTGCCCACTGGATCGCAAGTCAAGATATCAGTGAATTAATATTGCGTGGCATTCTTGATTGCAATAATGATGAGCATATAATCTATCTCGCAGAACCAAGCATAAGCGAAATGAGACGCCTCTCCCTACTCGGCCCAGTATTAATGCAGGGGTTGATTACAGTAAATGAAGCACTTGAACTGGATCTCGATCAGCAAGCTGTGGATACCTTATTAGATCCTGAGCTTAGAAATAGATTACGAACTTTACCACTGAGCGATGAAGATTACGTTGAACTAGAAAGGATCGGCGTACTCACTGATGAAGTTCAAGAAAGCTTTCCTCCTGATTCGCCCAGTTTAACACGTTCCTCATCGTCGCTTAGTGTTTAGCAAGTGTAGTCAATGCCTTAACACTCTTTTCCTGTTCTTCACTCTCAGGCGCTGTCAGCATTAACAAAGGTGCACTAGGTGCAGAAACCGAAAAGGTTAATGGTGTCATTGTGGGTAATATAGGTGCGTCATCACTTGGGCTTTTCGCTTTCAACAAAGTCGATAATTGAGAAAATTGACTATCGGCAGCTTCAAATATTTTTTTGTTTTGATCAGTTTCATGTTTACTAACATATCCTTTTACTAATTCCCCACCAAATTCCGTTGCAAACTCAGCAACCTCCATTACAAAAGGTACTACAGCAGCACCAGGTATAAAACTACATGCTGCTGGCACTCCCTTTATTAAAAGTGGAAGAGCTTTCTTTTTGACAAGATATAAGGCACTCGTACTGACAAGTGCCGCCGTTGGCACAGTAAGATCAGTAGATTCTTTGCGTTTGGGAGTATTTGCTGACGTTGGGGCTTTCTTCATCACATCACAGATTTCATCTCGTACTGCAGAAGGTGCCGCTAGCAAAGCCGCATTTAAAAAGGCAGCTTGAGTCAACTCGCCTTTCTCTTTCGCAAGCTGCTCTGTCAAAGCCGTAAAAAATGATAAAACCGCTTGGTCTTCACTGTTGAGTTGACGCTTTTCTGCTTTCTCAGGTAATGTCGCAACTGCACCTTTTTTCATATATTCTGTCTCCCAAAAGATTGGCGAATTAATACCATAAGTTTGTTCGAAAAGGAACTAACTTAATGAAAAAAGATAACAATCCTGACAAAATAGAAAAAAAATGGCATATGAATGACACCATCCTGAAAACTCTCAATGAAAATTATGGTCTCGCAGTACACACCTTAACCCCACTCTCCCTGGGCGCTGATAGGCAGGCCGAACTCTTTAAAGCCGATACACAAGATAAATCTTACTTTATTAAACTAAAGCAAGGTGATGCCCATACTGTCGGTGTGAGGATTGTAGAAATGCTGGCCAAAGCGGGGCTAAAACACGTTGTCAGCCCCATTAAGACCCTAAAAAGCCAAACAACGCTACCTTTTAATCATCATACGCTGATTGTTTACCCTTTTATCGATGGTAGCGATGGTTTTAATCAATCCTTAACTGATGAACAATGGATTAGCCTCGGCAAAGCATTGAAGACCGTGCATGATTTGCCCTTACCTAAATCGATTCGAGGCCAATTACGGCAAGAAAATTATTCCCCACAATGGCGAGATCTCCTCACTTCTTTATATACTCAAATAGACAACCTTAAGGGTACTGACGCATCCTCTGCAACACTCTTAGCATTTTTACGCAAGAATAAAGAAACCATCATGCGAATAGTTGAAAACGCAACGATGCTTGCTAAAGAAGCACAAAAGCAATCTCTCCCGTTTGTTCTATGTCATTCGGATATTCATGGCGGCAATGTGTTGCTAGACGATAATGGTGGATTTTACATTGTGGACTGGGATGAACCCATTTTAGCTCCCAAGGAACGAGACTTAATGTTTATTGGTGGCGGTGTCGCGAATGTATGGAACCAACCTCACGAGCAAGCGCTATTTTATGAAGGTTATGGTGAATCAGACATCAATTCCCTTCTTGTAGCTTATTACCGAAGTGAAAGAATTGTAGTCGATATTGTTGAATTTGCAGACGCATTGTTATTTTCAACCGATGGCGATGCTGATGATCGAGCAGAACTGCTCGAGTATTTCTTGGCCATGTTTGAACTCAATGGTGTGGTGGATATCGCATTAGACTCAACTGAGGTTCTAAAGAAGGTTTGACCTTTATATAATAAAGAATGAGCAACGAAGCAGCAAATGGCATAATGAATATATTGAAGATTTCGTCATATTCAAAACCCATATGGCTGAATAAGCCCGATAGTAGACATTTAACCATGATCACGGGTAAAAATAATCCCAACGTTAAAAACCAACGCCCACTAATCAAGTGATAACTTTGTTTTATCCCATTAATAAAATTGATTTCCATGCACCCTATCAAAAGGGGTGTAAAACACATCCTGACAATGAAATGAATAATAAAACAAAAAGTAAAAGCGACTAGCATGACCAAAAACCAAAGTATCGCTCCTAGATCATTAGGTAAAACCAAAGCAAAATAACCAAACAATAAAAATAGCATCATAACTAGCATGATGGTGATCAATAGAACGGGTGCCATACAAGGTACAAAACGTTTAAGACCATTAATTACAGTTTGAATTATATCGCCTTCACGATTAGCATGAACTTGCAAAATACTATTTAATACCGTGACAAGAAAGAATATAAAAACAAACAAATGTGCAAAGACATACTTAAATAAAAAAACATTCAAACCAGCAAAATTAGGTGCAAATGGCAGCCATTGATTAATAAAAAATGTAGTAATGCAATAAAACACCGCAAAAGGCAGCGTCTCAAAAAAACTTACATAGTATAGTTTGAATGCTCTCAGGTACATCGTTTAATCATTTCATATCTGTTTTAGATAAGTTACTACAGCTTGTTAAATATTAATGTCAGGAAGAACACTAGCAGTACGCTTTTTAGACCAGACAGTCAATCAAGGAGATGAGATGAATTGAATTGAATTAAGATACTATAAGACCCATCTACCTTAATCATGATCCTACTTATCCACAAATATAACTATTGGTGCACCCGCCCCTATTGTGAACCTTCATTACCCAATACTGTCTCACCTATTAAACGGATTGTTAACGGTCGGAGCTTATATGAAAGATGGTGCTTGCGATGTTGTAGTCATAGGTGGAGGTATATCAGGCCTTAAGGCTGCATTAGACCTTGCAAAACAAGGGCATTCAGTTACTGTTGTAGAAGCGCGTAACAGGCTAGGCGGACGTATTTACACCCAAACTGCCAGCGATGGCAAAACACCTGTTGAACTAGGTGCCAGCTATTGGGAAGGTTCAGAACAAAATGAAATCTTTCAAAAATATTTCTCCTCTGGCGATCCCAAAAAGGTCAACATCACTAAAGCAGCGCAATATTTAGAACTAATAGGATTTTTAACCCTGGATCCGAATTTTAGCGTACCAGAGGAAAGGGTTGGTGAATTAATGATGCAAGCCCTTGAATATGCCAATCGCTGTGAAATTTCCACTGTTGATAAAAATCGACAACAATTGATTGACCACTTCCCTTTTGCTAAAAACGGTATCAAACCGAATGAAGTCGCTTTATTCAAAAAGTTTCTTGGCATGCTCGTCGCAGAAATGTCAACCACACCTGATCAAGTTGGTACCATGTCAACGCGCTATCTCAATGATGATGTAGCGAAAATCGATGAATATAATGCCGAGGAGGCCAAAACGACTTTCGTTAATAATGGCTATTATAAACTGATTGAGCAAATTCAAGAAGAATGTGTAAAAACTGGTGTGAAAATTGTACTTAATTCCCCTGTCAGCAAAATCAATCATGCGAACAATCAGGTGGTGGTCACAACCCCTGGTGGTGATATTCAAGCTAAACGCTGTGTTTGCGCTATTCCAGGTGGTGTCCTAAAAAATCATGTAGACATTTTTCAACCTGCACTACCACAACGAAAACAAGATGCGTTTGGCGTGTTAGGCGTGCATGATGCCTGTCGCGTGGTATTGGAATTTGATAAGCCTTTTTGGGATCCTCAATCACCTTATATCATCCTTGATAAACCCGATCAAAAGAAAACAATGTATTTCAGAAGTTTCACAGTAGTGAATGGCTGCCCTATGCTACATACCGACGATTACGGCAAAATTGCCAAGGAGATTTACAAAGGAGTAGATTTGAAAGATCCCAATGCCGTAGCACTTGCCAACAAAAAAATAGTCGATATCGTCATGAAAGATCTCAGAGATGCTGTCAAGGCCAATTTGGGCGTCGACATCCCAGAGCCAAAAGAGATCAAAGTGCAAAACTGGTCTAGCGATCCTTATTCAAAAGGTGCCTATACTTACCGAACCCCTGAAATGACCATGGCCCATCAAGAAGCGCTTGAAGAAAGCGTTGGACCTATCCATTTTGCAGGGGCGTATGTCTCGCGAGTCAGCGAATCGGTGCAAAATGCCTATGCCAGTGGTGTGCGCGCCTCCAAAGCAGTCAGTGCCGAACTTAAGCAAGAGGCTAGGCCTAAGCTGAAATAGCACATTTAGAAACCAATATAACGTAATAAATTTATTTTTATAAAATCTTTACTATCTCACCCCAATATCATTATTATTCACGCGCCTACAATTCGTGAATAGTAAGTTATATTGGGAGTTTAACATGACAAAAGCATCTAAAATTTTTCAGTTCCTTATCTTCTCTGTTCTTTGCGCCTGCAATACTCTCGTTTTTGCAGCGCAAACCACTAAAACAAACCCGCCTCAACAGCCACTTCTTAGCTATGATGAAATTAAAAGAGAATTCAAACAAGACAAAGCTTGGGGTGTGTTAACTTCCATCGATTTGCACGACTGTGACCCTAAGAAATTACGCAGCGAAGCAGATATCAAACAGTACGTAAAAGAACTTTGTGAACTGATTGGGGCCAAACGCTTTGGCGAAACCGTTGTTGTGAACTTCGGTGAAGATGAAAGAATTGCCGGCTTCTCGATGACGCAGCTGATTGAAACTTCGTTGATCTCGGGCCATTTCGTGAATGCCAAAAATTACATCTATATGGATGTCTTTAGCTGCAAGGAATATGACCCTGCTATCGTTGTCGACTTCACTAAAAAGTTTTTTGGCGCTAAAGAAACCAACGCAAAGGTTATCATGCGAAGATAATTTATAGCAGCACCTAACATTAACGGGGACGTTACCTAGGCACTCGTCCCCTGTTGAATCAAACCTATAAATATGCGGCACACAAGCCCACTGCTCCTAAACTCCCTTGTGCTTTTTCTGCCTCACTCTCTTCGAGTGTATACCAGGTAGGATCTTGTTCATTTCCTAGTACAAAAAAATGCGCATTGCTTACCACAAATTTGTGGTTAGCCAAAAGCTCGCTGAGCTCTTTAACCGCAAAGAGTGTTAATTGCTTTGGGATATGATGATTGGGATGTTCATTCTGAACTTTGCCATGATCTAAAATGGCATCGGTGTCCTCAAAATAGCCAGGATAAGGGATATTCTTTTGGACATTCTCAATATAGACCGGCAAAACTTTTTCGGCATAGATTTTACTATGCGGTGAGACTGTGGTGATATAAAGTCGCCCACCCTTTTTAAGTGCCCCTTTAGCCCAATTTAAAAAGGCCTCAATTTCAGCTGGCGTCAAAAAATGCAATACCTTATCGATTAGAATCGCATCGTAAGTATGTTTGACTTGCGGAAGATCGACAGGAGCATGACCATGCAAAAATGTAATACGATCATCTTGCCCGCATTGCTCTTTAAGCCGCTTAGCTAATAGTGCCAAGTGTTGCTTCTCAGTATCCATGGCAGTGTACTTAGCAATACCACGCTTTAAAAACGCCAACGGTACATTGCCAAATCCACAACCAATTTCTAAAACATGGTGGTTAACTTTAGCTTCATTATCAATAAAAGCCTGGGTCATTGGGGTGAAGCTATAGAACACATAACCCATCTGATTGAATGTGGCTGAACGATTCAGGGGCAGTATAGGAGGTTCAATGGTACAATGAGATAAGAGTTCTTCGAAGGTTAACATAATGACTCCTATTTTAATGAATCACTTGGGCATCTTATTGCGATGCCCATTCGGGGACGTTTAATTTGGTTTATACACCTGTTGAGATTTTTCTGGCTCCGGTGAATTAGCAGGAGTCGGTATTTTGGGGTCTCGAGTCCTACCATGTGCATTGAGAATTGCCACTTGTTCTAGGTCTAATGCTACCAAAATAGCTTCTAAATCATTTATCGTGTCTGTTACTTGCGGTTTAGTTGGCAAATGCCAATCCACATTCGTTAATAGATTTATCCCCGTATTTAAGGGTGACTGATGCCAAGCTTCACGAATCGCATCAAAAAAATGCCAACTACCATTATTGTCTAGTAGTTCATCTTCATGATCAGCTAAAAAGCATTCCCATGGTGTTAATGGCACTAGTTCATCTTCTTCGATACGCAGCAGCTTCATCCCTTCATCAGTATATGACACTGGGTGCCCCATTCCTGGGTGTTTTTCGCTGGTGGCTACAACTCTTCTTTTAAAATGTTCAGGATTGACATCTGGTGCAACTAATTGTATGAGATCTCGAGATTTTAACGTAACTTTGTAATTGATTTTCGAATTTGCTTGCTCAATATCTTTATGAACAACTGATTCCAGTAAAAAACCACCATCTTGACCTTCCTCTAACGTAGCCAACATCGTACCACTCCACAAGCTTCGCCTATTGGCAAATGATGCGCTACAAAGTAAATCCATGAATATTTCACGAACGCGAAATTGGGGTGTTGTTGGTGTGTTTAAGACACTTTCTATTATCATCATTTGTCATGATCTCCTCTTTTCTGACGCCAAATATCATACATTAATTGCCCGTGTGAATACACTCTAGTGAAACTACAACAATATATGTGGATGACCACTAAGCTAATACGCTAGTTAAACACAGAGGAATAGAGGTAAACTAACTGAAGAACATCTCTTTGTCCGGTGAGACCATGGCAAAAGTTATCGTTTTCGAACACCTCTCAACTGATGGCTATTTTATGGATGAAGATGGCGATATCAGCTGGACAAAAAACAATCACGACCCCCAATTCAATGAATTCACGAGTGATAATATTAAGCAAGGAGGCATTTTAGTTTTCGGTAGAATCACCTATGAACTCATGGCTAGATATTGGCCAACCCCTGAAGCATTTGAATCTTTTCCTGATGTCGCGCTGAGTATGAATAATCTGCCTAAAATTGTTTTCTCAAAAACCCTTAGGGAAGCTACTTGGTCCAATACCCATATCATTCATCGTGATTTACTGGGACAAATGCAGAAATTGAAAGAGGAATCTAAATCAGACATCGTCATCCTGGGCAGTGGTTCTGTGGTCGCGCAAGTAACATCTTCTGATGTCATTGACGAATATCAATTTATCTATAACCCGATCATACTCGGTTCAGGACGCACCCTGTTTGATGGGGTTCACGAAAATACCTATTTGAAATTACTTGAAAGCAAAGCATTCCAAAATGGTAAAGTCTTTGTTCGCTATAAAGCCATGCGTTCTCCACGAAAATAGGATTTAGCAGAGATCTTCCTGACAAGATTAAGTTTTAATTTTGTTCATTTTGCTTCATCATTGAGCGCTTGGTAAACTAACTGCCCTTTTATATCGTAAGAGAATTCCTATGCTGCAGATGCACCCACTTATTTTTACTGAATTAAAAAAATGCTTAGATATCGTTCTTTTAGAGACGAGTCGTTTTAACCCTCATTTAGTACCTGATAGTTATCGTTTCGTCACCCGAGGATTGTTAGCTGAACTTAATGGTCAACTCGAAAATGCAAAACAGCTCTATTTACAGAGCATACATCCCATTGCTTTCCAACGTTATCATACTTTGAACTCTGTTACTCAACACTATCCCTTACCACGACCTGTAGTCGAATTTTCAGGTAGTTATAGACCCATTCATTTTTACTATAAACCCGCAGTAGTCAATACGACAGCTACGCCAGTCACAGCACCGAAGGTTGTTCCTCAAGAACAGCGCTTAACCCCAACGAGTAACAAGCAACTTAAGTTTATCCCTTATAACCCTAAACCAAATGGATCTCTTTCCTCTGGGGAAGAAAAGCTGTTGCTTAAGTTACATGAATTGAATCAAGCAAATAGGACAAAGCCCTCATTCGCTACAGTCGCACGATCATTAAAACGCGTTGAATCATCCATTATTGACATGTATGTGGATTTATATGATCGCAAAATTTTAGGAAAATGGCCTAAATTAACTAAATTGGGTCAAACAATCGTTGATGAATTAATCTCAAAAAATGCTCAAGTAAAGCAAACAGAGCCTAAAAGAGATTATAGAATGGGATTCAAGCACATTCTTAATTAGAAATGGTGCCTTACCAAGGCACCACTTCGCCATTGTAGCGAAAAAACATCACTTCCCCTGGAGCGGGTTGATAGTTGCGAATAACTTTTCGCATGCCTCGGATACTATCAGCCGGTTCTGTGGTCGCTTCACTGCCACCCATACGGGTTTTAACCCAGCCAGGATGCAATAGTAAAACTCTGATCCCTTGTGGAGCCAAATCGATCCCTGCACTTTTCATCAACATGTTCAGAGCAGCTTTTGATGAGCGATAGCTATAATAGCCACCACTGGTATTATCACTAATACTACCCATACTACTTGAAATATTTGCAATTAATTTACGTTGACTATTAGCTACATTTTGAGCAAACGCTTGTGCCATTTTGAGCGGCGCGACAGAATTGACTAAAAAAGTCTGATTAAACGCATCCATCGAGATGTTTTCGAGATCTTCTTCTTTTTCTAGCATTCCGGCATTGTTCAGTAGAATATCGATAGGTTCTTTAATCTCATTGGCTAATGCTTGAATGCTATCGGGATCGGCAACATCTAGCGTGTAGATTTGAATATTGGCATGTTCATTTTGTAAAGCTTGTAACTCTTGTGCTTCTTTAGGATGCCTGCAACAAGCGAATATCTTAGCCCCTTCTTCTGCATATTGGCGAACAAACTCTAAACCTAAACCTCGATTAGCACCGGTAATAAGAATCGTATCCATAATAATTTTCCCTTTACTATTGATTTAGTTTAAATCGAGATAACTAGGTGCCTAACAAATATAAAAGCATTGACCTCATACTTGAACCGATCTAGTGTTAAAAGTGTGATCAGCAAAGGATATTGCGCCATGCTTAACTTATTTACACGAATTGCCCATTCGTGGTCTCAAAAGCCGCCAAACGCCTTATCCTTAACAGACACCCCTTTCACTCTCGTTGAAAATAGTCATTGTTATCATAGAGAACCTGATCTTGAGTATCAAGTGCAGCTCAAACTTAGCGAAGATGATGAACATCGTCGTCTCTATCAAATCTCTCAACTGCAAGGCTTTATGGTAGATGGTAAGAACGTTCTTTACGAAACACATTTAGGCAGTCTTGAATTATTCAAGCATTCTTCTAAAATTTGGCTCCGATGGAGCAATACGTTATTTGAACTTTCACTCAATGAACTTAACCACTTTATCAATGCATTTGAAAATGCCTATGATAAATTGTCACCTGATTTTGCTAGCACTTTGTGGAAGCGTGCCAAACAAAAACCGTAAAATCACTCAGATGTAACTACATGTTATTTGACCGTTCATTTTCGCAATATCAGCATATGCAACTTTAAATTTCACCATTTCTGAAATTTTTGGAGTAAAATAAGGCTTATATGTGTTATCTAGGTTGATTAATTCAGTTATCTTTGGGAGAATGGCGACCTTCCCCTATTTTGAGTTAATACAAAGGAGCCAAGTTGTGATCAAGAAAAAAATTGCTACTTTGCTGATAGTTTTACTAACCACCCCAATGTGCATTGCGAACACAACCATAGAAAAATCACATCCCTGCACGATGAAAGATCTCGCGGTCATGTGTGAAAACGGTGACAAAGTCAATTTAGATGTCGTCAGTAGCACGGATCAAAGAGGTGAAGTGTTTTTAAATATCAACACCCAAGATGGCAATGTGGGTAATTATTTACTACTGTATATTGATAATAGTAAAAAGCCTGAAGTGCTGCGAGTTGAAAAGGGCACGAATACGGTTAATGTCTCAAAAGGGGCTTTCGTTCCGCGAAATATCATTATGAAATTGCGCAGTGCCTCATCAGTTCGCTTTGAAATCGGCATGCAAAAGCGTTCACCTATTTCAGGCTCTTTAAGCCAAACCCATTTTGAATGGTTACAACGATTCGGCAAAGTGTGCTACTAATACCATTCGCGAGCTATCAATAAGTTGATAGCTCGCATCGCTGCATATTCACTTATTATTCATAACTTCCACACATTTATTTATTGAATGCCTTTTTTCCTGACATGACATCTTACTTAGAAATCACTATATTACCTAACTAAATTGTTTTTAGTTGAGGTTAATTCATGTATCAAGGTCCAACACCTGCCGAATTAGAATTCTTTAAATATAAAGCGTTGATTATGAAAGTGATAGAAAAGAAAGCTACTGCTGATGAATTTCAATATTTACTCGATTATTTAACGCCTGATAAATTACGCTTACGTGATGCGCAAGGTCAAAATCTACTTTATTGGGTCATTTTTGCGGCGGATGTCAATGCCCCGCACCTATTCATCGAAATATGGAAAAAATATCAAGCATCATTAACATTAGATGATTTCCGCCCTCTTGAAGCCAATAAGGGCCGCCAGCAATCTCCGCTTTACTTATTGGCTTCTATGGCCAAAGTGAACAATTTTTTTCAAGTAGTTTGGAATCGATTCAAACCCTCCTTTAAGGTTAATGATCTGAGCGATTATGTGAAAAGCTTTGATGGAAATGTCACAACGGTATTAGGATTTATTGCAGATGCAGCGATGGTTAAGCCACAGCTGCTTAGTGAAATTTTTGAATGTTTTCATTTAGTATTAACTCAATCAATGCTGTATTCTAGGCACTATTACATCGCCAGCTCTCAAAAATCTCCCATTCATTCCATCATCGAAGCAACAGTAACCGGCAAGCTAGATCCGAGAATATTGCGTTTTTGTGGGTCACAAATAATATATAGGGAGGAAGATTTAGACGATTTACCCGAAGCTTACCAAATGAGTTCTGGTAGCATGAAAAATATTGTAAAAAACATCACTCCAGCAGGTGAAATAGAAGCTATTCAGCTTGAAAAATTGATTGAGAAAAAAATGGCATTTTTAAAAGCACTTCGCGCTGTAAAAAATAATCCTGCAATGAATGCTGTCAATCTGATTCTTTTAGCACGTGAAGCAACAAAAGCGGGTTTTTATGCAGCATTTCCAACTCTAGCGCGCATTTTTAACAATGTAATCGAAACACGATGGTCATTAGATGCTGCCAGAGAAATACCAAAAGAATATTGTTCAATTGATAAATTTCAAATAAGCGTCTGCCGCTATTATGAGAATCAATTGAAATACGATAGAACAGACGAAATATCCACCAGATTTTTAACTATAGCTCTAGAATCTGCCTTAAAAATTGAAGATATTGCCACACGAAATCGTATCATTCAAAGATTTGCACATGTTTTTATCAATAAAGTATTGCTTGCTCCTAACCAACCAGGACCTATGCCAGATAATCTATTAGCGTTGATGAACTCCAAAACACCCGTTGAGTGGTGTGTGATGAAGGTGAAAGCCCGTAGACTTGAACTTATGGAGTCCGCGGTTACACCCCCTCTACCAGCCGTGACAGCACCGGCTATCGCGGCTAAGCCATTACCTCACGTGGCAACTCCAGCAGCCATGGCTAACCCAGGAGCTTCTGTCGCCAAATCCCTGCCTTCGGCTAAACCAATGCCGCCTTTGGTAATGCCAACTGCTATGGCTAAGCCCATACCGCCAGTCTTAAAACCCACTGTCGTAGGTAAACCGACAGCAAAATCTGCCCCTGTGGCGACAATTAAACCTGCTACCCAACCTGTACCCCGCCAAGAAGCCGAGGCTATAGTCAGCTTATTTGCATTGAGTTTAGCAAAACCTGCCGCAGTGACCAGTGCATCATCTGGTGAGATTGCGAAGCAGCAGGCTAAAAGAGCTAAGAAATAAGCAAAGTACTCAACCAAGCTAACGAAATCACAGGGCATTGCACTTTTTCTATGCCCTGTTTTTAATCGTGCTTGAGTAAAATGACTTCAAATAATAGATTCACGCCCCATAGTGCTTTCTGTCATGAAATATCATCAAATAGTAAGGCCATGCAAATTAAATCTTCATATTTGCCATCAATGCGCACTGCTTTTTTCTTTTTACCCTCTACTTCAAATCCCAATTTATGGTAAAGCAACGCAGCCCCATGATTAGACTCAAAAACAGAAAGCTCAATGCGGGTTAACCCCTTTTGTTTGGCTTTATCTAAAGCGGCGCGCATCAGTGCTTCGCCTATACCCTGGCCACGAAACTCTTTTAATACACCAACACCCAGTTCCCCACAATGAGCATAAGATTGTCTGTGTAACGAGCTAATGTCACACCAACCTATTACCTTATCATTGCTAATAGCGACCACTTGTGGCCAACCACCCTCGATATTCTCTTTCACAAAGTCATAAGACATTTGCAAGGGTGGGCCTTCCAGAAAGGCGAGATATTTACGCTCGCGAGCAACGCTATCGACCGCGGCGTGAAAGCCTTTGACGTGATCAAGGGTAATGGGGATGATTTGATAGTCCATTGTTTATCACTTGCGCATTCTATGAATTGAACAGTTAACTTATTTAATTAAAGCTGCAATGTCAACATTCGCACTTCCCCTCTCCCGTTACGGGAGAGGGTGCCGCGCCGTAGTGTAACGAAGGCGGGCGGGTGAGGGTCATCTTGGTTATCTAAACACACTTCTATACTTCTCTTCTATCGCCCTCACTTCTTCTTCAGTTAGGGATTCAAATTCCTTTTCTCTGGCCCGTTTTGACAGCGTGCCGTTTTCTTGCTGCAAAAAGCGAATGAGCAAGTTCACCAGACGATCGGGCATTTCGATATAGCTTTGAATAAAGCTTTTCATTTCATCGTATTTTTGTAAAAAATCGATTTCTTTAGGGATCACTTCTTCGATGGTTTCTTTAATGCATGAAAATAAAAACTCTGCCTGTTTGGTCGCATCGAAATATCGATAAAGATCGATAGTGTCATTTAACACTTCCACATTGTTCTTATGCGTGGGACGCCATTTAATATATTTCAAGCGCGGTGCTGAATAGCTTTCTAACACCAACAGGTATTCTTTAAGCCTATCTAAAATCACGGCCGATACCGGAAACACCATCCCTTCTGGGGTAAAACCTTTTTCAGCCAGGGCATGGTGAATAATGTAACGATGCAGCCGCCCATTACCATCTTCAAAGGGGTGAATAAAAACAAAACCAAATGCCGTTACGGTAGCGGCCAATACGGCATGGAAATCGGCCTCTTTTAATAAATTATCGGTTTCAATTAACCCATCCATGAGTTTTTCGATGTCTTGATGACGCGCTGAAATATGCACCGGGATCGGTTGATTAGTGGCTCTATCATGCTCGCCAATAAAGCCCCCCTCAATACGATAACCCGGATGAGTATAACGAAAATCAGCGATCACGATTTCTTGTAAGCGCAATAATTCTTCGTGCGATAAAGGATGAAGGCCCGCTTGGCCAATCGCTTTGCCCCAGCGCTCAGCTCGATTTTGCGGCGGGTTTTCACCTTCAATAGCATAAGAAGCTTTAGAATCTTTAAGTAATAAAAAATTGGCAGCACGCATAAACAAATCAGGGTGGATGCGTTTTAGCTCTACTTTGGCAACGGTGTTCAAATGGCTGTTGATGTATTCTTCCAACAGTGGCGTTTTACGGATTAAAGGACAAAAATGTCGCACGCCAGGCAAATTATTATTCACCCGTTGTCGTATTGAACGCCGATTGGGGCCTGTATATTGAAGCTTGGCATCCACCACATCGACAAAGTTCATTTTAGTGTCTTGGATATCGGGAATATCCAGTTTTTCATCCATCAACCATTCATATAAAAACCAAATACGACGGCTGTAACTCCCCCAGGCTTCAGATGTGACAATCTGTTCAACCTCGGCCTTGGGAGCCGCTTTAAAGAGCGCTGATAAGACGCTTAAATTGACCCCCTCATATTTAAGGGCAAACACTAAGTGCGCTTGCAGGCTGTCCTGGGGCCGATGCTTGGGGGTAAACATGAGCCAGCGATCATTTTGATAGCGTTTGTGCTTGTGACTGATGGCACAGAGTTCGTCTGGTAAGGGGACTTCGAGTTGATATGCACTGATTAGAGCAGCATAACCAGCCAGCTGTACTTCCTTTTCAGGAAGGTAAAGCCCATGAAAGACGTCTGCAATACGATAAAATGGACTGCTCTTTTCGATCTTCATGAAAAATGCCTGCTGTTAGCGTCTTATAATTAACTTAGCATGAAAAATCCCTGCCCTCAATGAAAAGCACCTGCAATTTGATAAAATTGTGAAAAACACCTGCTCCTTGTGAACAAAGTCCTGTATGCGAGTTAAGTTTGATTATCGTACAGATATTTTATCTGGATTTCAATCTCTCAAAGCGCCCCTACCAAGGCGTTGGCTTAGGATTGCGCTCTTCAAAATGGCCCTGGTGCCAATACGGATAAATCGCTTCCATGTGACTAGCGGCATCTAATTTGGCCATTTGCTCTAGTGTTAACGTCCAGCCTAGGGCGCCCATATTTTGCTGTAATTGCTCTTTATTGCGCGCACCAATCACAATATTCGCAACCGTTGGGCGCTGCAATAACCAGCGCAAAGCAACCTGTGGGACTAATTTACCGGTTTCATTGGCAATTTCTGTTAGAACATCAACCACATTAAATAATTGGGCTTCATTCACTGGAGGGCCACCTTCTGCGCCTCCTGCTTTAATTCGCCCCTCTGGCAGTGGTTTGTTACGTTGGATCTTGCCAGTTAACCGCCCCCACCCTAATGGACTCCAAACCATTAATCCCAAACCTTGATCAAGGCACAATGGCATTAATTCCCATTCAAATTCACGGCCTATTAACGAATAATAACCTTGATAGACGACATAACGAGCAAGTCCATATTTTTCACTGACTGCCAACGATTTCATGACATGCCAACCCGAAAAATTCGAACAACCAATATAACGTACTTTGCCGCTTTGTACTAAATGATCTAGCGTACTTAATACTTCATCAACAGGTGTTAACGCGTCAAATCCATGCATAAAATAAATATCAATATGATCGGTATTTAAGCGCTGCAAGCTTTCTTCACACGCTTTTATCAGATGATAACGTGAGGAACCGACTTGATTAGGCCCTTTGCCCATCGCAAAGGTCGCTTTGGTTGATATTAATACCTCATCACGCCGCCCTTTAATGGCTTTGCCGAGAATTTCTTCTGCCAGACCGAGTGAATACATATTAGCCGTATCAAAAAGATTTAAGCCACCCTCAAGACAAATACTAACTAATTCGGAAGCTTCTTTAACATCGGTAGTACCCCACTTTTCAAACATGGGTGAATTGCCACCAAAAGTCCCGGTTCCTAAACTTAAAACGGGTACTTTCAGTCCTGAATGCCCTAATTGCCGATATTCCATAACCACCTCATTTAAATTAATTTCTTGATTAACTCGCCGGGGTTCTCAAGTGGACTAGAATGTCCCCCTGTAATAGTCATGAATTTTGAATCTTTTATTTTATTAGCTAATTCTTGGCTCTCTACGGGTAAACAAACAATATCTTCACTCGCGGCTATAACCGTAGTCGGAACTTTAATGTCACCTAACCATTTGTTGGAATCAAATTTTTTAATGGCAGCAAGTTGCCGTGACAAAATCTCATAGGTAGGTGGAAAAGGATTATTCAAACACACCTCTTTATAAGAGGCAATATTTTGAGGTGTTAAATAGGCAGGAGAATAAAACCATGGCATCGAGGCTTCAATCAACGTATCAAAAGGAACATTGGCTTTGAGCATCGCAAGAAATGCTTCTAACATCATGACAGAACGTTGATTTATCTTTGCCGCTGAATTCAAAATAATTAGTTTTGAAATATCATCAGGATAATCACGCGCGATGGTTTGCGCAATCATTCCTCCCATGGACTGCCCTAGAATAATGGGCTGCTGCAAATCAAGTACTTTGATTAATTGCATAACATCTGCTGCCATTAAATCAATACTTAATGTGGTTTCAGTATCAACAGTTTGACCCATTCCGCGGTTATCAAAAATCAATACTGTAAAATGCTGGATAAGTTTATCAAAGATAGCATTCCAAAAAGTGTGATCACAAGAATATCCGGCAATGAGAACCAAAGGCGTTCCTTGTCCCTGACATTCATAAAAAAATGTCGTGTTACCTATCTGTATTTTGCTCATACTTGCACCATCGATGTTGAGTTCCTATAAAGATAGCTTACAATGCTATAGTTATAAGTTGACCAAAGTGCATTTTGGCAGACTGACTTTAAACCCAGGGGTGTATTAATGAGCTACGTAGATTCCAACCTCATGAAGGACGAAACGGTCATGCACCGTGCCAAGCTGCATAAAATTCTTTTTGTTTGGCCAGGATTGGTTGCTTTTGTCGCACTGGTTTTTAGCTTGTGGATATTGGTCAATCCACAGTACAACGTCAAATTTGCTGGAATTGGCGTGATTGTGGCCGTTATTTTCTTACTCTCACCCTACATCCAATATATCACTAGCGAATATGCAGTGACTAATAAAAGAGTCATTGTGAAAGTAGGACTGATACGCCGGCAGACCTTAGAAACCTTATTACAAAAGATTGAAGCCATCTCTGTCGATCAATCTGTTTTGGGGCGCATATTAAATTACGGCACCATTACCATCACAGGTACCGGCGGCACCAGAGAATCTTTTATGAATATCGCCGATCCCTTAGGTTTTCGCCGAGCCGTGCAAGAACAAACTGATGCTTTGGATAACCCCTAGTTGTTATCCAATTGCTGTTTAAGAAACTGCTCAAACGCTTCCCAAGATTGTTGATCAGCTGCCCTGTTGTAAGCGACTCCCTTGCTAGTATCACTGCCTGCCTTAGGGTTGGTGAATGCATGCACAGCACCCGGGTATTCAATGAATTCATAATGATGCGGTGCATTTTTCATTTCCTCTTTGAAAGCAGCCACTTCAGCGGGTGGCACATGAGGGTCATCAGCCCCGTGCAACACTAATACAGGGCCTTTAATTTTCTTAGCGTCTTCTGGCGTTGGATTAGATAACCCACCATGAAAAGTCACGATACCCGCCAAAGGTACCCCTGTGCGCGCTAGCTCTAGAGCTCCTGTACCCCCAAAGCAATAGCCCATTACCATGATTTTTTTACCGTTGACAGCCCCCATTGACAGCAGCTTATCGTAAGCACCTCTCATTCTTTTACGAAACAAAGCTCTATCACCTATATATTTCGTGGCCAATTCACCAGCTTCTTTGTTATCTTTAGGTCGCACCCCTTTACCATAGACATCGACGACAAAAGCGACATAACCTTCTTTGGCCAGTTTGTCTGCCTTTTCTTTAGCAAAGCTGCCCACCCCCATCCAATCCGGGACAATTAAAATACCCGGCCTTAAACCCTTTTTCTTTTCAGTATCATACGCAACATAGCCTTCCATGGTCGTGCCATCGGCTTTATATGACACTTTTTCTGCTTTAATGGCAGCCTGTACGCTCATGCAAACGAGTAAAGTTGATAAAAGCAGCAACGGTCTAAAAGCCATAGCGAGTTATCCTTTAATAGCGATGCAACTTAACATTGGATGATACGCACTTAATTTCATAAGAGGTGATATGAGCAATATCTTTGCGCGCTAACGGCACATTACTGGTGCGGATCCTTTGGTCATTTCCGGCCTGCACAAGCATATCACCCGTGGTCTTGGCAATCAGTCCCTTTTTGCCTTTCAAAACCAGTTGATAATGGATGTAGTTTTTTTCAGGAGACTGATTATGAATAACAAATTCTCCTTTTACAACATCTTTGTAATGTTCATCGTCATAGACATGATCGTGATACAAAATAAGATCACCGCTCATTTTATGATCTCTTAGAACAAATGAAATCTTTTTAGGATCATCATGCCCTGGATCATTAATGGTGATATCGCCAGATTTGCTGAGATGGCATTTGTTAATGCCATTCACCACTGTACATTTTGAACTATTCGTATTCGGCTTGGCGTTTACAGCGGTTGCTAACATCATCATGATGATACATGCAGTTTTTTTCAACATAAAAAAACCTTCTAAGTCCCTTTACTATAAAACGTAGAAGGTTTTTAAAATAATGAAAGTTTTCTTGGTGAAAACAGCCTATTTATTATTGTTGTATATGCAAAATGTTTAGCGTTTATGTCCTGTTACATTGTGATTGCGATCTAATGACTTGACTGTTTCTATAAATACACTGAGGGTTAAACCAAGGCCAGGAGCGCACTGTTCAAAAACCGCAGATTCTGGGTTTCTGCCTTGACCTTTAGCCATATTAATCCAATAGGTATGGTTATTCACATCATTCTGCTTTAATGCATTTTCTGCAAGCGCAACCTGAGCGTAAATATTGCCATTTTTCGCAATGTCTTCTAATTTTTTAAACATGCAGGACTGAACCATTTTTTCGTTGACATTTTTTGGCAAAGCCAATTTACCATTCACAGTGAGTGCTTCAGTCATACAATCTGATGCAACTTTTTTGTAGGCTTTGGTTTGCTGGGTTGCGCATGTTGTAAGATTAAGATCTAATATATCCTTTTTTTGCGCCAATTGTTTTAAGTACTCCTTAAAGGCAGGATTAGGATCAGATTTGACTAATTGGTTTAACATCCCTACCACACATTGATCTTCCAATTCACACCCCGATAAAACAGCAAACAGTTTCAATGCATCCTGCTCATCAGTCGACGCCGCTGCCTGTGGGGCCGGCATAACAGGGGTTACTGCATATACATGGGTAACCATGATTGCTAAGAGTGCTCCAACGAATAATCTAAAAACCTTCATGTTTCACCTAAGAGGTCGATACATTGTTTAAGGGAACTTAGCAATAAAGTAAGCAGAATGCAAAAACACACTGTCATGATCACCAGCTTCAATTTTATAAAACAGATGAGTCAAACAATTTTGCTTCTTCTCATGTGTTCCTTCTTACCCTTAAATGCTCATGCGACATCGAGCCCTCCTGTTAAAAACAAATACTGGGAAGCTTATTTTAAAAGCAAACTACGAGATCCGCCGGCAGGTTTTGTCGTGACCGCACTAAATGCTTTACAGCAGAGTAATCCTCCCGGTCGTAAAGTGGCTATCGATTTAGGCTGTGGTGTGGGACATGAAACGTTAGAATTACTCAAGAAAGGTTACCATGTCGTTGCGATTGATGGACAACCGCAAGCGTTTGACTATATGAAACAATTACCCATGATGCACCAATACGAGGGAAATCTCAAAACCGTGGTTTCGTCTTTTGAAAAACTCAATTTTGCTGAGTTGCCAGAAGCCGACATGATTGTGGCGAGTTTTGCATTACCCTTTATGAAAGCCAATGACTTTAACCGTGTGTGGACAGAAGTCAAAGGTAAGATAAAACCGGGCGGTTATTTTGTGGGCAATTTCTTTGATCCTGATGATAGCTTTTTTGCGCAAAAGTTTCGTTCATCCATGACTTTTCACAATAAAGTACAAGCCATGGCACTGTTTCACGGGTTTCAAATTGTGGGTTTTCAAGAAGTGAATACACCGGCCTCGAAGCCTGGGACCATGAATCATTATTATGCGTTTGTGGGCAAGAAATTGTAAGCCTTCCTTGGCTTAAGATGATTTGACTAGATCTTAATGGAACGGCGTGCTGCACTGGCAGCAATTTTCGCTTGCAATTCGTCCATACCGCCCATCATACCCATGCCTTTAGGTTTAGCAGGTGTTGCTACCGCAGCTGGTGCTTCAGTGGCGTTTGCTGGGCCATTTTCAATATTCGCTTTAGGAGCGTCTACCACACCGCCTTTTGCCACAACCGGGGCAACACGCGTTTCGGCCTTCTTTAATCTCGTTGCACCAGTCGCTAAATCAGCACCAGAGAATAACAGAGCCGGTCTAACCCCAGCAGGTGCAGCCGCTTGTGCTTTAGGCGCAGCCGGTGCTTTAGGTGGTGCAGGAGGAGCCGGAGGTGCTTTTGGAACAGTGGGGGCAACGGGAGCAACAGATGTATCAACAGCTACCACAGGAACAGCAACAGGCACTACAGGGGCAGCAACAGGTTGTTTTACAGGAGTGGTAGGCAATGGACGACCCACGTTTTTGGTCGTTTTGACAACAGCAGTTTTAGGTGTAACAACTGTTGCAGTCACAGTAATGGGTTCTCTGGCAGGGACTACCGTTGCGGTAACGCGTTGGGCATTTTTGCTTCTTAAATTGGCTCTTAATTTGGTAAGTGTCTCTAAATCTAATACAGGACCTTGCACTGACATGTTTAATTCCCCTAATGGAATAATAATAAAAGATGCTTATTAGGGTATTGAAATTAAAAATGCTTAGATAGAGTTAGCTGACCAGAATTTGTCATTTTAAGACAAAAGGGTTATGCCAGCCAGACGAGCGGCATAACCCTCTTTCTGACATTTACCAGCCTTTCTTTTTATAAGGATGAGCGCCAGGAGGGGATGAACCCAAAACGCTTAAATTAGCATCAACACTTGGGTCGGGAGCGAATGTTAGCTCTATCCTGCCAGGATGCGAGGAAGCTAAGGGGCGTCCGATAAGAATAGGCGCTGATCTAGGAATGTTGATGGGTGCTGAGGAAGTTGTGTTTGTTGAATTTTCTGGTGAGGGAACAATGGGGCCAGGTTTAGACATGTCAATCTCCTTTTACTTCATAACAACTTATATCGTATAGAATCGGCTATTTATTGCAATGGCAAAATTATTTACAGCCTATGAATGGTTAGTCGTTATACTCAACTATACCGCCATAATGCCAATCAACAGGCTCCTTTCTTGCTTCGTCTGGAATGGCTTGCAAAATAAGTTATAGGGTCTAGAATATTTTGGCTAACTCCCCCATTAATTCAAATGCAAAGAGTGTATTTATGATAGTCACACCCTTAGTCAAAGGTTTTGGAATGGGCGCCAGCCTCATTATGGCCATTGGCGCGCAAAATGCATTTGTTTTAAAACAGGGACTTAAACGACATCACTTATTCTTAACCGCCATTACTTGCTTCATTTGTGACTCCGTTCTCATCGTATTAGGCGTCACCGGTCTTGGCCTGATCATTGACGACTTTCCTACGTTAGTAAATGCATTACGTTGGGGGGGTGCTCTATTTTTAGTCGCTTATGGAATTCGTTCTTTCATCAGCGTCTTTAACCCTCACGCACTGATTGCTGAGCTTGACGGTCCTAAGAAAAACCGCCTTGCAACCTTAGCGGCCTTATTGGCGTTTACTTTGTTAAACCCTCATACCTATATCGATACTTTCTTGATTTTGGGTAATGTGGGGGCTCAACACCCTGTTGAAGAACATTTACCGTTTGTGGTTGGGGCATTGGGAGCTTCATTTGCCTGGTTTTTTGGCCTGACTTATGGTGCTAGCACGTTAAGCCATGTTTTTCGCAATCCACGCGCTTGGCAGATTTTGGATGCTGTGATGGGTTTTGTGATGCTGAGTATCGCTTACTCATTAGTTATCTGATTTGGGCTTTGAAGCTGGCGATATTATGCTCGGTATTCTCAATCACATGGACAATCTCTCGGTCGAGAAACTGAGCCACCGGCGAAAATCGGCTGCTTAATACGAATCGCAGCATCCACTCTTTAAGGTTGCCACGTCGCTGCTTGAAGGCTTGAACATAAGCTAGAAACAGCTTTGCATATTCCAAATCAACGATACTGGGTTGGTAAACATGGTTACCCAATAAAATGGGGAAAGCACTTTGCATTTGTGCCGCTTTACCCGAGGCTTGTCTGCCATAAGACATTGCAAACTGCACCATCTCTTTCACTGAGATCCGTTTAAAAGTATTCGCTGCTTGATAATACACTTGTAATTTGTTCTCATCTGCAGGTGTTTTCACATATTGACGAAGATTTTTAATCTCAGCGAGATAGTGATCGACAAGATGGTCAATCGAAAATTTACTATCCATAAAACTAATATCAGTCATTGTCATCCTCCCCTTTCTAGTATAGTCACTTAGAGGCTAATGATGAATGATCATTTAAGGCGTCCTCACACAATGACACCACTAAAGGATGGAATAAGGCCAATCCGTGTAAGTTCTCTAGCGTTTTGATCCATCTATAGCCATGAAGATGGCCTTTTTTGGTTGTTTCGACATGCACGAAAAAAGCAAAAGTTGGCTCTTTGGCAATCACGTTTGCCGGAAAACTTTGTGCCCAAAGTATTTTGGAGAAATGGAGGTCCTCTAGCCAGGTTTTTTGTTTTATAGCAAAGAATAGTTGGTTACGCCAATCTTCACCTGGGTGCACTTCACAGCCACAAAAGGTAAAACTGCCACTTGCAATTTGATCATTGAATATCATCACGCCTTCGGTAGGATGAGTAACAACGCCAATGACGTAAATACGATGTAACTGCAACATATTTTTCACCCAGTCTTTGATCAAGAGTATAATATTAAGCAAAGGGGAGCAAACATGACACAGCAAAGCGAGCTTATTAAAACGCTGATTGAACAAGGCATCACCCATCCCAAAGTACTTGATGCACTCATGGCTATTCCGCGGGATACCTTCGTTTCCTCGCATTTAAAAAGCAGGGCTTATGCGAATGTGGCTCTTTCAATTGATTGTGCCCAAACGATTTCTCAACCGTATATTGTCGCGCTTATGACTCAAGCTATCATGCAACACCCTGCCCCTCAAAAAATCCTTGAAATTGGTACAGGCTCTGGTTATCAAACTGCCATTTTGGCGAGTTTATTCCCTGAGGTTTGGACGATTGAACGTATTCCCGAATTGTTTTACTCAGCACAAGAGCGCCTTAACCAATTGGACTTTTCTAACATTCATTTCAAATTAGGAGATGGCACTCAAGGTTGGAGCGATGCCGCTCCTTTTGATGCGATTATCGTGACAGCAGCAACCATTCATGTTCCACCTGCTCTTTTGACACAGCTTTCACCCGCAGGAGGACTGATGGTGATCCCTTTAGGTCCAACTGGCGAAGTACAGATCTTAACATTACTTGAAAAAAGAGATGATCGTGTAGAAAAACACTTTCTAGAACAAGTGGCATTTGTGCCACTGATTGCCAATCATGATTAGCTGAATGTATCATTAACCTTTAAAGTGATGGGCAAAATGATGAAATCTAATATTTTTTTAGCTGCGCTACCAAGTCACGATAATCGCTTGGTTATTGCGCAAAAGATTTTAAATTGCGAAACCAAGCGTTCGCCATTGGCTAAAATACAATGGACGCATACCCAAGATCTTCATTTAACCTTGGGATTTATTCAGGGTGTTGAAGAGGGGGATATCCGTAAAATCGCCCTGGATCTGATGGGTGTCTCGCAAAATGCTCCTTTTATGGCCAATGTCGAAGAGATCAAAATCTATGGCAGCGCGATTGTCCTGCGCTGTCAGCCCTACCACCGTTTCTTAGCTATGCATAAAAAAATGAATCAATCGCTGATGGAAGGTTCTCAAGGGCAATATCAGTTTGATGTGAAGAAACGTTATGATGCACATTTGACCATTGGCCGAATTCGTAATGCCAATGCGTTAAACCCTTTGCATATGCAGCAAATCATTGGTTTAATCCAAGAACAATTCAAAAACGTTACTTTTTTGATTCAGCAGTGCGCCCTCATGCGTCGAGTGCAAGAGAATGCGCCTTATCAGACAATTCAGTTGTATCGGTTCATTGGCTAAGCATTCGTCCCTACGAGCTTAGCGAAACAATCCAAAAATTCTTAACTGGATTACTTCGCTTCACTTGCAATAACTATTTGCTTTTAGGAGCTAATGAACTCTTACAGAGGGAGTCGGCAAAGCCAGCAAAATTAAGTGGCTCAACAATGCCTGATAGCTTTCGCTATTGGACATTGCTCTTAACATTGCTTCATCTTCATTAATAGCAACAGGTAGTGTGGGAGTTTTGAAACGAATATCGCGATCTTCATTGGATAGCGCATCAAGTACATCAAGCACGTGTTTTTTATTCATTTTGAGTACCCTTTGATTTTTTGATTGTTCAAAGCACCACATGTTTTTTATGTGGGCACTCTTGTTATTGTGATTTAAATTAATCTAACTTAATAATTACCTCAATAGCCAAGTTTGTTTTATGAACTGCATAACCAGAATACTAAAGTTGACTAAAGAAGCAAATACTTTTTATCAATCATTTCATTTTGCCTTACTGATCCAGGGATTATTTTTGATCCGAAAACGCCAAGGTAAATCACGATGCTCCTTTGCGTAGTCGATGCCAACACGGGGACTGGCTATAATATCTTTTTTAGTTATCTGAATATTTCTATCTTCCAACCATAGCGTTTTGCTTGTCAGCAAACTTCCATCAAGAGCGGTTGTGATCCCCAAGGCTTGTGTTAAGGCACCCGGCCCAGCAGTTAGACGCGGTTCGATTTTATTCATTCTCCGCCGAACCAGCATCATATCCTGCCCCTCAAGAGGCTCTACCGCCCTAACCAACACTGCGTGAGGACAGCCCTCTGGCGCGGTAACCACATTAAAGAGGTGGTGTATTCCGTAGCACAGGTATATATAGGCCACACCACCCTTCTGAAACATCGTTTCTGTGCGTTGGGTCCGGCGGTTGTTATAGGCATGAGAAGCTTTATCGTCTACCCCTTGGTATGCTTCCGTTTCCACAATCATACCGGCACAACGCACACCATTTTGTATGCTTACGATGCATTTCCCCAATAACGCTTGGCTCAATTCCTGCACATTCTGTGAAAGGTAAAAGTCTTGGGGCAACTTCTGATAAGGCATTATCATGCGCTCTACAATGTTAGCTTATTATCAAACTATTATTATATTATGTTATAAATCAATAGGATAGTATTAAATAAAAAAAACCAGCACAAAGTGTTTACAGTCAGCGCTTTCAAGATATAATCAATCACATCGAGGTAATTAAGGTTTTTTAACAGAAAATACCATGCCAGTGCACAAGCATATACTTGAAAATATTCATGCCCTGCTCGATTTTAATCGCGTCTCTAAAGCTAAGCCTGAGCGCGCACAATATTTTTCTACCCTATTCGGCCTGTCTCTAGATGAAAGCGATAGCGTGCTTTCCGGCGAACAAGTACCGAATAAAAAATTGCTTAAAGAAATTGCAGATAAATTTGAAGTGGATCCGTTGTGGCTGTTGAAGAATTAGATTTCACGAAAATACCTCTACTCAAAAGTGATTTGCTCCCCTCCCCTATCAGTCAATTTCAAAAATGGTTTGAAGAAGCCGTGCAGCAGGGGCAGCCTGAAGTTAACGCGATGACCCTTGCTACCGTCAACCAAGACTATGATGTTACCGCCAGAACCGTTTTATTGAAATCCGTTGATGAAAGAGGCTTTGTATTCTACACCAATTATTTAAGCCCCAAAGGTCAAGCCTTACAGGCTATCCCTAAAGCCGCTTTAGTATTCTGGTGGCAACGTTGCCAAAGACAAGTGCGCGTGACGGGCACCGTTTCACTGCTAGAACCGGCCTTATCAGATGCCTATTTTGCGAGTCGCCCGCAAGATTCACAAATTGCGTCGATGATCTCCAAGCAAAGCGAAGTGATCCCTTCTCGCGATTATTTGCTCGAAAAATTTCAGCAAAAACAACAAGAGCTTAAGGGTGAAAAAATAGTTCGGCCTGATTTTTGGGGCGGCTTTCGTTTGACACCTAAAACCATTGAATTCTGGCAAGGACGAGAACACCGTATGAGTGATCGCTTTGAATATCGGCTACAAAGCAATCACCAATGGGAGATTGTGCAACTTTCGCCCTAACTCCTAAACTAATTTACCAAGGGCAGCTTTTTCTCGTTTGTTAGGATCATTCATCAAGGCTAAGTGTTCATCGTCAGGGTGCGCTGCCATACACTGGGCAAAAGGCAGGGTAAATGAACTCATGAACGTTGTGCTTTGTGTTAAGAATTGACTTGCTGCGCCTTTCATACTCTGTGCCAAACGCCCTGCATTCGTTTCAACGGCAGTCACCATCATACTGGCAAACTTCTCTATTAAATCTTCCTCTTCAGGCGCTTTACTGACGGTGAATTCACCCAAATTCAACTCGATTTTCTTTAACCTTTCAATTTGACACAGCGCTTGTGCCAGTGATTCTGCCAATTGAAGATTGATTTCACGCACGGTTAACGTCAGATCCGTAACACCACAGGCCTTTACCTTATCGACCACCAGGACCATCTGTTCAGCCGATAAGCTTTGGCAATCAATAATCGCACATTGGTTAAACCCCATGTCTAAGTCTTTATTGAGATCGTTAAACGTCGCTGCGCGAAAATAAAAAATAGGTTTCCCTAAAATGAGCTTAGTACGCGTTATCTGTTGATTGTTGCTCACCGCTTCTTGAAAAGCCTTTGCGCTTTCGTCGTCAACCTGGGTAAAAGCCATGTCCAAAGTGGTTAAAGCCGCTTCTTGAATGGCCAAGGTGAGTTCCTGCATTTGCTCTTTAGAGACAACATCAAAATCGAGGTGAATATGTTGGAAATGAGGCGTGTTTTGCCTTTTTATCGCTAACAATATCTTGGCAAAGTCTTCGTTTGATATTGTGCCGTCCGCTTGAAGAATTAAGGCATGAGACATGGACAAACTCCCTGGTTAGCTAAGGTTCCTAGTTCATAGTCGATTTTGAGAACTAAACTGACCTATTACTTAACATGAAGTTGTTCACACAGGCAAGTCATCTAAAAATCGCATCTTCAAAACACGACCTTTTATTTTGCCCTGCAGCTTGTTAATGAGTTTTGCTGATTGTGAACGCGCAATGGCAACATACGCATGAAAATCAAAAATATCAATTTTGCCCACACTGGCCCCTGCTAAACCACCTTCGCCCGTTAAGGCTCCTAAAATATCTCCAGGGCGCATTTTATTCTTTTTACCGGCATTGATGCATAAGGTTCGCATTAAAGGTGTTCGCCGCAATGCAGTATAAGCTGGCGCTTCAGAATGGATGGTGATGGGGGTATCAAGCAAAGAGCTGATTTTATCTAATTTAAAACGTTCCTTTTCATTAAAAAGGGTTAAAGCTAAACCCTCTTTACCAGCACGTCCTGTGCGACCAATACGATGAACGTAGGTGTCCGGATCAGCTGGTAACCCAAAATTAATCACCAAGGGCAGATCTTTAATGTCTATGCCTCTGGCTGCCACATCGGTAGCGACTAAAATAGCGCAACTGCCATTGGCAAACTGTAACAGGGTTTCTTCCCGATCCCGCTGCTCAAAATCACCATGCAAGGCCAGTGCATGAAAGTCGTGCTGACAGAGCATAATCGCCACACTATCGCATTCGGCTTTGGTGCGGCAAAAGACAATTGCAGATTTATCAGAATGTAATGATAAAACATTGATTAAACATTCATTTTTAGTTGTTTCTTCAACCAGATATGCCATTTGAGTAATCAAGGGCTTATCTTCTGCTTCCACGCTAACCGACATGGGATTGCGTTGAATGCTTTTGCTCATTTGAGCTATTTCATCAGGATAAGTAGCGGAAAATAGCAACGTTTGTCTTTGGGGTGAAAGGATTTTAACAATATCAATAATGTCATCATAAAAACCCATATCAAGCATGCGATCGGCTTCATCTAACACTAAAGTTTGCACTTGTTTTAGCCAAATGGTTTTTCGTTGAATATGATCGAGTAAACGACCCGGCGTTGCTACAATGATGTGAGCACCCATTTGCAGAGATTCGGCCTGCATGCCAAAAGGTTTTCCACCGCACAGAGTCAGCACTTTGACGTTAGGCATGACTCTGGCTAGACGGCGAATTTCTTTACTAACTTGATCAGCTAATTCACGCGTTGGACAAATAATCAATGCTTGTGGTGCAAAATTCTCTGCCTCTATCTTGGACAACACACCCAAAGCAAAAGCAGCCGTTTTACCACTGCCAGTATTGGCTTTCGCAATCACATCTTGGTTATCAAGGATCGCTGGCAGGCTCTTTGCTTGAATGGGCGTCATCTTAAGATAATCAAGTGACACAAGATTGTTTAACAACGCTTCACTAAGAGGTAATCTTGAAAATAGCATTAAATAATATCCTCTGTGACGTTAACTTCGGCCAGCATTTGCAGGAATGCTTCGTTTTGCTCCGCAAAACCCACACTGACGCGCAAACAATCTTCATAGCCTTTCACACCCACAAAATGTCTGACTAGTATGGGCTTTTCTTGGCAAGCGTTTAATACCGCTTTGCTCTGTTTTAATTGCATAAAGAGAAAGTTACCTTCACTATCCCAGACCTTCTTCACAATCGGAAGTTGCTTTAGCTGCATTTTAAAGCGTTCACGCAATTGCTGAATTGAAGAGATCCTCTGTTTCATGGTATTAAGATTATCATCGCTTATCGCCTGCTTTAAAGCCTGAGTCGTCATTAAAGAGATCGGGAATGGCAACATCATGGCGCTTAGCACTGCAATTAAAGGTGGTTGCGCAATAACGACACCACAGCGCAAACTGGCTAGACCAAAAGCCTTAGAGAAGGTTCGTAGTACAACCAGATTACTATATTGCTCGACAAATGACGCCGCGGTTTTTCCTGCGCTAAACTCCATATAAGCTTCATCGACCACAACCATGGCCTTACCTTGAAGCTGTTGCGTGATATAAAGGATCTCTTCTAGTGGGATAAGTTGACCGGTGGGATTGTTAGGCGTGCATAGAAATACCAGTTTGGTATGATCAGTCACACTATTTAACAATAATTGTGGATCTAATCGGAAATTTTGCTCTTGCAATAATGGCGCATGAATGACACTTGCCCCTTGCATCATCGCGCACTGGGCAAAAATACTAAAGGTCGGAGGTGACACGACGATGGCATCTTGGTAAGGACGACAAAAAGCGCGCACTAACAGATCGATCCCCTCACAACTACCGCGTGTTAATAAAATTTGCGATGGCTTTGTCCTATAGAATGTGGCTAATGGATCTAAAATCGCTGGATCAAACATCTCATCTATGTAACGGTTTAATGCTACCTCTTGATAGCAATGCATCCAAGGAGATTCATTCGCATCTAATAATACTCCATTGTCAAAGCCTGGGCGTTTTGCGTCAAATGGCTTGATAGCCAACAATTCAGGGCGAATAAGCTGGTGAATGTCAGACACAACATACCTCTTCTAGTCTGGGAAACGAATTGGCAATATCACTCCCTGTGTAGGTGGCGACCCAACCGTCAGGGTTGTTAAATAGCCGTATAGCAATAAAGTGCGGCTCTGTGCCCATATCAAACCAATGCGGGATCTTCGCGGGCACGCTGATAAAATCGCCTCTTTGGCATAACACGTTGTAGACTTTATCTTTGATGTGCAAAGTGAATAACCCTTGGCCTGAAACAAAAAAGCGGACTTCATCTTCACCGTGAGTATGCTCATCTAAAAACTTCTGACGAAGTATTGCTTTATTTGGGTTATCAGGATTTAACGCAACAACGTCCCACGATTGATAGCCCCCGATCTTCACTATTCTTTGGATCTCGCTGTCATAGGCTACTAAAATCTCATCAAATGAGGAATGCACGCCAATAGAGGGCTGGGTCGGCCACTGTTCAAATAAAATACCCGCTTCTTTTAAGGTTTTACTTATCACCGTAGGGTTATCTGAGGTAAACAAGGGGGCTTCGGGACAGGAATCATGGAATATAGTCAGTGAACTCATATTAATACCTCTTTGCGGCGATAGAGGACTATATCCGTGTTAACCCATTCGAGCAACTTAAATACGGCCAATCCGTGTAGCGCCACTTAAATTGAACTATTTAGCCGCTCTTACCCTCTGATATCAAAAACAACAGAGGTTTTCAGGTGCGCCAAGGTCCCATTAATCAAAACGTTACCATTGAAGCCATTTCCTGGAATATGGGCAACCAAACTGCAAGCAACAAAGTTGTAGACGAATTTGCAGCAGTGCTCCATCAGAATGGTTTACCTGATGTGCTCGCTATAAGCACACAAGAAGAAGGAGCCAGCCCAGGCTATTGCTTGCATGAAAAGCTGTTGACACATTTAAACCAAGGCTTACCAAAAGGTAAGAAATATAAACTTGTCAAAGTGGAGTCTCATATCACCTTGGCGGGCTCACAAATATTCAACAAAGCACTCCAGCTTTCCTTAACAGGCGACAACCGTTGTTGTACCGCCGTTCTTGTTAAAGAACCTTGTGAAATGAGAAAAGTGAAAACCCAAGTTGATTATGCAGATAATAAACGTTTTAAATCAGTTATTTCTATTCAAGGCATCGTTCACAAGGGCAAAAATACTTTGCCTATTACCGTGGCTGGCGGTCACTTTCACGCCGACTCTGAAGCAAAAAGAAGAAAATTATCTAATCATTTTCTCAAAAGCCAAAGAATGAAATCTGGTTCAAAATCTTATGACGAAATATGCAAAGAAGCTATTCAATTTCGTGTTATCATGGGCGATTTTAATGAAAGGCGCTATTTAAACCAAGATAAATCGACATCAGATAAATCCAGTGAAACCAACTTGCATCGTTTTGGGTTTGATATGTCATTAGCTCCCACTCAAAAATTTACCCATACCACTAATTCTCAATCAAAAACCGCTAAAGCCCTATCAGGAAAACAGCTACAAGGCACCTATGGTTATCATTTTGACTCCAATATGCAAGAAATCACCAACGATCCAGATAAGAAAAGACCTGAATTTGCGACGGAAGGGTACTTAGACAAAGCCAGCTACACCAGTGGTTGTCCTGTGACAAGAGGCCACTATGGCATGGATCTTAACCCTGAACATTTTAAGAAAAACAAGAAAGGAAAATGGTTATACCATGGTTCAGATCACTTGCCTGTTATGGCATCTTTTCAAGTAACCCCACCTTCCAGTGTCAGTAAAACAACGATAGCTAAGCGCTATCTTAACCAACGAATGCCTGACTTTCACGGTGAAATCGATGATCTGACCTATTTAATTGAAAATTGTACAGATTTGCCTTCATTAAGACTCTATGCGAAGCGCTTCATGAGTTACAATCCCGTACTAACTGATAATACATTGGGATCAAGCAAAGCGCTAAACCAAATACTGCAACAAATGTCAGGCGCATCAATGCAAAGTACCGACGAAAAATCTTACCACGCTATCATGAGTGGACTCATAGCTAAACGCGACGCCAAAATAATCATGCAAGAATGGGTCGAAGATATTAAGAATAGACCAATCTCTCCTGCCAAGCTAACCGAACTATTCAACATGGTGACCCAAGCTAATGTTCTAAAAAATGAATTACCACGCATTATGGCATTTAGTGAGAAAAAGCTACTCACTAATGAAAAGGCTGAATTTAAAAGATTATTCAATAATTACATCGACATGATTTATGCCAATATCTTACGACCAAGATTTAATTTTGATGTCAGCCTCTCTCCACAAGCAACTGAATTCAATCAATATCTGGTTAAACATCACAAATCATTAAAGGAATTTACCAAACTTTTTCATCTAACTAATGCGATGGTTTCAAGAAGCAACAATACTAAAGCTCCAGAGCCAAAAAGAAAAAGCATTATCACCCTACAAAAAATCCTTCAAAGCAAAAAGTTCGATGGTTTTCGTGAGGAGTTAACCAAAATGGTGACCAATCGCTCCGCAAAAAACAATCCTTCACATAAAAACAAACGCTAACTATTTTATTTTCTATCTAAAATCCAAACGCCTTCCCAAGAATCCGGTGGAGGATTTAATACAAAATTCTCAATTCGCTCCAGGAAGATTTTGCAAGTTTTATCTGTTGGCACAATACTCAACGCTTGTGTAAATTTCTTTTTGGCTAAGCCCCAATCTCGTTCACGATAAGCAGCAAGTCCTGCTGCATTGAGATCGAGAAATTTTTTTGTCTTAGACGTCAACATGTTCGAAGCATCCATAAGCTCATAAATCGTATTGTGTGTTTCTTTACCTTTGACTCTAACGGTATCGATTTCACGATAAACAAAATCATCACCCGCTGTTTTAACCACTTCTTCTGTCAGCAATATGGTGGAACCGTATACTTTATTGGCGCCAACTAATCGAGCTGCTAGATTCACAATATTTCCCATAACGGTAAAGTTTTTATGCTCCTCTGAGCCCACATTTGCAACAATAAGTTCTCCCGTTGCAATCCCAATGCTAATATTGATGTTTAATTTTTTACACTCCGGAATTGATTTAATTTCTTTATTAAGTTCATAAAGACTTTTAACTTGATCAAGAGCAGTATGACAACCACCAATGGCATGTTTACTATCCGGCGTAAAAGGAAATCCCCAAAACGACATAATGGAATCACCAATAAATTTATCAATAACACCATCATTTTTATTTACCGAACGAGACATTTTTGAAAAAAATAAATTCATCAGTTTTTCCATCGCAGCAGGTTTGAGGGTCTCACAGAGTGTTGTGAAATTGTTCATATCACAGAAACTCACCGTCATCACCTGACGACTGGCTTTCATTAAATCATCTTCAGAATATTCTAATAAGCGACTTGCTATGTGGGGGTCAATATATAGACCAAACAAGTTTTGCACGTGTTCTAAACGTTGTCTTTGTGTGATATCACTAATGACTATTATCATGCCAATTTTAACATTGACATCATCTTTATCAATAAATAAGGCTGTTGAGCTTACTAATAAGTTTTTACAAGAACCATTAGAATAATAGTTGACATCTTTATGGTGAGTGATTGCTGATTCAAAAATGGCACTTAATATTGCATCATTCAGTTCGTCATTGCGAGGATCTTGCAAGAAGCTTGAAAATATTTTTGTAAAATGCTCACCAATATAATTTTTTTCACTTATCATAAATATATTGGCTGCTGCAGCATTGAGTGTGATAATTTTTCCACTTAAGTCAATAGCCAACACACCATCTTGCATGTTTTGCAAGACGTTCTTGTAAATTAAAGTTGACTCTACATCACCATACTCTTTTTCAGTCATTATCTTTCCCGATTATGATTTTATCGCCTTCACTAGGCACTAAACAAATCGTTTGTGATGCTCTTTCTTTTAGTAATTTTGATGCTGCATTTAATTTCTCATCAATTTCCTGATCTTTTTGCAGCGGATGATGATGGAATAAGCACAAACGTTTAACTTTAGCTTTGTCAGCAACATCGACAACTTGGCTAATACAAGCATGTCCCCAGCCCATTTTTTGCTGATATTCTTCATCGGTATAGGTGCAATCAATCACTAATACATCCGCTTGATAAATAAATTGGATCAGCTTATCAAGGTACTGTTGACTAAATTGAGCAGAGCCTTTCAGCGGTAATTCATTATCTGTTACATAACAAAATACACGCTCAGCATACTGAATGCGGTAACCAAGACAGATCCCTGGATGATTCAGCATCATTGTTTGTATATGAACATCATCAAAGTGATAAGATCCTTCCGTTAATTGACGAAAACTCAATGTCGATTTCATTTCCTTCATTGTCACTGGAAAATGCACGAGGTCCATTTGACCTAATATCAACTCTTCAACAGTTGTGTTATCTTTGCAGCCTGCTAAGATTTCAAACTCATTATTCTCTACATACAAGGGACCAAAATAAGGTAGCGCATTGATATGATCCCAATGCGGATGTGAGATAAATATTTTACCTTTAATGGGCTTTTGTCTTGTGTCTCCTAAAGATTCAGATAATTTGCGAATACCACTACCGGCATCAAAAATAAGCAAAGGCTTACTGGGAATATCAACCGTGACGCAATTAGTATTGCCGCCATAACGCAGCGTTTCTTTACCTGGGACAGGCAAATTCCCTCTAACTCCCCAAAATTGAATCATCATTTGTTGATTTGGCATCATTAGCGTTGCTTACTATGAAAGAGCTCACCTTATCTTATCGGCCATTGTTGCCATTTGCTTGGTTGCTATCTAAATAGTTAGTTGTGCTTTTAATCAGTCGTGATTGTGAAATCAACCCCCCGGTTGTTGGCTAAACTTATAAATAGCTATATTACTATCCTTGAGGGTTATCATGTCACTGAAATCAAAGTCTGCCGTTATTACTGGCTCAACCAGCGGTATTGGTTTAGGGATAGCCGAAGCCCTCGCGAAAGAAGGCGTCAACATCGTTCTCAATGGCTTTGGAGAACGTGGTGAAATCGAGAATGAACGGTTGAAAATTGAAGAGAAATATCAAGTAAAAGCTCTCTATATTCAAGCAGACATGTCGCAACCGGAACAAATTCGCAACATGATTGCCAAAGCTGAAGATGCCTTTGGTAGTGTTGATATTATGGTTAACAATGCCGGTATTCAGCATGTACAGCCTATCGATGAATTTCCAGAAGAAAAATGGAATGCGATTATTGCCATTAATTTATCATCTAATTTCCATGCTATAAAAGCCTGTGTTCCTGGCATGAAGAAAAAAGGCTGGGGACGCATTATCAATGTTTCATCTGTGCATGGCGTTATCGCCTCCCCCTATAAATCTGCTTATATCTCTGCTAAACACGGGGTGGTTGGTTTAACCAAAGCAGTAGCCTTAGATCTTGCCACCTTCGGTATTACCGCAAATGCCCTTTGTCCTGGGTATGTGGATACGCCTTTAGTGAGAAAACAGATCCCGGATCAAGCAAAAGCAAACCACATTTCAGAAAGCGAGGTGATTGAAAAGGTTATTCTCAAAGATCATTTTATCAAAGACTTTGTTCAAGTTAGTGATCTTGGGGCTATCACTGTCTTTTTGTGCAGCGATGCGGCAAAAATGATCACAGGACAAGCTTTATGCATCGATGGCGGGTGGACAGCACATTGAAGCAATATGAATAAAGAGAATCGCAAAACAATTAATTTAGCGCTACAAGGCGGAGGAGCCCACGGTGCCTTTTGCTGGGGAGTTTTAGATTATCTGTTGCAAGATGGTCGACTGCAATTTGAGGGCGTGAGTGCCACCAGTGCTGGAGCTGCCAATGCAGTCGTCTTAGCACAAGGGTTGCTCAACGGCAGCAATGAGGAAGCTCGAAAAGTATTGCATGATTTCTGGGAAAGTATCAGTGTGGCTGGTATACCTTATAGTAGTTTTAAACTATTTCCGAATACTAATTTGACAGGCGCCACTGTATTTGACAAGTTCAGTTTAGATAATTCACTTTTATATTATACCTTTGATACTCTCACTAAAGTTATGTCGCCTTATCAATTTAATCCTCTTAATATCAATCCTTTACGTAGCATTTTAGAAAAAAAGGTAAATTTTAAAGATATTAGGGACAAATCAAAGCTACAGCTATTTTTGTGTGCCACCAATATCGAAACGTGTAAAATACGTATTTTTACTAGCAAAGATGTTAGCGTTGAATCAGTCTTAGCATCAGCCTGCTTACCCTATCTCTTTCAAGCAGTAGAAGTCCAAGGGGAATATTTTTGGGATGGCGGCTTTATAGGTAACCCACCTATTTTTCCCATTATCTATAGTTGCCAATCTCAGGATGTGGTGATTGTGCACATCAATCCCATTAACCGCAAAGGTGTGCCAAAAAACGTCACCGAAATTTTAAATCGCGTGAATGAAATCAGTTTTAACTCTTCTTTAATGCGAGAAATGAGAGCCATTTCGTTTGTTTCAAAATTAATTGATAATAAAACTATCGCTGAAGGTAAAATGAAAAAAATGTTCATTCATTCTATTCGTTCAGATGAGGAAATGGTAACGCATAGTGTTTCAAGCAAAATGAATACTGAATGGAATTTTTTAACCTACTTACGAGATAAAGGTCGAGAAGTGGCGCAAATATGGCTCGAAGAAAACTACGACAATATTGGCAAATCATCATCCGTTGATTTAGACAAAGAGTTTTTATAATGAGTGAACCGATTAACAATGAATTTTAGATGACCGTTCCTCATTCGATAATAACCCATCCAAATGGGCCTATCGATTTTATTAATCAAAAATACTTCCTATTTACAAGACATTACAAAAAATCCTGAACGTAAGTATTGATATCTTAGCGATCTGGGGCTAGAATAGCTTCAAAATTAATCTATCAAACTTAATTCGTTTGGGAATTGCTATGCTTTCGTCGATGACTGGCACCAAACCTATCAATCGCTTTCTTGTGCACCTTGACCAAATATTGGGTGAGGGCGCTGAAGGCCGTGTTGTCAAAGCAGCAAGCCTCAATGATGGTTTGGTTGCCTGCAAAATAGTGAAGCACTACACCTGTGAATCAATCTCAACGTTAAAGCCAGAATCGATCAATGTTGAAAGAGAACGACGAAATCTTCAACTCGTTGGCATGCTTAAAGATCAATACACTGAAGTTCAAGAAGACTCCGTCACGAATTATACGTTTATGACTTTTCATGAAGGGATCCCCTTACTTCAACACCTTTATGAGATCGAAACGGTCAATGACACACCCAATCCTCACAAAAAGTATGTCGCCAAACGTGAACACAAACTGTCACATATCCTTGATTTGGCAATCAATATTATTGAAATCATGCTTGAGGCTCATGATAAAGGTTTAGTACTGCGTGATTTAAAATTAGATAATTTCATTATCAACAAAGCTCAAAATTCGAACAACTTCTCACTAGTCTTTGTTGATTATGGTTCCGCTTTAACGTTTGAGGAAGCGATTAAAAATAGAACATTAGATGGCACTACTAACGGCTATGTCGCTCCCGAACTAGATGTATCGCATAAAAAGGACATGCCACCTTATACTATTATGCAAGATTATTATGCCCTTGGAGTTGCCATTGCCGAGCTGTTGACCAAAGAAAATTTCCAAGAAAAATTGCTTGCAGCAACAAAACAATCACAACATCATAATTTAACTGCCAAAGATATTAAAGGATTATTACCCGATGTTTTACAAGAAGAATCTTTAGCTTCTCATCGGAAAAAATCCTCTCTTTCAACCGAATCATCTTGCCGAAACTCTCCTAGGTTGAATAACATTAAAAAAGCAGTTCACCAAGACCTTGAAAACAAAGTCAGAGTTCACTTAACTGAGCTCATATACAAATTGCTGGCACCTATTCGCCATGAAATTCAAATAACTCCCAGTTCAAGCCCTGTCCGGATAGTCGCTAATCACAATTATATCGAATGGCGTCCAACTGAGGAAGAACTCCGAATTCAGCTGGCTTTTCTCAAACAATTTGCTCATTCTTTTTTAGAGTTGAAAACAAGACAGGATGACGACAACGACTTTGCGGTAGTTCAATCGCAAAGCAGTTCAACTTGCACTCAATCTTCTGACTCCCATCAACAAATTGGTTTAATTGAATCATTAAGTACACTGCTTTCTGATTTATCACTATCTGGTACAATAATTGAAGAGCACAATTTAAAGCCAGGCCAAAAAGCGCGTCTTTTCATTTGTAAGCAACATTTAGAAGCAGCCAGAGCACAACCCTTTGAAGCTCAACTGCATTTAGAAGGCGTTTATAAGTTATTGGAACAGGATCCTTCGTTCAATTCTCTTTTAGAAAGATTGACTAAAATTACGCCAGTGAAATAAACTGTCAATCGTTTTCAAAAATAAGAAGACCATCCAATGTTTATCCGTCATGTAAAGGTTTGGGATAAATGCAATAAAGTATTTGATCTTAAAAGCATGCTCATTACGTCAAGTGGCCAATTGGAGATAATATCACCAGAGCAACAGCCTCCAACTGACGAAGAATATCTTGATCTGGATGGCAAATTTACGTTGTTGCCAGGCTTATTAGACACACATGTTCACGGGTTTGGCGGATTTGATTTTTCTTGTATCCATGATACACCTGAAGCACTTCCTATTATTTTAGACGCTCTAGCAAAAAGTGGACTCTCTTTTGCCATGGCTACTTTTGTCAGCTTACCTATCCCTACACTAAAGCAATGTTTAAAAGTATTAGATGCCTATGTTAACAAAGAAAGTGAAAACCCCACACTAGGCCGCACCCAAGTAGTCGGAGTTCATTTGGAAGGTCCTTTTATTAGCAAAACTTGCAATGGTGCTCACGATGCTAACGTGTTACAAAATTCCATTAGTTTGGCACAATTTAAAGATATTATCGCCAGCGCTCCCCATATTAAAGAATGGAAGATGACATTGTCTCCTGATTTAGTAGGCGCCATGGACTTTATCAAGCAGATTAAATCACTGCAAGCTGATGGCATTTCTGTCAAAATATTTTTGGGCCATACAAACCCCAAAACCGATATAATTGACCAAGCCGTTCGCTTGGGCGTTGCAGGCTTCACCCATCTAGGTAATGCCTGCCAAGAACCCTGTGCGCGTAATCCTGATCCCATATCCGAGGAACAACTCAGTAGCAATCTCGTTAAATGGGTAATGCAACACCCTGAAAATTGTCCTCCTGGTGTTGAACTCATTGTCGACGGCGTTCATTTATCTCATTCTTTTTTCAAATTAATTAAAGCTAAAATCGGCAATCAAATAGTATTAGTCAGTGATGCATTAGGTGCATCTGGCTTAAAAGATGGTCAATACAAATTAGGCAGCGTGAAAGTTGTTAAGCAAAATAATGCATTTTATATTGATGATCCGCAAACTAAAACCCATAAAAAGCTCGCAGGCAGCGCTGCCTCATTAGCTCACTGTATAAAGACATTTTGCACATGGGCAGAAATGAGATCCCTTTACTCTGCCGCTATTGAAAACCCAAGAATATCGTCACTCTCAACCAATGCCATAGCCCAACTGGCTGATAACAACAATTTTGCTCTGATTTCAAATAGTGGAGATCTTGCATTGAGCTTGTGCCATGGGAAACTGACCGAACACATGCCTGAAATAATGCAAATATACAAGCATAAAGAAGAAACAGCAGTCAGACGAAAGCTAAGATGCTAATGCTTCAATAATGAAATGGTAAGTTAATAGTCGTATATATGTTCAGTTCGAGCATTGATTCGTTGCAGAGACTTGATGACTTGATGCAAGTTCACAACCTGAGTGACAATTGCAATTCTTTTGAGCTTACGATCGGTTAAAACCGGTAAGGTAAACACTACTGTACCTTCGCTAATCTTTGCCTCAACGGGCACTACAGCCGACAACATGATAATAGCGTTTCCTGCTATATCATAAAACTGGGTGCCAGAATCAATTGCCTCTATAGTGGCTGCCGTAAATGGTTGGTATCGTGGAATTGATACTATTTCTGAACTTGCGAGTTGATCTAGCGTTTTAATGTTACCATTTTTTAACAGGTTTGCACTAAGACGATTAACCCAAGCCATCGTATTCACCTCGGCCACACCAAATGCTGCGTGAGTGCTCTTTTCAATAGCCCAGGCATAAAATGCTTTAAAGCTATATTCAATACTTAGAATAATTTTTCTTTCCCACTTGCGAAAAGCATTTTTTCCCCACAAAGATGTCTCTTTCCATAAGTTTTTGAAACTGTTTAAAAACGTAAATTCATACCAAGGACGCACGGGGATTAATGTGGCATAATCATTAGCTACCTTATAAGCGTATTTATCTTCTTCAACTTGCTGATGGTTACTCGTCCATTCGCTAAAACGACCAATGGTGTTTTCATAAACACCTTTAACAATATACTCCAGCGTTAAACTCGTCCCAATCACCATAATCATGATATGATTTTCAAGATTAAAAGGATATTTTTTTGAAAGTGCGTTCACGTAACAATAGCCTTGCCAAAACTGACCAATTTCACCAAAATACGGAAAGTCACTAGGCAAATTGATTTTAAGCACTTTGGCATAATCCTGCGAACTATAAACAATGTACCATTCTGGAAAGGTCAAAAATGTGCTTTCAACAGGTCGATGATAGGTTTTGATAGCTGCTTTTGCTTTACCCGCGAGCGCTATATTTGCATCTGGAAGATGACTTTGTGTCTTAGTCTCTTGATAAGCTACATGACAGCATTCAAATAATCCTGAGAACACATAGATCCCCCCTGTTAAGGGGATCAGTAGTGTGAGTAATACCACCCACGCCAGGAATTTACCTATTTTTTTGATAATTTTAAAAATAAACCGCATTTATAAAACCTAATCGAACATGAATTGGAATTCGATATCCCAATCATAGCTTTGAAACAGTTATATTTGATAATGAGAGATTGCTCATATTTATTGCATATACAGGCAAGTCATGGCTTATACTCCAGGTTCGCAAATCATTAATGATGTAACGCAGCTTAATCCAATACAAGTGGCTAAAGTCATTACTCCTCAATCTACTCAAGATATTCAACAGGCCGTCAAGCAAGCCGAAGGTCCCATTTGCATTGGTGGGGGTCGCTACAGCATGGGGGGACAAACCGCCTGCGAAAATGCTCTCCATATTGATATGCGTCAAATGAATCAAATTTTGCGTTTAGATGTCGAACATAAATTAATTACTATTCAGGCAGGTTGCACTTGGCGACGGATCCAAGAATATATTGACCCCTTCGATTTATCTATCAAAATTATGCAAACCTATGCCAACTTTACTGTCGGTGGTTCACTCAGTGTCAATTCACATGGACGATACATCGGCCTTGGTCCACTGGTATTATCTGTAGTATGCATTAAAATTGTCGTAGCTAATGGAGATATTATAGAGGCGTCCCCTACCGAAAACAGTGAAGTTTTCTATGCAGCTATCGGTGGTTATGGTGGCATTGGTGTCATTGCTGAAGCCACTTTACAGCTTGTTGATAATATTCGAGTCTCAAGACATTCTATTGTCTTATCTATTGATGATTACTTAAGCTACTTTCAAAAGAATGTTAAAAGCACCGAGCATGCCATTTTTCACAATGCTGATCTCTATCCTCCCCAATACAATAAAGTTCGCTTGGTTACATGGTATCAAACTTTTGAACCCGTCACAGTTACACAAAAACTCATCCCACTTGATCAGAAATATCCTTTGCAAAAATACTTCATTTGGGCAGTTTCGGAAACACACACGGGTAAATGGCGTCGACAGTTATATGTAGATCCCTTGTTCTATCTTCTTAAAAAAGTCGTTTGGCGAAACTATGAAGCCAGTTATGACGTCAAAGAACTGGAGCCCAATTCTAGAAAACACTCAACTTATGTTCTACAAGAATATTTTGTACCGATTAACGAAGTCGCAATTTTCACCAAGAAAATTGCTAACATATTACGACGCTACAGAGTTAATGTTCTTAATATTTCGATTAGGCATGCTCTACAAGATCCTGGCACTTACCTTGCCTGGGCACAAAGTGAAGTATTTGCCTTTGTTTTATATTATAAGGAAAGAATTAACGAGCTAGATAAAAATATCACGCCGATTTGGACAAGAGAATTGATTGAGGCAGCACTTTCTTGTCATGGAAGGTACTATCTACCCTATCAGCCACATGCCACCATGAACCAGTTTTTACGTGCATACCCACAAGCACCGCTTTATTTTAAAATAAAAAAACAGTACGATCCCGACTATAAATTTCGTAACAAGTTATGGGAAAATTACTATCGACAGGAGGAGGCAAAAATGAACGACACCGTAAACCCCTCTGAATTTAAAGAAGTTTTTTTGAATACCGAGTCAAGAGATGCCTTCTTTTTGTTCTTACAAAATGTTTATAATATCTATCCTGAAAATCCCTTTCATCTATTAATATACAAGCTGACTCAACAATACAATACAGATAAAGAAATCTATGAAGCTATTCAAAAAGAGCTCCCCAGTATTAAGGTTTTTTTAAACGATATACGTTATGCTGTTCCTGCATTACTGAATCAAAAAAAGGAAATAACAACTCAAACGCTTTCTCTTGTCAGCAATCAGCAATCGATTGATGGTTACGTTGAAATAGGATCAAATGGTCGCTATATCAGTGATTTAAAGCGTAGCTATGATATTTCTAACATCTATTTTATCAATGATACTGATCAAACCTATTCACCCGTTGATATTGTTGAACGAGGCAGCATTGAGAAGTATGGTCAATTTGTTCCCTTTAACAATTATCAGGCCATTGGCAATCAAGCTATTAAATCGGCATCTGTTGATCTAGTCACTTGCTATATAGGCTTGCATCACTGCCCACTTGATAGATTAGAATCCTTTGTCAACTCAATTCATCGAATTTTAAGACCTGGTGGTGCTCTCATTATTCGAGATCATGATGTCACAACACCGCAAATGCGCGCTTTTGTTTCATTAGCACATACCGTTTTTAATGCGGGATTGGGAATTAGTTGGCAAGAGAATATCAGAGAGCTTAGACACTTTAATTCTATTGAGCATTGGCTCAGCACACTTGAAAAATTAGGTTTCAAACATGTTGGTAGGATGCAGTTGCAAGATTGCGATCCAACCTTGAATACGCTATTTCGGGTAGATAAAGTCTAAACTAACCCTTTTCAAATCACTATAACCGCTGCCCCATTAAACCGCCCTAGCCTGAGATCTTCCAATGCTTCATTGGCTTTTTCTAAGGGATAAGTTGTCACTTCAGTTTTAATTGGCACGTTAGGCGCAATGTTAAGAAATTCTTCTCCATCCCTGCGCGTTAAATTGGCAACGGAACAAATTTGACGCTCACCCCAAAGGATCTCATAAGGAAATGAAGGGATATCAGACATGTGGATCCCGGCACACACCACTTTGCCCCCCTTTCGCACGTTCTTAAGTGCTTGTGGCACCAGTTCACCACTGGGTGCAAAAATAATAGCGGCATCCAGCTCACAAGGCGCCATGCTATCAGAACTTCCCGCCCAAGTTGCTCCTAGGCGAGTCGCGAAGTCTTGCCCTTGCTTGTCACCTTTTTTAACAAAAGCATACACCTCCTTCTTTTGATAACAGGCAAGTTGCGTCAAGATATGGGCGCTGGCACCAAACCCATAAAATCCCAATCGATTTGCGTCCTGGGTTTTGTTGAGCGCCCGATAGCCAATTAAGCCTGCACAAAACAGCGGAGCCGCTTGATTGTCTGGATAATCTTTCGGAACATTGAAGCAAAAGCGACTATTTGCCACACAATATTCAGCAAGCCCGCCGTTTATTTGATAACCGGTGTATTGGGCATAGTCGCACAGATTTTCTTCTCCCCTTTTACAATAAAAGCAGTTGCCACAACTATTCCCAAGCCAAGGTACCCCGACTCGTTGTCCAACCTCAAAACCCTTGACCAATTGACCGCACGCTTGCACAATCCCAACGATTTGATGACCTAGAATAAGGGGTAGCTTAGGTGAGGCGAGTTCACCATCAATGATGTGCAAATCGGTACGACAGATCCCGCAAGCTTTAACGCGGATCAGAATATCGTGATCGCGAGGTGTGGGAACTGGCACATCTTCTAACTGTAATTTTTCGCCAGTCCGTCTAAGTACCATCGCTCGCATGAAAGTTCCTTATTTAATAGTTATCTGCTCGACTTTAGTGCTGATCGACCTTTAAGGCTATACTGTTTATAATTTGAGAATGAGGCAACCCATGGCCCATGTGCTTTTTAATAATATACTCATCATTTTGATCCTGTGCATCTTTATTACTGCAATTTGTCACCGCATTAAACTCCCCGTGATTATCGGTTACATCACCGTGGGGATCTTAGTTGGCCCTTTCGGGATTGGTCTCATTTCTGCCACAGAAGTAATCAAACTACTCGCAGAATTCGGGATCGTTTTTTTAATGTTTATGGTAGGTTTAGAGTTTTCATTAACTCACCTCTTGAGGCTTAAAAAGGATGTTTTTGCGTTTGGCGCTTTGCAAGTTATCCTCAGTATTTCAGTAACCGTGCTCATTGGTCTAGTACTCAAAATGACCGTTATCGAGTCATTAGTTGTTGGCGCGATTGTCGCTATGTCATCGACTGCCATCGTTATCAAACAACTTAGTGAGCAACTAGAGATCAATTCTCCCTATAGCCAACATGCCATTGGCATCTTACTCTTTCAAGATCTCGCCGTTATACCCATTTTGATTTTGCTCCCCAGCATGACTGATGTAGCGATTGGCTCATTCATAATAGAAATAGCGATTGCCGTTAGTAAAGCCATAGCCGCTATTGTGGTCCTTCTCTTTATCGGTAAACGTATTCTTAAACCCATTTTTTATAAAATTACCGGTTTATATTCACTCGAATTATTCACCCTCACTACCTTAACTATTACTTTATTGTGTGCAGGCTTAACAGCGGCCGTTGGCCTTTCTTATTCTCTGGGTGCATTTTTAGCGGGTATGATGTTAGGTGAAACAGAATTTAAGCACCAAATTAAAACAGACATTCGACCTTATAAAGATGTCTTGTTAGGATTTTTCTTTATTACCATTGGGATGCAATTTGACACACAGGCTATCTTGACCGCTTGGAACTGGACATTATTATTGCTACTTGCCCTGGTTATCTTCAAAACTATCCTCATCACTGTACTAGGATTATTCTTTACCAAATCTAAAGTCGTTGCGACACAAACCGGGCTGATCTTAGCGCAAGGAAGCGAATTTGGCTTTGCCATTTTAATCAGTGCTCTATCATATCATCTTCTACCTGCTGATTATGGACAAGTTGTCCTAGGAGCGCTGTTATTAAGCATGGTGATTGCTCCTTTACTCATTAAGTATCATCATAAAATCACTGACTTAATCTATTCAAAGCAGTCACCCCTATTGCAAAATGAAGAACTGATTATCCAACAAACCAGTCAAACTCTCGATAACCACATTATTCTTTGTGGTTATGGACGCGTCGGACAGAATATTGCCAGCTTTTTAAAGAAAGCTAATCTTAAGTTTATTGCCTTAGATTTAGATCCAACTCGAGTAAAAAATGCGAGACTTGCGGGTGACAATATTTTTTATGCCGATGCAGGGGATTATGAAATTCTCAAACTGGCAGGAGTTGAAAAAGCGCGAGCTGTGATTATTGGCTTTATCAATTCTTATGCAGCCATCAATATCATTGCAGAAGTTCGAAAACATCATAAACAATTACCCATCATCGTTAGAAGTCATGATGAAAATGAAACAGATCAGTTTTATGAAAAAGGGGCAACGGAAGTCATCCCTGAAATATTAGAAGCTTCCATCATGATCGCCTCACACATACTGTTACTCATGAATGTTCCTGCTAAAGAAGTCTATGCCATGATTGATGAAAGCCGACAAAAGCGTTATGACGTACTACGCATGGTGTTTCCAGGGAATGAGAGTCACTTTATTGAAGACAATGGCTCTTCTAAAGAAGGGCTTAATGTTGTGATCTTAACCAAAGGAGCCTATGCGATTAATCACGCGTTAAGTGAATTGTCGCTTGCAAAGTTTAATGTAAAAATTACAACTATTCGCAGAGGCAACCAACGTTTAGTTGATCCAATACCTTCTGTTCAATTACATGAGGGCGACATTGTTGTACTCTATGGCAGTCTTTCTATGCTTGAACATGCTGAGAATATTTTACTGCTTGGTGAAAAGAAAAAATAATGACAATTGATTGGGCACACTTCACTTCTTGGCGTTCTTTAGCTGGCGGCTTATTAATTGGCATTGCCACTGCCGGATTATTATTAATTAACGGCAAAATAGCAGGTCTTAGTGGTATTATCGGCGGACTTATTCGCCCCAAGGCAGGTGAAAGGTCTTAGCAAACTCTTTTTTTATTCGGCATGATCGTTGCTCCTATTTCCTATCGAACCCTTGGTTATCCACCCACCATTGATGTAACTCATAACTGGATACTGATTATTATTGGTGGATTATTGGTGAGCCTTCAACAACTGTGTGTGATTTGAATTTTCTAATGGTTTAAGCTGATCTTGTTGTTTAGTTATAATGGGATCAATCAATGAGACAAAACGTTAAACATTCACTTGAAGAAGCAAAAAGGCTAATTACACATTGGCGAACGACTCACACCAAACGACGACCCATCCCAGAGTCAGTTTGGGATGTCATCTTACCTTTAATTGGAAAATATACTTATTCAGCAATTTGCTCTGAACTTATCATATCTTATCAACAGATTAAAGATAAACTTAAGACCAGAGCAAAAACACCATTACCTTCAGCTGATTCCTTTATTTCAATCGATTTGCCTGAAAACCTTGTAACAAATGAACAATCACAAACTAGCTGTAAGCTACAATTTACAAGACCAGATGGTGTATCTTTGGAGATTGATGGCTTGAGTTGCAGCGAAATTAATGCCATTGTTACTATCTTCTAACCTTCTTCGCCTAAGGCTTCGTAAAGCAGGAAGCGAGTCTGCGATCAAGCTTGTCCTGCGAAGCTTTGGCGTAGCGGGAAGGGATTTTTTCTTGAAAAGCATTACATTCCCCCGGCTATTGTTTCGCTTATGCTCAACAATGCCGGCCCCCTGCCTGCCTTGCCGTCCGAGCCAAACCCCGCGTTCAAAGGGCGAACCGGGAACGGCGACTGGGCTGACATGCTTAACGAGATGGATGCCAACGTCGGCGCGACCCTCTACGCCGTAGACAAGGCGGGCATCCGGGGCAATAGTTCAACATGAACTTTCAGCTTGAAAGTTTAAGCTATACTAAATTTACTCATTTTCTAATGAAATCTTAAACATGTAATACTGTATAAGAATTCAGATTTAATGTGAAAATTTAATGGAGCGAATGCCAAATGGAATCGGAACTTCACTTACTCAAAGCCCAACAAAGTATCTCAATCAATTCGGCGAAACAACTCTCCATTACTACCAATACTGCTCCTCAAATACCTTCATTATCACCCAGATGGCTACTACGCTTCTTACCTTGGGAAGACGTAAACTCTGGTATTTATCGAATTAACCAGGTTCAATATTTACGAGAATCTCACAAGTTAACACTTCCCATCCAAACCCAAACTTTATCAACCATTCCTCTGTTTAAAGAATTACCAAATTCTTATCTAGACACTCTTCTCAAGGGAATGCAAACTAAAGAAGTTGGTCCGAACGAAGTGATAGTTAAAGAAGGGGAAAAAAAAGGAAGCTTTTATGTTATTTTGGATGGTCAATTTGATGTCAGCATCAAAGGGCGACATGGTGGTGATCTAATTATCAAATCATTGGGGAGTGGAGATTACTTTGGTGAAATGGCACTTCTTCAAGACATGCCACGCCAAGCAACGGTTACTTCCAGAATTACGGGCACTATGCTTACCATAGATCAAAAAACATTTAAAAAGATATTTAACACCCCAGAAACAAAAAGGATACTTCAAGAGGCAATTAAAGAACGTAAAAAGGAATTACAAATCGTCAACCAATATGGCGAAACCCAAGCTCCTTTGATGGCCGGACATTTAGGAGAGCCTGGATTACCAAAGGGGTTTGTAAGTTATCGAGAAACGCCAAGAGAAATTCACTTAAGTGTTATTCAAACTATCGTCAGTGTTTTAACGCGAATTACAGATGTTTATAATTCTCCTCATGATCAGCTCGAACAACAATTGCGAATCACAATTGAAAATATTCGTGAAAGAGAAGAATGGGAAATTATTAATAATACAGATTTCGGTTTGCTCAGCAATGTTGATCCCAGCATGATGATAGAAACACGAAATGGTGAACCAACACCAGATGACTTAGATGAATTAATTTCGCTTGTTTGGAAAAAGCCATCATTCTTTTTAGCTCATCCTGTGGCAATTGCAGCGTTTGGGCGGGAATGTACTTTTAGAGGCGTACCTCCCCCAACCACGGAAATACTTGGTGGGCAATTTATGACCTGGCGCGGCATTCCATTAATTCCTTCGAACAAACTTCCTATAAACCAAGACAAAGATGGGCAGAAAACAGATATAATACTCATGCGAATAGGTAAAGAAAATCAAGGCGTTGTTGGATTGCATAAAGCTAGTCTTGGCGCAAAAAATATACCAAGCCTTACCATTCAGCATATGGGGACCAATGAGCATTCTATTGCAAATTACTTATTAACAAAATATTTTTCTGTGGCAATCCAAGTTCCAGATGCTTTAGGTGTTTTAAAAAATGTAGAATTAGGTAAATACCATAAATATGATTAAGATAGATTCGTCTCATTTCAGCGAACAGGATATTATATCCATCATCGAAAAAATTCCGTTTAGTTATCCAAATGTTGGCAATTCTGGAGATTTAAACCATTTTCAAATAGCTGATTCGGCTCATAATGCAGATATACCATCTACATCAATTATTAACAGTCATGCAGGGTATGCCTCGACATTTAATGTTGAAAATATTCGGAAAGATTTTCCAATATTAAGTGACTTAGTGAATGGCAAACCATTAATCTGGCTTGATAACGCAGCTACAACACAAAAACCAAAAACGGTTATAGAGACCATACAGCATTATTATCTTCACGAAAATTCCAATATACATCGTGGGAACCATACGCTTTCATTACAAGCTAGTGAAAAATACGAAGCCACTAGAAAACAAGTTGCACAATTTATACATGCTGGTTCTGAAGATGAAATTGTATTTGTAAGAGGTGCCACTGAAGGAATAAATTTAGTAGCCAATAGTTTCGGCAAAAAATTTATTGAAAAAGGGGATGAAGTCATTATTTCGCTATTTGAACATCATTCCAATATTCTGCCTTGGCAAGTAATGTGTGAAGAACATGGTGCTGTATTACGCGTAATCCCCATTCATGAGAATGGTGATTTAATCATGGAAGAATTTGCTAAGTTATTAAATTCAAGAACAAAACTTGTGGCTATCACTCACGTTTCAAATGCCTTGGGTACTGTTGTTCCTGTAAACACTGTCGTAAAAATGGCACATCAATATGGTGCCTATGTTCTCATAGATGGCGCTCAAGGTATCCCTCATTTTGATGTCAATGTCAGCGCAATGGATTGTGATTTCTATATCTTCTCAGCACATAAGTTATTTGGGCCTACTGGAATTGGTGTTGTGTATGGCAAAAAGCCAATTTTAGATCAACTACCTCCATGGCAAGTTGGTGGAGGAATGATAAAAAAAGTCACTATGGAACATGCCGAGTATGCTAAAGCACCCTTTAAATTTGAAGCAGGGACAGGCAATATAGCTTCGGTCTTTGGTTTAAGTGCCATTTTAGATTATCTTAGTTCATTAGGAATGGCTCGAATTGCTGCTTACGAACATGAACTAATCAATTATGCCATTTCAAAGCTAAGTGATGTTCCAAAATTAAAAATCATTGGCAGCCCTTTACACAGGGCAGGTTCCATTCCCTTCGTGATGCAAGATTTAGATACTGATAAAATAGGTTTATATCTAAACGAACAGGGGATTGCGTTAAGAACTGGACATCATTGTGCGCAGCCTGTGATGGATTTTTATGGGGTAAAAGGAATGGCAAGACCTTCTCTTGCTTTTTATAATACGCGTGAAGAAGTTGATACCTTAGTATCTGCCCTTGAAAAGCTATCCTATCATTTCCATTTCTAACAATATCCATCTGTTTCCGATTCTCTTAGCATGTCTATAACACGAGATTGAAATTTATGCGAATTTATATAGAACCTAACTGGTTACTTACCGGATTAGGTTCTAAATTTGAAAAATAATGTTGTTTTAGTGTTCTTGCCTCCTAGTTGGCTGTAAATCAATAGCAGGCCTTTGCAGCTGATTAGGCTTAGTAGATAACATACAATACAAGTTGTATGCTCCATACCCCAAAAATATCGGCATCGTAATAGGCTTAGCAGTAAGCGCTAATATAAAGCCCAAACCAAAGCATTTCGTAAATGCTGTTCTAAATATAACCCAGTTATCAACGGCAAAACGGGCCAGAAATTAGCCATGCGGCAACTAATAAAAGCATCGTGCAGAACATCCAGGCGTTACCGACAATGTTAGCGACTTTTTCAGCAAAGAGGTTAAATAAGTTCGTTTTTTTCTTCGATTGCTCTTTCGCTGCCATATTGTGGTCATCCTTGCACTAACGTTATTTAATAAATATAGCATACTGCAATACTATACTTCTGGATAAATGCTAGTTCTAGCCCCTGTTAGACCTGTGCATGCTCATTTTTTAATTCCTCAGCTTTTTCAATAATATGCGGCAAATTTAATTTGCGATAGTGTGAAATGATTTCTAGGTTGCAAGCTTGCGTGGTCGGCTTTAACTCTATGGCATAAGGGCCAAGGTTATCAATTGCAATAATATCATCGACCACCAGGTGATCATCACTGTGTTGCAGATGAGCACCCACGCACAATTCTGATTTAGCTCTGGCTAATGCATCGGTCCGCGAAGGTGCGACATAAAAGTTCACTTCATGCATTTCGCCAAATATGCCAGGTTGATAACCGCCAAAATTAGCGAAATAGAGCTTCTGTTCGTATTCCTTTGCCGGACCTTGCGTGATCACCACTTCATAACCATCAACGTATTTAAGCTCTACCGACGAATCAATATGCAGACTTTTAGTCAAACCACCAAACCATTTGTTCACTAGGTGGGGATAACAATCTTCTAACGAGGGCCCTACTACAAATACCACATCATGTAATTCAATATGACAACCAGGCGCTCTGCCACCCAGTAACACCGCATATAAATGTAACATCTCTACATTTCCCCTATATCTTCATTCCACAACGAGGGGTTGTCCTTGATAAACTGAGCCATCATTTGGATCGTTTCTTCATCATCCAAGACAACTAACTCAACCCCTTTTGACTTCAGCAAGGCTTCATCACCCATAAAATTCTGATTTTCACCAATAATGATTTTGGGGATTTTATACAAAATGGATGTCCCAGAACACATGGGGCAAGGTGATAAGGTGGTATAGAGCGTGCAACGTTCATACACTTTAGCTGGCAGACGACCGGCATTTTCAAGCGCATCCATTTCACCATGTAAAATAGCACTGCCTTGCTGGACCCGACGGTTATGGCCACGACCCAGAATTTTATTATCGCAAACTAATACTGAGCCAATGGGTATGCCACCCTCGCTCAAGCCCTTTTTCGCTTCAATTAACGCTTCTTGGTAAAAGCTGATTTCATCTTTGGTCATTGTCATTCCCTTGGAAATATAAAGAAAGAACTTTCTAAACAATCTTGTGGTCCTAACCTAAAACAGAGTGAGCGAAAGCATGTATATACCCGATTACTTATATTTTGAACCTCAACAAATCAAAGATCAACTCACTACAGTCTATACTGGGACCATCGATGTGCCTGTCGCCTTACAGGGGGATACCAAATGTTGGGTAAAACCCGATATCGCGAGGCACAAACAAAAAAAAAACCTGGTGATCAGTGATTTTAGATTAGAGCAGATGACAGATGAAGAATGCCAGAAAAGGGTCTTTTTGCTGCATCAACTACTCTCCGAGGGATTTTCAATTCAACTATGGCAAAAACAGGGACTGGTAGAACTCAATAAACAGAATGTGGGAATGTTATTACAAGAGCAAGTGCAAAGGGATTGCACCCCCGTGCATCCCAGTGTGCTTATCAAGCAATTAGCCAGTAAATCCATAACAGCTGAGGTTTTGGATCTAAACGCTTTGGATCATTTACAAATAGAAATAGATCAGAAAAAAACCTTAAAAAAAGCACTACCCATTCCCATCCCCATTGAAGCCCTATTTAAATCAAGATTTTTATTACAAGATATTATATCGGCACATCCTGATATTACTTGGTCAATCAAAGAACGCAGTGCTGATAATATGCGAAACAATGAACTGTTAGAAAAAATGACGGGACGAAAGCCTGCTTTTGATAGTGAATATATCGATAACGAAGTAAAAACATCATCACTGATAGAACAGATCCCTGACCAAGAACCCTCAACCGAGCAACTTAAGTATACAAAACAGCTCACAATAAAATTACAATTTCAGCCAAAACACTCTTTAAAAGAATTATTATCGAAGTTTAACAATATTGAAGTGCTGAAATTTTTTGGCGTACCACTTGATGCTGTTGAAATGGATTTAACAGAAACAGACCAGTTTACTTCTGTGCATACGTTAGATCTTTCGGGTTCTTATAATATTGATCTTAACGATGAAAATCTGCTCCGCTTGGTAAAAGCGCTACC
>JBFWUT010000007.1:0-88285 GCA_050247135.1 Candidatus Berkiella sp.
ATCAATACGTTTTAATAATGATTGAGCACGCTGTGGGTCCTGCTCGGCAAGTTTAAAGAGTTCAGTAAATTGCGCTTTAACAGCTTGTTGTAAAGTCGTTTTGACTTTATTCTGAATAGTGTTTTCATCAGGGAGAAGTTTGCCCTTATTGGTATTTGCAGTGCCGATTTGACTGAGCAAGGCATCATCGTCAGGGAAATAGGCCACTTTCAATTGCGTTAAGCCAAGGCCATCTTTGTCATTCACCCAGGCCATTCGCTCGGCGGCTTTAAGGTCAACCAGTTTTTTGGTGCTAGCGGAGCTCTCTTTATCAGGAGCACTTTTGCCCCCTTTCTTGGGAAGAGGAGGAGGTGGTGGTGCAGGCGGTGGTGGTGGACCATTTTGAGCCATAATTCTCTCCTTAACATCCTTGTATCATCGTGCTTGCCAAGGTTAGGATTCTTTTCATTACTGCTATAGACAAAAGGGCTTACAATTAGTTCCCTATTGAGTGCAGTTGCATCATTGATAAAAAGTAAGTAGGCTTTTCACTTTTAGGCGGGCGCTCATGAAACACTTTGCGGTATTTGGCTTTCCTATTAGTCACAGCTTGTCTCCACAAATTCATGCAGCCTTTGCGGCGCAATTGGGTATTGAACTTAGCTATGAACGTCTCGAAGTAAAGCCAGGCGAGCTTAAAGATGCTTTAGTGCAATTTAAACAAAAAGGTGGATTTGGCGCCAATATCACTGTGCCCTTAAAGCATGAGGCTTATGATCTTTGTCAGTCACTCTCAAGCCGTGCCAAGCAGGCACAAGCAGTTAATACCTTGGGTTGGAATGCAGCAGGTGAGCTGTGGGGCGATAATACCGACGGTGAAGGGCTGGTGCGTGATTTAGTAATAAACCAGCAGTTAACGCTCACCGCTAAAAGGATCCTGATCTTGGGGGCAGGTGGCGCTACCGCCGGGATTTTAGCACCCTTGTTGTCCTTTTCTCCTACCTTGGTGATTGTGAATCGTGATCTTAAAAAAGCACAGGCAATGGTACAAAACTATCCAGGCGTGAAAGCATTAAGTTATGAAGGCATATTAGATGAAAAGCCCTTTGATTACATTATTAATGCAACCTCAGCAAGTTTACAAAATGCGATGCCGCCAATTGCCCCTCATCTGCTAAGAGAGGCTTGTTGTGTCGATTTAGCCTATCGCAAAAATGAACTTACTCCTTTTTTAACTTGGGCTAAAGCTCAGCAAGCAGCAATGACCTTGGATGGGCTTGGTATGTTAGTGGAGCAGGCCGCTTTAGGATTTGCGCTTTGGCATGGCAAACAACCACAAACGGCCGAAGTGCTTAAAGTGCTGCGTGCGCCTTAAGCAAGATATTGATTTTTAAGTGCCACATAATTCGCTGCACTATAGCGGATATAAGCAATTTCATCAGATGTTAAGGCCCGTTTTTTAATGGCGGGGCTGCCTACCCATAGATAGCCGCTTTCTAATGTTTTCCCTGGGCTCACTAAAGCGCCAGCCCCTAAAATGACTTCAGATTCAATAATCGCACCATCCATCACGATGCTGCCCATGCCAATTAAGCAAGCATCATGCACGGTACAACCATGTAAAATCGCTTTGTGGCCAATAGTGACATCGCTGCCAATGGTCAGGGGGAAGCCTTGGGGATTAAATGGGCCAGCATGGGTAATATGTAACACACAGCCATCTTGGACGCTGGTTCTGTCGCCAATGTGAATGTGATGCATATCGCCACGAATAGAAGCGAAAGGCCAAATAGAGCAATCGCGGCCAATACTGACTTGACCGATAATCACGGCGGCGTCATCGACATAGGTATTTGCGCCGATTGTGGGTTGATGGTTTAAATAAGAGCGAATGGGCATAGTGTCCTCCTTGAGCGCTATCTTAACAGATTTACGCTCAAATTTTCGGACTGTCACTCCCCTTTTGGCGAGTTGTCTCAGGTTCTGAGGTAGGTGAGGGTGGTTCACCTGACTGTGGGCGGCCACGTTTTGACGAGGGATCTCTGCGTGCCATCTCAGAAGGCAATATCGCTTGGGGACGAAAAGCGTTACTCACCGCGCTTTTTTCAGCTGATAAATCCTGGTGATCTCTTAATAGTTGTAGCTGACGGGCCTTGATCTTTTTAGCCAGTTGTTTAATTTCTGCTTTAATATTCACTGGCAGCTGGTGCTCTAAAATCTGACGATTTAAATTATTTGCTTCTGCATGCTTTCTTGCAATATCTTTAATTTCTTGCTCCGGGATTGCGAATAAAGATTTTTGAATAAGACGAATGTCTAATTGAGCACGAATAGCCGATAGCCGTTCTATTGCCTGATTGAGACTGAGACGATCAGTTGGCTTGTCGTTGCCCCCAAGGATGGGTTCTTGAGAGAGCTCTTTGAACAGCTTCATGATTTGCGCCACTTCTCTTCCGGCAAAATCAGGAGCATATTTTTCAGTAAATTCAGAAGTGACGCCAAAATCAATAGCCAGAGAATAGGCATCGGTACTGACATCATACTTGCGTTCAGGCGGATGCCCCGCTCTTCTTGCGGCAAGCAGTCGGGTCTCAGGTGCGCGATGATAGTTTGAGATGATAGCCTCCTCTTCTACATAAACCGCTTCTTCATCTGCCTGTAAAATATGTGACATACCAAAATCGATAAGAGTTGCTTGGATATTGCTCGGGTCATAGAGTAAATTGCCATTGTGCAGATCGCCATGGATGACGCGTTTTTTGTGCAACTCTTTGGTGGCTTCCAAGCAGGCAATCCAACAGTTCATGGCGTCTTTGAGGATTAACAATTGTCCTTTGACATCATCAGGGGGAAGCTCTTTGGCCCTTTGATCTAACTCTTTGAAGTATTTTTCAACTTCCATACCGCGGATATAAGGCTGAATAACATAAACTTGCACTTTATTAGAATCCGGTGATTCTTGAATGATGAAATCGGCGTTGCGCTCAAGATGTTTCATCACACGGATTTCTTTTTTGATTTCGTCAATCAGTTTGGGGTATTCGCTCGAAGATTTATCCAGCGTTAAGGTTTTCACCGCCAGAGGAACCCCGTCTTGATTGAACGCAATCGATACAGTGCCAAAAGCGCCTTTGCCTAAAAAGGCAGTCGGCCCTGCCACCTCTTTGGGTAATAGTTCAGCGGGCAATAAAGTATATTGGCCATATTGGCCTTGGATCTTTGTTTTCGTTTTTGCTTTTTTTTCAGGACCTGGATTCACGGGCTTTCCTCCTTCTTTAATGCTTTGAAGGTATTAAGTGGAATAAAGTTCCCCAAAGGTTAATCGTGGCTATACAAGTGAAGGGAAAACGTTAAAATGAGAGAGGGCTTACATACAGTTTTTGTACAACAACTAACCAATAGGCAAATGCTTCATGAATAATCCGCTTTTAGAACCCTTTGAACTGCCACCGTTTTCACGCATTCGTCCAGAACATGTTGAGCCAGCGGTAGATACGCTGATTGAGCGCAATTTGCGCGCTATCAATGAACTTGTGATGGGTCAAAAAAATCCGACATGGGATTCTTTGGTGGCTCCCATTGAAGATCTAGATGACGATTTGAATAAAGCATGGTCGCCTGTCTCGCATTTAAATTCGGTCGCTAATTCTAAGCCTTTGCGAGAAGTGTATCACTTATGTTTACCCAAATTATCTGATTATGGGACAACGGTGGGGCAAAACAAGTTACTCTATGAAGCCTATGTCGCTTTAAAAGAAGCGCCAAGCTTTGCCAAGCTGGATAAAGCTCAACAAAAAACTATTACCAATGCTATTCGCGATTTCAAACTTTCGGGTGTGGCATTAGCTGATGATAAAAAAGAGGAATTTGCTAAATTAAGCAAAAAACTGTCAGAGTTACAAAGTCATTTTCAAGATAATGTGATGGATGCGACGGATCATTGGCACCATGATGTTACTGATGAAAATGAATTGAAAGGGATCCCCAAAGAATCCATTGCGCTGGCCAAGCTTGCTGCTGAGAAAGCAGAAGTGAAGGGGTGGCGCTTAACCTTAGATTTTCCTTGCTATTATGCAGTGATTCAATATGCGGATAACCGTGAACTGCGTCAAAAAATGCATCAAGCTTATAACACTCGTGCTTCAGAGCTCGGCCAGAACCCTGAGCGCTGGGATAACACGCAATTGATGGATGAGATTTTAAAGACGCGACACGCTCTTGCACAACTTCTTGGTTTTAACAATTATGCCGAACGTTCGGTATTTAAAAAAATGGCCAAAGATCCCCAAAAAGTCATGACCTTCTTAGAAGATTTAGCCAAACTCACTAAACCTTTTGCTGAAAAAGAATTTAAAGAACTACAAGCCTTTGCTAAAAAGGAATATGGCATTGATAAGCTAGAGCCTTGGGATATCGCCTATTACAGTGAAAAACTTCAACAGCAACAATACAGCCTTTCAGAAGAATTGTTGCGGCCTTTCTTCCCTGCCGATCATGTAGTAAACGGGCTATTTGAAGTAGTCAAGCGTTTGTATGGTTTAAATATTGTAGAAGAAACTAATGTTGATAAATGGCACGATGATGTGCGTTTTTATGTCATTTATGATAGTAACAAACAATTACTTGGAAAATTTTATTTAGATCTTTACGCACGCAATCAAAAGCGAGGTGGCGCGTGGATGGATGAAGCTTGTGTGCGTCGCAAAAGTCACGGCAAATTGCAATATCCCGTAGCGTATTTAACCTGTAATTTTCGTGCCAGTGTGGGCAATGAGCCAGCCCTTTTAACGCATGATGAAGTGATTACCTTGTTCCATGAGTTTGGTCATGGTTTGCACCATATGCTAACCAAAATTGACTATCCCAGTGTTTCTGGCATAAATGGGGTTCCATGGGATGCCGTCGAATTGCCAAGCCAGTTCATGGAAAATTGGTGCTGGGAACGTGAAGCGTTGGCCTTTATTTCCAGCCATTATCAAACGAAAGAACCATTACCCCAAGATTTGCTGCAAAAAATGATGAAAGCTAAAAATTTTCAATCGGCTATGCAGTTAATTCGTCAATTAGAATTTGCGCTTTTTGACTTTCGTATTCATTTGGAATATGACCCCAGCAAACCCAGTAATATACAAGCTATTTTAAATGAAGTAAGAGCGAAATATGCCGTAGTAGCTTATGCACCTTATTCGCGTTTTGCACAAAGCTTTACTCATATTTTTGCAGGCGGCTATGCCGCAGGCTATTACAGCTATCTATGGGCCGAAGTCTTAGCTTGCGATGCTTTTTCAAAGTTTGAAGAGGACGGTATTTTTAATCAAAAAACGGGGCAAGCCTTTTTGCAGAAAATCTTAGAAAAAGGTGGCAGTGAAGAACCTGAGGTTCTATTTAGAGATTTTCGCGGACGCGATCCTGAGTTAACGCCCCTTCTAAAGCATAGAGGGCTCACTAATTAAAAGGCCTGAACGGTACAGGAAAAATGATTTTTTGTACCGTTTGTTTAGGGTTGAATAACTTTGCTTTAATCTGTCATAAATAATTCATCGATGTTATGAAATATTAGGCAAGTAAAGATGCTTAAAATTCAATAGCATAGATAATATTAAATACACAGGTTAGGAACTCAAGCATGCACTATAATTTAATTTTATAGGTACAAAAAATAAAAACGAGGTAATCAACTATTTTTTCTATAACAGGAAAAGTATACTGATAGTTATCACCCCAAAGTGATCACATCAAGGGTTACAAACATGCTTACCTACCCATATCCATGTTTGCAATATAGTCAGTAGTTTTAGACTTTATAAGAGGTAACCATGAAAAGAGTTAAGAGAGATATGACCCACCGCGCGTATAAACAAGGCTACAATCAAGGCGTAAAAGGCCACACTAAGAGATGCCCTTTCTCTGAGTCGGACAAACGTGGTCAATGGTTAGGAGGTTGGCGGGATGGCCATGCCGATTACGTGGCGGGTTATAGAACGGTAGCAGATGTTTAAAGACATCAAAGTCAATCAAAAAACCCCGCTGTTGCGGGGTTTTTTTTGACTATACTCGCAAATCAACATGTTCTGACAGTATCTTTTCAGTATTTTCCAGGATTTCGTTTGGCGTGGCCTCTTCGGCTTTCGTAAGAGATTTTCTCCGCGAGTTTTTGAAGTTGCGTTGTTCGCGATTTATGCAAGCCTGTTTTTCAGTGGCGGTTACTTTTTTGAGAGAGGATGCAAACAGTGCGTTCTCAATTTGACTGGCAATATATAAGGTATCAGAGATAGATGGCATAAACTCTCTCCTTATTGTTGCGGTATATTTTCTAGAGCGATTTTTTTAGTAAAAGGTTCAACTGGCTTCACCTGAATTTTTTACAAGACGTGGAATTTTATCGCCAGGAATTTTAATGATCCCCTCTTTATCCTGTGAATATAACTGAGATAAAGGCTGCTGCCATGCATGTCCATAGATTACTTCATAGCTAGCGGGGATGCATCCATTAGCAAGCTTGAAGGTGTCGTAAGCTTGCAACATCCGCAAGTAGTGTTGCGAAGGTAGACAACCTGAAGGACGCTTCTTATTCACATTGTGTGCGCCTGTTCCTTTGAGATCTTTTAACAGGCTTTTCACATCAGGGTAATGAATAGTAACCATTTCCATATCAATCACGGGATCAGAAAATCGCAAATTTAATAACTGATCACCAATATCATGCATATCGATAAATTCGTTGACATGGGTTTTGTTATCAACCACAGCAAAACTCTGACGTAATTCAAACAAGGTCTGGGGTCCAAGAGTTGAAAAGAAGATCATACCGCCGGGTTTTAAAACACGTTTAAATTCAGCAAATGCAAGGGGCAAGTCGAGGCACCATTGTAAAGCAAAATTAGAAAAAATCAGATCAATGCTGTTTTTTTGAAATGGTAATTGTTCGGCGTCAGCACAAAAATAATGTGGATTATTGCGCCAAAAGTGCCAAGATTGTTGACTTTTTGCAAAGTGGGTCATCCCTGGTGCGATATCCACAGCCAACACGGTGCTCTGTGGGAATTGCTGTTGAAGACGACGGGTAAGCGAGCCTGTGCCTGCACCCACATCAAGAATAGTACGAGGTGGCTCTTTCAAATAATCCAGTCTCTCGATTAAGCGCTGACCAATTTCTTGCTGTACAAACGCATGCTTATCATAGGTTTTTGCGGCACAGCTAAAAGAGCGAGCAACATCAGCTTTGTTCATGAGACAACCTGGCAGGGAATGGTTTTGGCATAGGTTGCACTAGATTCTGCTTTAATACCTAAGCGGTTCAGTAACTCATAATCTTTGACCATATCAACATTGTCGGTGACTAATAATTTTTCACTATGATGAATGGAATTAGCGCCAGCCATAAAGCACAGTGCTTGCATCGTATCGGACATAGCTACTCGACCACCAGATAACCTGACATAGGCTTTTGGCATCATAATACGCGCACAGGCTATCATTCGAACAAAATCAAATTCATCTACCGGCTGTTGGTTGTGCAAAGGTGTTCCTTCAATAGCAACCAGTTGATTAATTGGCACACTTTGCGGATGGGTAGGTTGATTTGCTAAAGTCAGTAATAAATTGAATCTATCTGTCTGCGTTTCGCCTAGGCCCAAGATCCCGCCACTGCACACTTTGATCCCTGCTTTTCTGACAACCTCAAGCGTATCTAATCTATCTTGAAAACTACGTGTGGTAGAAACTTTAGCAAAATGTTCTTTGGAGCTTTCTAAATTATGGTTGTAGTAATCAAGGCCTGCTTCTTTAAGGGCTTGTGCTTGATGTGGTTTTAATTTGCCAATGGTAATACAGGCCTCTAAACCAAATGACTTGATAGTTTTTACCATTTCAAGAACATTGGCTAAATTTCGTTCAGTGGGGCCACGCCAAGAGGCCGCCAAACATAATCGTGTGGCGCCGCGTGCTTGAGCTTTTTTTGCTTCGTGAATAATATCATCAACGCTAGCGAGCGGTTCATTCTCGACACCTGTTTGATTGTAAATACTTTGTCCACACCAGGCACAATCTTCTGGACAACCACCTACTTTAATATTATATAACCCGCACACTTGAATGGTATTCGCAGTAAAAGATTGTCGATGGATGAGTTGCGCTTGTAACAAGAGATCCATAAAGGGTTGATGATAAAGTGCTTGTACTTCTTCAAAAGTCCAATCATGGCGCAGAGTTAGCATAAGGGTACTGTGCTCTTTGTTATAAATAAGGCGCCCATCGTAGTCTGCGAGATTGATAAGGATCAACGTCACGGGGCCAGATGGTAAACAAGTGGTTAAAAATTGTACAACGCTTAGCTGAGTATTGTCTACAATGGCCCTCAAATTGCCTCTTTTGTTGCCAAAAAAGTGGCCGAAAAGTCCCTTTGTGCCAGGATTGCCAAATGCGATTACCGTGGCTTGGGGAGGTTTGTCAACGTTGTGCGCTGCCGTTTCATGCTCTAGATGGCTGTTGTTGCCAGCTTGATTTGCCGCCATATGATGTTTTACAGGCTCTATTTGCTTATGCCTGGCCGATGAATAGCGTGATTGCTAAATGGAAATATGGTGGCCAATTACATTGGGTATCACTATTGGCTGAAATGATGGTTGAACGACTAACACCTATTTTCCCTGCTGATTGTATTATTCCTGTACCTTTACACCCCAAGCGCCTAAGCCAACGCGGTTTTAATCAGACGATTGAACTGGCAAGCTTGATTGCTAAAGCACTTAATATTCCCTTAGATAGGCGTAGTTGCACGAGAATAATGAACACTACGTCACAATCACAATTAGATGCTAAGGCGCGATCAGAAAATATTGCACGAGAAACTTTTAGCGTAGAACCTTCTTTTTCGGCCAAACATGTCTTGATCATCGAAGATATCGTGACAACGGGAGCTACTATTGAGGCAATAAGTGCTTGTTTGAAGCGCCAAGGTGTACAGACTGTAGAAATATGGTGTTGTTGTCGCACGCATAAAAATGCTAAGTCCTTATTATAGATTGATATCAATAGGGCACGGTATGAAGATAAAATACGCAAAATATGGATTGCAAGGGGAAGCATTTGGGACTCTGCCCACTTTAAAAGCGTATCAATTTTTTAAGCAAGAAAAAAATATTGTCACGCTCAATATTCAACAAGAATTGGCCGCTCTGAAAGAGCCACTGAGCACGTTACATATTACTGTCCCTACGGTGGGGTTTACTGATCCTTTGTTAGACTATTCGCCCATCCCCCGATTTGCTATTCCACTGAGTATCAATGGTTATGTTGCTGATGAAGCAAATCAGCTTGCAGCAACCGCAACGGTGGTTGCCAACGATATTGCAGGAGGGAGCTATCCCTTATTGCCAGAAGCAGAAGCTCATGCAGCAGAACCGGTATTTACAACCTTAAGTGCTCTCACCTTTATTTTTAAGGCGCAAAGCTGTGTAGAGGGTTGTGATTTAGTAAACACAGGTGAAGCCAATGGCATGATAGAGTTTTTTTTATGTTACCCTGCTAATACACCCCTGATGTTTTCTCTTGCCGTGAAAGACAAAATGGGAAAAATCATTCTAGCAAGAGATCTCTGTTATTATCCCGTTGCCTCTGTTGCCCCTGAAGCTAAATTTTCAGAGAGTGATACAATTAACTGCGAAGCAAGGGTGGGTTCTGCCTTTGACTATTTTCGTTCACGCTGGGTATGTGAATTTGAATGCGACAATGCCAGCTTTCGTATAACGCACCAAGCAGGGCTGAGCTATTCATCAATACGCGCACTGTTGGCGCATCTTCTGCCCGCAGAGGTTTTTTTTGCTCGCTTCGCACAAAGAAACGGCAAACAGGCAACGAAAAATCGTTATGATCTCTATCCTCAATATCAGCCTATCTTTTATGAACATGTGCTGGAGAGCATTTTAAATCAATCGCTACCTTTGCTAGCGTTGGAAGAGTATTTTAAGCAAGATGCGCATGATGCGCGACAGCTTGAAATATTGAGCAGTCAATGGGACTCACATGATCAAACCGTATTCAAAAGAGCGAGACGATTACCCAGCTTGGGTGCCTTTGTTGATGCTTTAGATGAGCTTATTTGTTTGCGTGATTATCTCTTTAGCGCCACCCTGGTACCTGCTCAGCAAGGTCTGATAAAGGTTAATCAAGTCACCTTTAGTGTGGAAGATAAGCAAGGACATTGGCAAACGTGTGAATGTCAGCATCAATTACAACCAGAGATCTTCAGTGTGTATACCACCAACGTAGCTAAAGAGCCTCGCTATCAGGAGCAACGTCGCAAATGAGCGAAGAAGTGGTTAATTTAAATGAAGTGACCCAAATGTATCGGATCTTAGGGTTGCCACCCTCTGCCACGAAGGAACAGGTACGTGAGGCGCGTAATAGATTATTAGTTCGCTTTCATCCAGATAAGCAACAGTTTGATCCCAATATTGACGAACAAGCTATGAATGATAGAGCGCGTTTCATCCAAGCCGCTTTTTTGTATATCACACATAACTATCGTGCTATTCAAAGTGCGCTTGATTTTTTACCAAATGCAATGCTAACGAATCAGATCCCTGCCTCTGTTAGAAGTTATTGGGTATATAGCAGCATTGAGCGTATACCATCACCAGATCAAGAAGCTTGATCCACAAACCCTTTTTTGCCATTCTAGGATCTCGCGGAATAACAAGGATGTTTCCATGCGCATTTTAAAGTTAAGTTTCTTAATCCTTTTATTCGTTGTCTCTTCAGTTCATGCCAGTGATGACGAGGTCCATCTCGCAGTTTCGACAACTATTCAAGGACCCTTGGGTGTAATATGTGCTAAGTTTAGCCAAATAACCCCTTATCGATGCAAAATTACCACAGCGCCGACCGGACATCTTTATGCGCATGTCATGCATGGCATGGCTTATGATTTATTTCTATCTTCGGATGAGGAATATACCCAAGGCTTAATTAATGCCAATAAAGTCGATCCATTAAGCCGTTTGGTGTTGGCAATGGGTAAAATTGTGCTGTGGAGCAACGATCCGAAAGTGTCACCGCAAGCATTACAAAATGCGTTGTTGCATGAAACCAATGCGCCAGTTGCATTGGCTAATCCCGGAGCATCAAGTTATGGTGCAGCGGCGAAAGAAGTATTACAAAAATATCATTTGTGGACTCATATCCAGGGACGCTTGGTCTATGGTCGAAATATTCGACATACCTATGAGCTGATCGAAAGCCAGAAAGCTTCATTAGGATTTGTTTCTCTAGCGCAACTTTCCCCCGATGAAAGAGCGAATCATCATTATTGGGAACCGGATCCTTCATCCTACAAGCCGGTAGTCCACGAAGTGGTCACATTAAAAGAGCCACAGCATCCTAAGGCAACCGCAGCGTTTATGGCTTTTTTAAAAGGCAATCAATCGCGTCAGATTTTACAAGAGGCGGGTTTTGAACATGTTGCCGGACGCATGATATAGACATCAAAGCGGTGGCTGCGACCTTGATAAACCACATCGGGTTTTTTGATTAGCCAAGGTGCAAGACGCGGTCTTTTCACAACAACACGATGCTGCGCTCGTTCAAGGCTTAAAGCAATCAACTCATTCGCATCAGTATCAGGCCCCACCAATTCTTGCAGATATCGCATTTCCTTTTTCACCAGCGCTGATTTCGTTTTGTGGGGGAACATAGGATCACAATAAATAACATAAGGAGCTTTTTCCGTATGCTCTCGCAGATAAGCAATGGCGCACATGGGTATCAATTGCATTCTGGCAATAATAGGCGCTAAATTTGCGTGTTCCTTGGCTTCGATTAAGCCTTGGTGAAGCAGTGCTTGAATGTCTGGATGTCGCTCAAACAATGTCACCTCACAGCCTAGCGCAGCGAGCAAAAAGGCTTCTTTACCTAAACCAGCGGTGGTATCAAACACCGAACAAGGCCCGGTTTTTTTTAACCCCACTGCTTTGGCGATGAGCTCATTAGTGCCTTGTAAATGTTGTAAGCGATATAAAAGCTTAGGATCAGTAAAATCAACACGCATGGCTCTTAAAAAAACCGTTCCCATTGATTAAAGCATTCGATGCCCACCACGCTTAAGAAAAAGAGGATAGTGAGGATAATCGATAATTTACCTAAAAAAGGCATTAAGGGCTTTTCAAGTGCTAATCGATAACGACCTTGCCAAGCCATGAGCGCGGGCAAGATCCCAAGTAATAGCGCCACAAACAGGCCTGCAAAGCTTAGCGCAAAGTTAAAGCCGCGCGGGAAATAGAGGACAAAAATTAAAGGTGGCACAAAGGTGATCAGCGCTAATATCAGTTTGCTTTTGAGATTTTTTTGCAACCGTAGCCCATCTGCCAGAAAGTCAAAGAGGGACAGGCTAACACCAAGCAGGGAAGTGATGAGCGCAAATATTGAAAAATACGATGAAGCAGTGGTGATCATTGGATTATGCAGCATTGTCTGTAATGCTTTAGGAACATCGGTTGCCGGATGCCCGTGTTGTTGGATATGCAGTAGTCCATTGTCGCCTTGTTGAGGGATGATCCCAACGATGCACAGTTCCCAAAGTAAATAGACCAGCAATGGAATTAAGCTGCCAATTAATACCACATGATACAGTTGGCGTTTATTACCATGTAAATATTCGGTTAAGCTGGGGATCACAATAGCTGAACCAAAAGCAGTAATCATTAAGGGGACAGGACGAAAATCCATTTGTGAATTGGCATTATACAACAATGTAGGATCGACATGGCTAATCGTTAAGCCAAGCAAGGTCGAAAATGCACCAATCAAACCTATCATTAATAGGCGATTTACCCAATCGGTAACAGCAGTACCAAGGCTAATCACTATGAAAGTTAACAGCGTAGCGATGACGGCAGATTGAAAAGAGCTTTGCGCCATGCCAGCTAATTGAAAGCCCTGTTGCAGCCAAGCGCCTAATCCACCTAAATAAGCTGCTGTAAGTGCATAAAGTAAAATGAGATAGATCAACCAGGTAAACACTTTGCCGGGTTTTCCTAAGGTTTTTTGTGCCATGGAGATCAAATTGGATCCATAACCTACTGCTAGGTTTGATTCCAACAAGAAAAGTGCGGCCAAGGTCATAAAAGCCCAACAGACAATATAAATAAGGGAAGCTTGGGCAAAACCTAAATGTGCAGTTGCAACAGGTAAAGCGAGCACAGCAGCACCAATGGCAGTGCCAGCAATTAATGCCACGCCGCCAACAGCATTTTTCAGAGACATAACGGACCTTAGTATTCGTTGAGTGATCGGCGTTGCTGCATAAAGGCGACAACGGCCCCTAACCAGCCCAAAAGGATGCTGGCAGCCAGGAAGGCCACTGTATCGTAGAATGTCAGGTTTTCCAAGGTGAATATCCCCTGGTATAGCGATACGAGTTGTTTGGTGGGGGTGCTTAAGGTGAGGACAGCGCAGTAAGTCACAAGCAGAGCAATAATACCGCCCAGCGCGCCGTATAGCATGCCTCGATAGAGAAAAGGCCGGCGGATAAACGCTTTGGTTGCGCCAACCAAATTTAACACATCCATTTCTTCACGGTGACGTTCTAACGCTAATCGAATAGTGTTTCCAACCATCAGTGTGACGCCAAGGCCAATTAAGAGATATAAGGCACGGCTCAGTGTTTTACCAAATGACAGAAAAACGGCTAATTTATCGAGCCAGTCATAATCAAAGGCGGCACTTTTTACCGAGCTCATTTTGGCAAGGGTGTTTTTCATCATGAGCAATTCGGCTTGTGAGGTTTCTTTGGGGGCTAGTTCCATCGTGATCACCCCAGGTAACGGGTTTTCACCTAACAACGCTAACGTGTCTCTTAATCCTGAAGCAGCTTCAAATTCAGCTAAGGTTTTTTCGGGGCCTAAAAAGGTGGCTTTCTTGACGAAGGGATAGGCTTTGATTTTCTGTAAAATAGCATCGACTTCTCTTTCGCTTGCATCAGGGTTTAGGTAAAGAGTAATAGCAGAGCCTTGATCGAAACCCTGACTCAAATGTGAAATATTTTTTACAAATAAATATAAACTCATGGGCAAAGAGAGACACACGCCCATTGCAAAGATAGATAAAAAAGTGGTTAAGGGTGAGCTTAAGAGGTTGCGTAAACTTAGCTTACACGCCATGTAATGAGAGGTTAAATAACGAATAAGCGATTCATGCCAGGAGGATTGCGGCACATTGTTGCGCTTTTTCGCAGTAGCTTTACCCATGGACGAGTTCCTCTTTGGATTCAACTGAGGTGAGCAGTTGTCCTTGTGCGAGATGAATTTTTCGATAAGGGAAGGTTTCTAACAGTCTCACATCGTGAGAAGCAATCAGTACCGTGACGCCCACTTGATGAAAACGCTCAAACAATTTCATTATCTCTAAAGAGAGTTCAGGATCTAAGTTGCCAGTAGGTTCATCAGCCAGTAAAAAGCGAGGTTTGTGAACTACCGCGCGCGCAATACCCACGCGTTGTTGTTCGCCCTCTGAAAGCATGGGTGGTTTGCAGTTTTCTTTATCGAGCAGGCCCACTCTCTCTAGTGCCGCTCTGACACGTCTTGCAGTATCGAACCTATCGAATCCTGCAATCATCAAAGGCATCGCCACGTTTTCAAAAACCGAATAATTATTCAATAACTTAGGATTTTGTGAAATAAAACCGAGCTTTCGTCGATAATAAGGTATTTTGTTTGGTTTAATGAGAGATAAATTTTTACCACTTACCACAAGATGGCCGCGTGTGGGTTCTTCTAACAACGCAATTAATTTGAGCAAGGTTGATTTGCCTGCGCCGGAGTGCCCTTGTAAAAAAACCATTTCACCACTGGTGATTTCCAAAGAGACATTACTTAATGCAATATGACCGTTGGGGTACTTTTTCGTGACGTTGAAAAATGTGATCACGGCGCCTTCCTTGGGGTTTGTAGGGAGCTTTTATCATATCGGGGAGGCGCATAAATGTCGACGGTTTGTATGATGTTAGAAAAAAAACTTATTCATCGGTAGGGGTAAAATCAAAGAGCGCATTTACAAAGGCTGTCGCCTCAAATGGTCGGAGATCATCCACCTTTTCGCCAACACCAATGAAGCGGATGGGTAACTTCAACGCATTGGCAATCGCAAAGATAATACCACCTTTGGCTGTGCCATCGAGTTTGGTTAAAATCAGGCCGGTGACACCCATGGCTTCATGGAATTTCTTGGCTTGCGCTAGGGCATTTTGACCGGTATTCGCATCTAACACGAGCCATATTTCGTGGGGGGCACTGGCGTCTTGCTTTTGTAAGACCCGTTTGACCTTTTTAAGCTCATCCATCAGGTTATCGCGGGTGTGCAAACGTCCGGCAGTATCGGCAATCAGCACTTCAATATTTTTGGATTTTGCCGATTGTAGGGCATCAAAAATGACAGAGGCGCTATCTGCGCCGGTATGTTGTGCCGTGACGGGCACTTTATTGCGTTCTCCCCAAACGGCAAGTTGCTCAATAGCTGCGGCTCTAAAAGTGTCGCCAGCTGCTAACATGACAGAAAGGCCTTCTTGTTGCATTTTTTTAGCCAATTTGCCGATGGTTGTGGTTTTGCCAGCGCCATTGACCCCAATCATCAAAATGACAAAAGGCCGATGGTCACTTAATGTGAAAGGCTGTTCGCAGGGCAATAAAATATCCGTGAGGGCCTTTTGTAAGGCAGAATAAACGGCTGCGGGATCTTTCAGTTCTTTGCGCCTAACGCCGTCAGTCAATTTACGCATGATCATTTGTGTGGCTTCAACACCGACATCAGCGCTCAATAGTAGTGTTTCAATTTTTTCAACCAGCTCATCATCGATCTCTTTTTTACCTAAAAATAAGTTGGCAAGCCCTTCACTGAAGCTAGAGCGAGTACGAGACAGTGAGTTTTTAAGACGTGAGAACCAGGATGAGCCAGGCGCTTTTTCAGCGATTTCTTGAGTTTGCTCAGTGACTTGTGAGGCGTTCTCTGTTGGCTTCGTGCCATCGTCTTTGTTGCGCCGGAAAAATTTGAACATATCTGCCTTAAGGTGAAGTGCTGGCTAAACCAAGAAAATAGGGTATCCTACCATTAGTAAATGATAGGTAAAGAGCCTAAGGTGGTTTAATCGCATGAAAACAGGGATGATAAAAGCAACTGGCTTACTTTTGGGGGCCTTATTAGTGTGGAGTTTACAAAGCGTGGCAACGGAAAAACCCGTAACGAAAGAGCACAAGTTAGCGAATGGTCTCAAAGTCCTCGTGAGAGAAGATCATCGAGCGCCGGTCGTGGTCTCTCAGATCTGGTATAAAGTGGGCTCAAGCGATGAAGCTCGTGGGCACACCGGGATCTCCCACGCCCTTGAGCACATGATGTTTCAAGGAACGCCGACACTCCCAGGTGATAGCTTTGCCGCGTTGATTTCAGAATATGGCGGACATAATAATGCTTTCACGGGCGATGACTACACAGCTTACTATGAAGAATTAGACGCATCTCACCTCGATGTCAGCTTTAAATCCGAAGCTGATAGAATGACCAATCTTATTATTTCACCCGAAGCGTTTGCTAAAGAAATTCAAGTGGTGATTGAAGAGCGGCGTATGCGCACCGATGATAATCCACAAAATGTGACTTATGAGCGTTTTATGGCGACCTCTAATGTGATGGGGCCTTATCATCATCCTGTCATTGGCTGGCAAGACGATCTAGATCACATGAATGCAGAGCAATTAAAAACCTGGTATCAAAAATGGTATACCCCAAGCAATGCAACCATAGTCGTGGTCGGTGATGTAGACGCTGATAAAGTATTTAAGATGGCCGAGGAGTATTTTGGCAAAATTCCTGCTAAAGAAGCTCCTAAAATGAAAACGGTTAATGAAATTCAAAGTCTGGGTGAAAAGCGCATCAAAGTTCATTTACCCGCAAAACTACCTTATGCGATCTGGGGCTTTGATGCGCCGAGCCTTCGAACCACTAAAAATGAAAAAGAAGTTTATGCTTTGCTAGTAGCGAGTGCTCTCTTAGATGGGGGCGAAAGCTCACGCTTTGCCAGAAGCTTGGTGCGAGGTGAACAAGTCGCTGCTTCTTTAAATACCAGTTATGATATTTTTAAACAATATGGTTCACAATTCATTGTATCTGGGATCCCCGCTCAGGGTCGCAGTGTTGCTGAACTTGAAGCCAAAATGCTGATGCAGCTTGAAAGATTGAAAAATGAGACGGTAACGCCGGAAGAGCTACAAAAAGTTAAAACACAAATGCTTGCTCAGGAAATTTTTGAAAAGGACTCCATGGCTCAACAAGCTACGTTCCTAGGGATGTTGGAAACGGTAGGGTTACCTTGGCAATTAGCTGATGAATTTACCGAAAAGATTAAAGCAGTCACAGCAGAAGAGGTGAAAGCTGCAGCTAATCGCTATTTTAATACCAAATACATGACGGTCGCTGAGCTTATTCCTGAAAATGCTACGGTCAATTAAGGAACAGTACCATGACGAGCGGATCACCTGAAAAAAGCCAACTCGCACGTTGGATGAAAATTATCGTTATTACATTGGCTGTTGTTGGTGTGCTTTTATTTGTTAAATATAAATACTATCCAACAACCGCGTCGGCGCCAGCACAAGGGGGAGAATTAACTAAAATGATGGGTATACAAAATAAGGCCCCCCAAAAATTGGAATCATTCAAAGAAGTGAAAGGCGTCATCGATGTTCAGTACTGGGTGACACCCCAAGGTGTGCCAGTCTATTTTGTGCCAGTACGCACATTGCCGATGGTTGATATTCAAATGGTGTTTGATGCTGGCGCGGCAAGAAATGGCAGTAAAGGTGGGCTCGCTTATCTGACCAATACCTTGTTAGCTGAAGGCACACAAAAGATGAGTGCTGATATTATTGCTGAAAGCTTTGATAGATTAGGCGCTCAATACAGCGCAGAATCTCAGCGTGACATGGCTTCCTTGCATTTGCGCAGTTTATCAGAGCCATCCCAATTGATTCCGGCAGTGCAAACCTTGGCAGAGTTGGTGAGTATGCCTTCTTTCCCCGAACAAGGTTTTAAGCGCGAACAACAAAATGCGCTAAGCGCTTTGAAACAACAATCTCAAAGCCCCAATCAAGTGGCAAGCCGCGCTTTCTATACAGCGCTCTATCCAAACCAACCTTATTCCAATTGGGTATTAGGGGATGAAAAGACTATCGCCGCTTTAACCGTTGATGATGTTAAAGCCTTCTTTAAACAATATTATGTGACTAAAAATTTGGCCATAACGATTGTTGGAGATTTAAGTTCAACGGAAGCCGATGCGATTGCACAAACCTTAGTCAAAGATATGGCGCAAGGTGAAAAGCCTGCTCCTATCCAAGAGGTGAGCAATTTAAGTGAAAATGTAGTACGTAAAGTGAACTTTCCATCAGCGCAAACCCATATTTTACTCGGTGAGCCTGGCATCAAGCATGGTGATCCAGATTATTATGCGCTGTATTTAGGTAATCACATTCTAGGTGGCAATGGTTCGGTCACACGGATTTTTGACATCATCCGCAATAAGAATGGTTTAGCTTATTCGGCTTATAGTTACTTTGTGCCTATGCGCGAGCGTGGTCCTTTTGTCATTGGTTGTCAAACTCGAAACGATCAAGCGGATAAAGCTTTGCAGTTAATGCAAGGATTGCTACAAGAATTTCTGGAGAAAGGTCCGACTGATGAAGAGCTTGCCCAAGCAAAGAAAAACCTCTTAGGTGGTTACGCGCTACGTTTCGATAGCAATGCTTCCATCAGTCAACAGTTATCGGCTTTAGCCTTTTATGGATTACCGCTGGATTATTTTGATAAATTTAAGCCAGCGATCGAAAGAATTGATGCCAAGGCTGTGAAAGAGGCATTTCAAAAGCGGATTGCTACCAAGAATATGGTTGTCGTGATGGTGGGGGGAGAAGCACAACCTGCCCCAAAACCATCCGTACCTAATGCATAACGAATGCGCACCAAAGATCAAGGTTCTATCCGCATTATTGCCGGCAAATGGCGTGGCCGGCAAATTAAAGTATTACCGCACATTGGTGTGCGTCCAACCCCATCACGGGTGCGAGAAACCGTTTTTAACTGGTTAAACGCCAACATTGTCGACGCCACATGTTTAGATCTCTTTGCAGGCAGTGGTGCTCTGGGTTTTGAAGCTTTATCTCGGGGCGCGGCGCATGTGGTTTTTGTAGATGCGCAAATTCCTATTGTCAAAGCCATAAAAAACACAGCTACACTGTTCAATGCCCATCAAGATTGCGAGGTCGTTTTATCTGATGGCGTGCGTTATCTGCGTCATGTAAAGTCACAGAAGCCATTTGATATTATTTTTTTAGATCCGCCCTTTGCTACTATTTTGTTACGCAAAAGTCTTGAAGCGTTAGCAGGGCATCACCAGGTCAGCGATAAAACCCTTATTTATATCGAGTCAGAGCAACCTTTAACGGTAGAAAAATTACCTTTGGGTTGGCAACTGCTTAAACAAAAAGTGGCAGGTGAAGTAGCTTATCATTTGGTGCAAGGAGCTAACCCATGAAATTCTATTTAGTGGGTGGTGCCGTGCGTGATGATTTGCTAGGACTGCCCGTAAAAGAGCGTGACTATGTGGTTGTGCAGGCTAATCCAGATGATATGATTCAGCAAGGATTTGTCGGCGTCGGCAAATCGTTCCCCGTCTTTTTACATCCAGATACGAAAGAAGAATATGCATTGGCCCGCACGGAACGTAAAACTGCGGGCGGTTATCATGGTTTTGAATTTAATACCGCAACCGACGTTACCCTAGAAGAAGATTTAGCTAGGCGCGATTTAACAATTAATGCGATGGCGCAAGATGAGACAGGCAACATTATCGATCCTTATGGCGGCCAACATGATCTCAAATTAAAGCTATTACGCCATGTGTCTCCTGCCTTTATTGAAGATCCCGTTCGCGTGTTAAGAGTGGCACGTTTTGCAGCCCGCTTTCTGCCCTTGGGTTTTGCTGTGGCTGAAGAAACGTTAGCGCTCATGCAAAAAATGGTCAAAGAAGGTGAAATTGACTATTTAGTGAAAGAGCGTGTTTGGAAAGAAATGCAGCGCGCACTAGAAGAGCCTGCACCTCAAGAATTTATTCGTGTGCTGAGAAAGTGCGGCGCTTTAAAAGTGGTGCTCTCTGAAATTGATGCACTCTATGGTGTACCCCAGTCAAAGACTTCACACCCTGAAGTGGACACAGGTATTCATATTGAACTCGTTTTAACGCAGGCAGCCAAGCTGAGCACTGATCCCGAAGTACGCTTTGCCGCTCTGGTTCATGATGTCGGCAAAGCGCTGACACCTAAAGAATTATTGCCAAAGCATCCCCATCATGAGCAAAAAGGCGCTTTATTGGTCAAAGCCATGTGTGAGCGTTTAAATGTACCTAAAGACTACCAAGCGTTAGCCATTCTCGTGGCTAAATATCATGGTGATTGCTATCATGCGCAACAAAAAACAGCAACCGAGTTGCTAGCATTATTCAATCATTGTGATTTTTTTCGCCGTCCTGAACGGTTTGAAAAAATGCTGCTCGCTTGCAAAGCAGATTTTCAGGGGCGCCCTGGATTTGAAGATGCTGAGTATCCGCCAGAAGAAACATTGCGTACGGCATTCCGTGTTGCCAAGACGCTCGATTTTTCAGCTGCCATTGCCCAATTATCAGATAAGGCAGGCCCCGTTATTGCTGATAAAATTAGTGAGCTTCGCATAGCGGCTATTGCCAACGCTTTAAAGATCCCCACAGTATGAATTCCCTGAAATTGATATCTCTTGAGACTAAGATGGAAACGGCTTTTTTAGCAATGACCAATGCAAGCTGTGATTTACATGCACCTTGGGTTAGTCCTCCTTTGGAACATAAAGATTTTGTTGCCTTTTATGAGCGTTACCAACAAGACAACCAAAAAAGTTATGTGGTTTTTAAAGAAGAAAAGATCGTCGGTGTTTTCAATATCAGTGAAATCGTCCGTGGCTATTTTCAAAGTGCGTATCTCGGCTTTTATGTCGCAAAGTCATTTCAAGGCCAAGGATATATGCGTCAAGGATTACAATTGTTGTTGCAAGAAGCTTTCACGAACTTAAATTTGCATCGCTTAGAGGCCAATGTTCAACCCAACAATATGCGCTCTATTAAATTGATTAAACAAGGTGGCTTTCGCAAAGAGGGCTATTCGCCGAGGTATTTAAAAATCAATGAGGAATGGCGTGATCATGAACGTTGGGCGATAACAGTTGAAGACTGGCGCCATCACAAGGAAAATAGGAATGAGAATACTCAATCAGGATGAAACAAAAACAGTCAGTGGTGCAAAAACAGCCATTTTAAAATTAAACTATGTTGAAATGGATGTGTTGGTCACCTATTCCACGCGCTTTGTTGGCAAAGGCACCTATGGCGGTTATTGGCTGGGTCTGATTTTGTATCCTAACGAAGTCCACGATTTAGGTGATAATTTATTGCCTTATGATGTGTCGGATGTTTTTTTTCATAATGGCCATATGATTATCCCTATTCCTGTAGAGGGCGGGCATATCTATAAAATTATGTTGGGTGAGGGTTGATTTTACCAATAAAACCAAATAACTAAAGCGAATCATGTCAATTGAAAATTCAACTTTCAATTGACATAAAATAATTTTATGGCTTTTTGGGCTTCTTGTCCGTAGATGTGGCACTTTCGGCGGTATTGCTTTGCGTAGAGCTGGTGGTGGGGGTTGCCGCTTTTAAAATGGCTATCTGCATGATTTCTTTAGTGTGGGTTAATTTTTGTAACAAGCTGGCTATTTTGGGTTCGCCCAGGGCGAGACCTTCTTCATAAAAAGGTACCCCTTTTAGGCGCTCTTTAAGGTTATTCATCGCCTCGGTAAGCTCTTCTTGAATAAGATCAATATAATCCACCCGAACTTGATAGTCTTTGACAAAACGCGGATCTTTACAAAATTTACGATAATCATTTGCTAAGCTTTTACCAGCAGCGCAATAAGCCAAAGCACCCTCGAATAAGTCTTGGCTGACTTTGACGAGCTTCATGGGATAAATGCCTTGCCCTTTATTTTCGGGTTTATTATCGTCATTCATCATTTTATTAAAAGACTTCATTGCCTCGTCATATAAAGTATGTGATTTGGTGAATAAATCAATGCGAAGAGCGGCCTGTTCTTTTAGCGTTTTGGCGACCATAGATGATTCCCATGTCAATTGATTAAGCATTTAAATATGTTCACCTATTCACAATTATATTATGATGTTAGCCAAAATAAATAAGTATTTACACTGTTATTACGTTCTGTGTGGTACATATTATGCCTATCCTTGAGTTTTCGGTACAAGGTTACCGGTCGTTGCAAGATTTAACTCTGTCGCTTTGAAGTGCTCTTACAGCATCCCAGGATTAAGCGTCCACTCGAAGCATGAGAGCTATCAGATGGTACATTACGCTACTTAGGCAAGAGCTTCTCGTAAAATAAACGACTCTATATTTTGCTTAAAGAATCAGTTAATATGCGAGCAGTTAAAATAGGTGAGTGAGTAAATTAAATGCTTAATGGCCCCCCCTCTTTCATGCAAAAAATGATATCTCTGTTCTCTGAACTTCTTCCCGATGTTGATACGGCACATAAAGTGGCGGAGGGTTTTGCATTGGTGTTTAGCGATATTCATACAGACATCGATCTTGATGATTTGTATTATCATGTTGATCCTATAGATGAAACATATGATTTTGCGATAGAGCCATCCGCTATGACGACCACCTTGACAAAAAGATATTAGTTACCCGCGCACTCTGGATTAGTGATTATTGGTAACGAAAAAATCGCATTCTGTAAAGGGATAATGGGTGCAAATAAGTTGGCGAAATTATTCCATAATTGTGCGTTTGATAAGACCCGTAAGTGAATCTTTTCAATGCCACTGCGGTTTTCCATAAAGAGCGGCACAAAGCGGACACCATTAATGATGGTTTCTTTGGCCGTTTTGGTTAGGCCCAATAATAAAATCATACTGGTGCGATTTTTCGGTGTGCCCTGATAGCTGACAAAATTGCCCAAAGAATAGCTAATCAAGGTGGCGCGACCATCTGGGGTGATATACTTTTCAACCGGTTGCAACACATGTGGGTGAGAGCCAATCACTGCGCTAGCGCCAGCATCGAGTACTTGTTTTGCAAATTCCTTTTGGGCGCGGTTAGGAAATGTTTGATATTCCGCACCCCAATGCGGGGTCACAATAATCACATCGGCTTGTTTTTTCAAATCGCCAATGGTGCTTATAATCGCGCTTCTATCCGCACTTTTAAAACAGCTTAACACTTGATGGTATTTATCATTGATCCCATTAGTGTGCTCTGTACAACCGATAAATGCGAGTTTAAAGCCGTCTTTTTCAATGATGTGATACCAATGACTGTTGGCCTTGGTTGATTTTGCACCGATATGGTACACGTTGTGGGCATCGAGTGTTTCAATGGTTTTATCAACGCCCAAAGCACCACGATCTAGAATATGGTTATTGGCATTAGAGACAACATGAAACCCCGAAATTTTTAAAGCGTTAGCGACACTGGGGTGGTAATTAAATGAAGGGTATCGAGATAACAAATAAGTATTCCAAGCTAGGGGATCGGCCACTTGCTTGCCATTGGGTAATATCCCAACGCCGATGGGCCCTTCTAAATTGCCATAAACCACGTTAGCCGCACTTAGATAAGGCTGAGCTTCTTGCCAAAGACTCGCAAATCCCTGGCTTTGCGCTTTATATTGTAGTGGCCGATGGAATAAGAGATCGCCCACTGCAGCAACAACAATGCGGTTTCCTTTAGCACAAGCATTTGGGAATAAAAGGGGGTTTTGCGCATACGATAAAGGACAATAAAGGCTGATCAAAGCCCCTATAATGATAAAATGATGTCGTAATAATAAAGTGTTCACCTATCTGATATCGGATTTTAAACAGGTGAGTGCACTGAAAAAAATCAGAGCGGTTTATTATCAGCGACACTGAGTTCGTAAATGTCCATCATGTCCAATTTTTCCCAACCTTGTTTTTGATAGAAGGTTTGGCCTAACTCGTTATCTTTCAGACACCATAGTTCCAAGCGGTGGATCCCCGCACCTATGGCTATTTGTTTCACAATGTTCAGCAAGCCTTTACCAAGTCCGTATTGGCGAAATTCGGGTTTGACATAAAAATCATCGATATAAATCACGGGGCTGGTATTGTAAGATCGGTTAATATTGGCAATCGTAAACAAACAAAAGCCAATCACGCCAACGGTTTCATTCCCCACCACAAAGCCGTGCCAGTCACCTTGGTCGCTAAATAAATCATGATGCATTTTTTCAGGCGTGAGTTTGAGACGGTCTTTGATTTTTTCATTAAGGGCTAATTCGATTAATAGTGAATATACTCTATCAACATCGGTGGGTAATATTTCGCGGATAGTAAACTGCATACAAACCTCATAAAGTGACTGTCGTTTAGCTTAACATAACAAGCTATTCGTGTAATAGCGCCACTACTAAGTCATCCATATCATATACTGTAAAAATGGTATTGAAGCCTACAAATGGTGTAGATATGGCAAATCAAGGTCCGCAAACACTAGAACAGCAATTGAATGCTCTGAAGCAAGAACTACATCACTTAAAAATGAGACAAAGAACAGGTCCAGGAAGAGATTTATTTCTCAATGCGCTGGAAGGACAAATAAGTGAATTGTTGGTAAGCGGTGCCGATGTGGGACTCACAATGAGCAAAGCGTCGGAAGAAATATTAACGATGATGTATGTAGCAAAACAATTTCAAGTTAATGTAAATGACGAAGTTGCAAGACCTGACGGTTACTTTAACCACTATGGTACGCAGCCCATTGAAGTCAACTTGGGTCTTCATCAAGCGACTTGGATTGGAGAATTGCTGTTAAGATCACAGTTTAATATTGAAATGGAAGAAGGAAGAGACGCGCTAATTATACCCGATGATCCAGTGAGTGTCGCCAGGATGGAGGAATTTAAAAAGTATCTACGTATCAGCAGTTTCCTTGAAAAAAACGCTTATGCCGGTTGGATTGAAAAAGCTTATAATGATTTTAGTGGCAAGCCTGCCGATAAAAAATCAAAGTTTCATAAAAAAGAAATAACGGAAATAGCAGAAGTGATTGTAGGCTTGTTACAGGATAACAACCTCACGCTAAAAGAAAAAGCGGAACTTGCACAACAACAATTTGCTAATGTGAGTCAAAATCCAAAAAGTTTATCCAAATTCCATCAGTTTTGTGCCCATCAAGCAGAAACAGTACAGGATATGATCAATCAGCTACAACCAGCAGAGCCCCCAAGAAGCAGACCGGGTCGTTAACCGCATTTCATTTCCCTAATCTAATTTGATAGCACTGATCTATTCAGTGTTATCTTTTTGTTGTTTAATAATGCTCAAAAATGGCAAGATGTTAAGTTAGGGAGTTAATCATGATTACAAAAAGAAAATTAGGGTCTCAAGGATTAGAAGTCTCTGCATTAGGCTTGGGCTGCATGGGCATGAGCCAATCTTATGGTGTGCCCGATGATGTTGAATCGATCAAAACGCTCCATAAAGCCATTGAGCTTGGCATCAATTTTTTCGATACCGCCGAAGTCTATGGGCCGTATACCAACGAAGAGCTGTTAGGTCAGGCCTTAAAAGGACAACGTGACAACGTTATTATTGCTACCAAATTTGGCTTTGATATTCAAGGCGGCAAGATGGTGGGGTTAAATAGCCGCCCTGAACATATTAAACAAGCTGTCGAAGGTTCTCTCAAACGTTTAAAAACGGATTATATCGATTTACTTTATCAACACCGCGTTGATAAAACTGTACCCATTGAAGAAGTGGTGGGTGCCATGAGTGATTTGGTTAAAGCCGGCAAAGTGCGCTTCTTGGGGCTTTCTGAAGCAGGGGAAAAAAACCTCCGTAAAGCCCATGCAACGCATCCCATTAGTGCATTACAAAGTGAATACTCGTTATGGGAGCGTGGTATCGAAGAAAAAATGCTACCTTTGCTACGAGAGCTTGATATCGGCTTAGTTCCCTTTTCGCCGTTAGGTCGAGGCTTTTTAACAGGGCAGGCAAAGCGTGCTGAAGAATATACCGGCAATGATTATCGTAAAATGGATCCCCGTTACCAAGGTCATAATTTTGATGCTAATCAAAAAGCCGTTGCCGTGATTGAACAGATAGCGAAACGTAAAAATGCTACCGCAGCGCAAATTGCCCTAGCCTGGGTGTTAGCTCAAGGGACGGATATTGTGCCCATTCCTGGAACCAAGCGTCAAAAATATCTCAGCGAGAACCTGGATGCGCTGACCATTATTTTAACTGAGCAGGATCAAGATGAATTGACAGAGGTATTCGTGTTTGGCAACACAGCGGGTCAGCGCTATGGCGAACAACAGATGGCTTATGTTGATAAGTAATTGATAACTACAGACGGTGTCGTTGATCAAATGCCGCAAAGCCCGCTAAAGGCTCATCGAAATTTTTACTCAGGGCCATGACCTTAAACAACTCACCCATTTCATGTGGGTGAGTGAGTTTTTGGATCTGCTGGGAGAATGCTAAGCGTTGCGTATCACTCGTGGTATTTTCAGCAAGGCCAGTGATCCCATTGTTAATTAAAAAAGCGCCTTGGTTAGTAAAGCCTGCCAGTTCTAAACCATGGTTTATTCCCGCTAGCGCTAGCGCCGTAAAATCCACATGGGAGGTAATATCTTGCATACCAATATATTGCAAGGGATCAGAATGGGCGTGATGACGGTAATGGCACATTAACGTGCCCATATGGCGTGAGGGATGATAATATTCATGACTTGGAAAACCATAATCGATAAATAACATCACGCCTTTTTCTAAACAAGCGCTTAAACTGGCAATAAAGGCATTCAGCGATAAATGTATTTCTGAAGTATAACCTTTTGCTAAAGGGATCTCTAAACGATCTTGTAAGTCTTTAATCGCCTTTTCTAAACCCGTGGTAATGGGTTTGGCATAAGTGAGAGTAAGCTGTTGATGGTTAAGCTCAACCAACCCTTCTAATATTTTATGCTGTTCACTGATTTTGAATAAATGACAAGGCAGGGCATCAATGACTTCATTAGCCAGAATAATCCCTGTGAAAGGCGTTTGGGGCAGTCTGTCTAGCCAGACAAAACGAGCGAAATGGGCTTGGCAGTGTTCTTGTAAAAATTCATATTGTCGCGCTTTTAAATCAGCGCTGACTTCTAAAATGTAATACTGTTCTGGCAAAGCCTGCTGTGTAGCTAGGTGGTGCATGATATCACAAGCCATGCGTCCGGTTCCGGCGCCGAGTTCCATAATGCAACCACCACGGCCAAGAAGCTTGATGATTTGCTGACATTGATTTGCCAGTGTTTGAGAATACAAAGCGGAGATCATCGGCGCGGTAACAAAATCACCGGCTTCGCCTATTTTCGCAAGTCCTGCGCTATAGTAACCCGTCCCAGGTTGATACAAGGCCATTCTCATAAAATCTGCGAAGGGTATTTTGCCGCCTTGTCGCTGGCAAGCTTGTTCCATTTGTGCTAATAAAGTCTGTTGTAAAGCTTGCGCGTCACATGAGGGCAAAGGTAACATTAGCGGCTTCTCGTGATACTAATGATGACATCTTTGGCATCTTTCAGTGCACCAGGTTTATGTAGTGCTAAGCGGATCTCTTTGGTAGGAAAGCGCTCTAATAAGATAGTTGCTAATTTATCAGCAAAAGTTTCAATGAGTTTGCAACCGTGGATTTTGGCAAAGGCAAAAATCTCATTCACGATCTGCTCATAGTCGATAGCTTGTGAAATCGTATCCGTTTGCGCAATGGCTTTGGCATCCGTTTGGAAGGTCACATCGATTCTCAATGTCTGTGGGACCTGCTGTTCCCAAGAATGTATGCCAATCAGGGTGTGTATTTTGATATCGGTTAGTGTAATCGAATCCATAGCTTGGATGTCTCTCATGACAAGATAGAGGCGGATAGTATCGCAAAATAGCCTCATTCACAAAAATAATGCCAACTAACTCATGTTGAGCATAGCATTCTCTGTGAAACCCTTTTACAATGGCCACCTGATCACTCATCAAGGTTAACTATGCAAATCCTTATTTTGATCGTTGGCGTTGTTGGCGCTTATTTAATCGGTTCTATTTCAAGCGCTATTTTAATTTGCAAAATGTTACGTTTACCCGATCCTCGCCAGGGTGGTTCAGGTAACCCGGGTGCGACCAACGTTTTGCGTTTAGGAGGAAAGCTTCCCGCTGCCATGGTGTTGCTGTGTGATGTTGTCAAAGGGATGTTGCCAGTGTATCTGGTTAAATTATTCACTGCAGATCCCTGGATAATCAGTGCGGTTTTGTTAGCGGCGGTATTGGGCCATATTTATCCTTTGTTCTTTCAATTTAAGGGCGGTAAAGGGGTGGCAACCGCACTGGGTGGTTTGTTGGGTTTATCCCCCACACTCGGTGGCATTTTTATCTTCACTTGGCTTGGCGTGTTTTCATTAACCCGTTACTCGTCACTCTCGGCTTTGGTTGCTATTACTGTGGTTCCATTATTTGCTTGGGGATTTTTAGACAGGCGTTATGCATTCATGTTAGTGATATTAACGCTGTTAACCTTGTGGCGGCACCAAACTAATATTGTGCGGTTACTGCGTGGCGAAGAAAGTAAATTTAGTAGCAAAAAATAGCTGTACTCAAGTCTTATTGAGGTTTACTTTTTCTTAAATTACTCAAATCATCTGCTTCAAGGCTGAGTTTGTTAATTTCATTGCCTAGCATGGTGATGCCTTGACTTGGCAACCATGCTTTATTCGGTGCAAGTTCTGGTGGGATCTCTGTTAAGTATTGTTGTTGTATGGCTTTGATAACGCCTAATCCTTGAACGTCGTCCGTTACATTGGATGCTTGGGCTATAAACAGTTGACAAGCTTCTATCGTTTTCATCTTATTCAATTTCAAATAAATGTTGATCAATACCGCGCAGAGTTCGCGCAAGTGCTCGTCACAGAGCCAGACAGGTCGTGTTTTTCCAACATGGTCATAAAACTTAAAAAGGTTGCTTTTGGCGTCATCAAGCAGTGCTTCATACCCTTTAGCCAATAAGGTCGGAGTGAGGGTCGAACTTTCATCTAGCAAGCGCTTAATGCCTTGTTGATAGGTTTTTTTATCTTTAGTGGATAAATAAATTTTAGCTAACAGTAAGGTGTTGGGTCCATAAGCAGAACATTCTTTGCGTTGATAGTATTGTAAGTAATCTTTAAGGTAAGCGATTTGATCATCACAGCTCCAAGCGCGATAACAGGCTTTGGCCACGAGTTTAGCAGTTGACCGCGCATGCGCTTCATTTTGATCTCTCATTAAAGCGGCCTCATAAACCCGAAAATAAAAAGTCGCAAAGATCATCATTTTGGCACAAGATGACCATGCGCAGTTACCTGAAAACTGTGGGGTGAAAGAAACGGTGTCTAGTGGCTCAGTAGAAATTAACAACTTATTCTTTAGAAGAGTTAATAGTTCTTCATAAGATATCTGCCGATTTTCATCAGGGAGAGTGAAAGGTTTAATAGCTTCATCAAGTGTAACAGAAAGGTTTTCTGCCATACGAAAAATGCGAACGCCGTGATGAGGCAGATTACCGCGATCGGCAACCAAACATAAACCTAGAAAGTGCGCAACGGTTACAACATGAGGTTCTTTGGCTTGAATATGAACGGGAAAATAGCGTGCGTCGCTTGACGTTTCACCGATATGGGCGATATCCTCTGAGACCTTTTCTAAGAGGCTGTCAGGAAGATTGTTTTCACCCAGGATGTTTTCGAAAACGTGACGACTCTCTTTAACAAAGCGGCTAAAAGAAGCTTGCATTTCGCTGATCATCGGCCAAATGGTCGAGCCATGATAAGTATAATTCAAGGTTTGATTCATCAAAGTCACGTGCGCGTCACCATCAATTTCCATACGGTGAGCCAGCTTTTTGTTGCGCACGATGGCATCCATCGCATAATAAACTTGTTGATATTGTTTGCAATCGGTGAGCTCAGGCAAAGGCATTAGTGCCCATAAGTCTTGAGAGCTTGTGATCAACGTCAATTTAGCAAATGGCAGATCTTTGCCTTCACAGGCGCTTTTAAGCGCTTGAGGTGTTGTCCATCTTAAGGCCGTTTTCAACCCAGCAAAGGCTAAAAGGGCTCTTTGCTGATGCTGCGCTGAGAGTTGTGGCCTTTGTTGGGACTTTGTACCATCCATGATATAACCCGCATTAAGAATATCACGGAATAAAAATTCCAGTGTGTGAGTGGTGTCGAATTGCTCTTGTTGCGCATATAAAGCAGGGATCGCTAATAATTCTTCAACGAGTTGCGGCTGGTTAGATAATATCGCCATACTGATGTAATTGAAATCTTTGGCAGTGAGTGATTGCCTGAATGAAGGTAAGGCAATGATGATGTGAACAATGTCAAGATGTTGATTAACGATGGCTGCTTCTAGCGCAGTTTTAAAATTAAGACTGCCATAGGGGATCTGTTGAGCGTCTGTCAAGCCAAGGAAAGTGGTCACCCCAGACAGGTTGCCATTTGTGATATCTGCGTAAAAATCTATCATGGGCGCATGATACCATAATTTTTTCAAAATTTAGCTCTGATTGCGAATAGGTGGAGCTACAATATTTCAGGAAAAATCCCAACCGCCGCCCATAGCTTTAATGAGTCCTACTGCAGCGATAAAGCGTCGATATTCAATATCATTGGTGTTTTTTTCTGCGGTGTACACGGTCACTTCAGCTAATAGGACATCCGTTAAGCCTTTAGTCCCCGCTTGATACTCATTCATGACAAGCTGTAAAGATTGGCGCGCTGTTTGCAGCGCATTTTGTTGCACTTTGAGTTCTTTTTCTAAAATGCGTAGCGTAGCGAGATTGTCTTCCACTTCTTGAAAGGCACTTAATACCACTTGGCGATAATTTGCTACAGTCGCATCATAATTGGCCTTGGTTCCTTGCACATTGGCCCATCTGGCACCGGCATCAAACAACGTTTGTGCTAATTGTGAGCCCAGTGACCATAAACTGGCAGGGCCTGAGAACATCTGTGGGAAGTGGTTGGTGTTCCATCCATAATTGCCGCTCAACGTTAACACGGGGAAGTAAGCGGCAATGGCGACACCGATTTGTGCATTCGCCTCGGCCACCAACCTTTCAGCTTGTGCAATATCGGGTCTTCTTTCCAATAAGGTCGATGGCACTTCCACTGGAATAGAGGGCACCTCATTGCGGTCATCACAAGGTGGCAAAGAAAAATGTGCTGGAGGCATACCAATCAGCACCGCAATCGCATGCTCATACACAGCGCGATTGATGCGATTATCAATAGCTGCCACCTCGGCTTGCTCTAATTGGCTTTGCACTTGCAAGACATCACCTTTAGAGGCCACGCCGACGTCATAACGATTACGGGTAATTTTGAGCAATTTTTGATAATTATGTAAGGTATTATCTAATACGCGTTGGTCACCATCTAAACCCCGTAATTGAAAATAGGTTTGGGCGAGAGTTGCTTGCATTGAGAGTGTGGTGAGAGCTAGTTCAGCGAAACTGGCACTGGCTGCGGCACGGTTGGCTTCCACATTGCGCCGCAAACTGCCCCAAAGATCGGGTTCCCAGGTTGCATCAAAAGTAAGGCGATAATTATTGCTGACATTATCACCAAAATCAGAATTGCTGCCAGATTCACTATTTAAGTTATTGAAAGTGGACGTTTTGCTGCGCGAGACATCGGCATTACTCGAAACAGTGGGAAAAAATCCGGCACGTGTTTGGTTCACGAGGGCGAGTGCCTGGCGATACTGCGCTTCGGCTTGCATAATATTTTGATTAGACACCGCCACTTGACAGATAAGCGCATTTAACACGGGGTCATGAAAAGGGATCCACCAACTGCCACGAACAGCATCATCTTCTGGCTGTGCCATTTTCCAGCCTTTGGGTGGGCTTATTTGAGCCACAGAGGGTGTCGCTTCTTTAAAGGCAACGGGTACCTCGACATGAGGCTTAACATAATCGGGGCCCACGGTGCACCCACAAATAACAAGAAACAATCCCAGTAATGTGTGTGAAGGTTTTTTCATGGCAACCCCTCTTGTGGGTTTTCTTGCCAAAAATCGGCCATCCAATTTTTAGCATTTTCAAAACACAGATAAATCACGGGAGTCGTATATAGAGTGAGTATTTGGCTGAGCAACAAGCCACCAATGATCGAAATCCCTAAAGGTTGGCGTAATTCTGAGCCAGCACCAAAACCGATAGCGAGTGGGATAGCGCTGAAAATAGCAGCCATGGTAGTCATCATAATAGGACGAAAGCGCAATAAGCATGCTTGGTAAATCGCATCATGGGCATTCATACCTTTATTTCTTTGCAAGTGTAAGGCAAAATCGATCATCATGATGGCATTTTTCTTAACAATGCCAATGAGTAAAATAATGCCAATTAAGCCAATAATATTAAATTCGCTACCTGTTAACATTAAAGCAAGCAAAGCACCTATCCCTGCTGAAGGCAGGGTTGATAAAATGGTGATAGGGTGCAAAGTGCTTTCATACAGAATGCCTAATACGACATAAACAGCTAAGATGGCGGCGAGTAACAAAAAAGGTACACTAGCGAGCGAGTCTTTAAAGGCTTGAGCAGTGCCGCGAAAGGAACCAATAATGCTGCTAGGCGGTAGCTGCATGGTTGTAATCTTTTTTTCAAGCGCTTTAACAGCATCGCCTAAGGCGACATTCGGTAACAAATTAAATGACAGCGTTGCGCAAGGAAACTGTCCTTGATGATTGACTGATAATAAGGTTTTGTTTGGTGCGAAAGTAGCGATTGCAGATAAGGGAACCAAGGTACCATTATTAGCCGGCACATAAATTTCATTTAAGGTTTCTGGTCGTTGCCAGTATTGGGGAGCGACTTCCATGACCACATGATATTGGTTCATATTTTCGTAAATGGTTGAGACTTGTCGTTGTCCAAAAGCGCTATAAAGTGTGTTATCGATAGCTTCGGGAGAAACGCCTAGTCTTGCAGCCGCGTCTCTATCTATAGCGACAAACATTTCTAGGCCATTGCTGAGTTGATCGCTATTCACATCGGCGATACCTGGGAGGGTGCTCACTTCTTTCATGATGCGAGGCACCCAGGCATTCAAGGTATCCAGATCATAAGCAAAGAGGGTATATTGAAACTGGGCATTACCTAGGCGGCCACCGATCACTAAGTCTTGTGCTGCTCGCAAATAAAGAGTGGCTGCACTTACGACGCTTAATTTTTTACGTAAGCGATTAATCACTTCACTGACAGAACTACGGCGTTCATTTAAGGGTTTTAAGGCGATATATAATGAACCGGAGTTAGCAGCCCCGCCTCCGCCTACATAACCTGTTACATTAGCGACAGCTTCATCTTGACTAACAATGTCGGCAAATTGGCTAAATTTTTGTTTCATGGCCGCAAAGGAAATATTCTGATCGGCTTGAATGTTGCCAATAATGCGGCCTGTGTCTTGTTCAGGAAAAAAACCTTTAGGGATCACAATATATAACAGGATGTTGATTGCCACAGCGAGCAAGGTCACACCTAACATCAATTTAGGACGATCTAGCGCAAATGTAAGGGTGTTTTTATAAAATATGGTTAAATGGGATCGCTTTTCTGGTTTTGTCTTTTCTGCGAAGTGCCAAGTGCGTGATAACAACATGGGGGTCACGGTAAGTGACACTAACAAAGAGACTAAAATCGCAATGGCTAAGGTAAAAGAAAATTCCCTTAAGAGTCGGCCAACAATGCCACCCATCAGTAAAATGGGAATAAATACCGCAATCAGTGAAATACTCATTGATACCACAGTAAATTCAACTTCTTTAACCCCAGTAATAGCGGCTTCTAAGGTGCTCAAACCTTTTTCGCGGTAGCGATTAATATTTTCAATAACCACCACGGCATCATCAATAACAAAGCCTGCTGCAATCGTCATGGCCATTAAAGAGAGGTTGTTTAAGCTAAAGCCAAATAGATATAAAACACATAAAGTGCCAAGCAAAGATAAGGGTAGTGCGATACTCGCCACTAATGCAGCTTGTGGATTTTGCAAGAAGAAATAGATGACCAACACCACCAAAATGATAGATAGCAACAGCGTGATTTCCACATCGTGCAGTGAGGCGCGAATGGTGGTGGTTCTGTCCATCGTGACACGCATATCAATTTTAGGATCAATCAAGGCTTTTAGCATGGGTACTGCACGGCGCACCCGATCGACCGTTTCTATCACATTGGCGCCAGGTTGTTTAAAGATAATTAAGGCGACGGCGGGTTTACCATTGGCAAGGCCTGCATTCCTGAGATCTTCGACGCCCCTTGTTACAGTGCCGACATCTTTCACGCGCAGGGCAGCGCCATCTTGATAACGAATAATCAGTGATTGGTAGTCATTCGGTGTGAATAATTGATCATTGGTAGTAATGTTACGGGTTTGGTATTGGTCGGTTAATTGTCCAACGGGCGCAATGGTATTCGCATCAGCAATGGTTTGTTGCACCTGTAACAGTCCCACCCCGTAATGATTTAACGCAGTGGGGTTTAATTCGACGCGTATCGCAGGTAAGGACGCGCCACCTACCACAACTTGTCCGACACCTTCAATTTGCGAGAGTGTTTGTTGGAGCTGGGTGGAAGCGATATCGTACATGTCTCCTGCTGATAGTTGATCAGAGGTGAGCGCAATAATCATAACGGGTGAATCAGCTGGATTCACTTTACGGTAAGTGGGATTCTTAGGTAAATCCTTGGGTAATTGGCTGGCTGCGGCATTAATGGCAGCTTGAACATCGCGAGCAGCGCCATCGATATTGCGTGATAAATCAAATTGAATGGTTATTCGTGTGGAGCCTCTGCCTGAGGTGGATGTCATTTCCGTGACGCTGGCAATGCGCCCGAGTTGTCGCTCTAAAGGGGCGGCCACTGAGGATGCCATGATTTCAGGGCTGGCGCCTGGTAAATTCGCTTGCACACTAATAGTGGGGTATTCAATCTGAGGTAAAGCAGAAACGCTTAAAAAATGAAAAGCAACAATACCGGCCAAGGCAACGCCAAAGGCTAGCAAGCTAGTGGCGACAGGGCGATTGATAAAAAGGGCCGAAAAGCTCATACCGGCTCCTCTTGTAAAGGGTGCTCTTGCCCGAGATGTTGCAGCTTATCAAAAGCTAAATAGATCACGGGTGTAGTATAAAGAGTCAGCAATTGACTCAGCACTAAGCCGCCAATAATGGCAACACCTAAGGGTTGGCGCAGTTCATGGCCCATGCCGTGCCCCAGTGCGAGAGGGATAGCGCCAAACATCGCTGCCAATGTTGTCATCAAGATGGGGCGAAAGCGTAATAGACAAGCTTCATAAATGGCATCAATCGGTTTTTTAGAGGCTTTACGTTCTTGTTCTAAGGCAAAGTCTATCATCATAATCGCATTTTTCATGACAATGCCAATGAGTAAGATAATGCCAATGAGGGCAATCACCGTTAAGTCATAACCTCCTAGGCGTAAGGCCAGTAAAGCGCCTAGGCCAGCAGAAGGAAGGGTAGATAGAATCGTTAGAGGATGAATATAGCTTTCATACAAGATACCTAGCACAATATAGACCACGACAATCGCTGCCAACACAAGCCATCCTTCATTAGCCAGTGCGTTTTCGAAAATTTTAGCTGCTCCTTCTACCTGGGTTTGCACTTGTAATGGGATCTCCATCTTTTCACGAATGGCATCAATTTCGCTTAAGGCATCACCTAAGGCGTGACCTTTTTGTAAATTAAAAGAAAGTGTGGCGCTAGGAAATTGATTTTGACGATGGATAACTAAGGGGCCTAATTGTTGTGAAATTTGCGTAAAAGACTGTAGCGGAATAGCGGCGCCATTGGGTGTATTAATGTAAAGGGAGTTTAAGGCAGTGCTAGATTGTTGATCGTCTGGCATGACTTCTAAAATAACGTAATATTGATTAAATTGAGTATAAATTGTGGAGATCTGCCGTTGACCATACGCATCGTATAAAATATTGTCGATCATTTGAGCAGAGAGCCCTAAACGAGAAGCGGTATCCCGGTCAAACTTAATATAGGTTTGCAATCCCTTGTCTTCTAAATCGCTAGTGACATCGCGCATACTTTGTGATGCAGATAAGTTTTTGAGGAATTCACCGGTCCAAAAACTCACATCTTTTAGCGAGGGAGCATTAATACTGAATTGATACTGGGTACGACTGACGCGATCGTCGATGGTAATATCTTGCAAAGGTTGCATGTAAAGGGTCAAATCCGAGAAGTTAGCCGCTGCTGCTTGTAACCTTGATATCACTTCACTCACACTGTCAGTGCGCTCTTCAAGAGGCTTTAAAATGATTTGCAGGTGCCCCGTATTTTGCGTCACATTAGTGCCATCAATGCCAATAAACGAGGTAATATTGTCAATGGACGGATCGGTTAATAGTATTTTGGCGAGGGCTTCTTGGCGCCTTCTCATTTCATTAAAGGAAACAGAGGCTGGCGCGGTGGTGATCCCTTGAATAGCGCCGGTATCTTGTAAGGGGAAAAAACCTTTCGGGATTAAGTAGACCAATAACCCCATGAGTAAGAGAGTTAATAAAAAGATCCCTAAGACAATGCTTTGATGAGAGAGGACAAAGACGAGTGATCGCTGATATAAGCCAAGAGCTGGGGCTTGTTCTTGATGAGATTTAGGCTTTAACAATCTGGCACACAGCATAGGGGTTAGAGTGAGCGACACCACCGCAGAAATCAGCACGGTAATCGAGAGGGTAATGGCAAATTCTCTAAATAAACGACCCACCACATCTTGCATAAACAATAACGGGATCATTACGGCTATCAAAGACACCGTTAGGGAAATAATCGTAAAGGCAATCTGCTTAGCGCCCTTTAAGGCGGCATCAAGCGGCTTCTCGCCCATTTCAATATAACGGCTAATATTTTCGATCATAACGATAGCATCATCGACCACAAAACCGGTCGCAATGGTAAGAGCCATAATCGTTAAGTTATTTAAACTAAAGTCTAATAAGTACATGACGCTAAAGGTACCGACGAGGGATAAGGGTACCGCGATGCTGGGGATAAAAGTGGCCGGCAAATTGCGTAAAAAGAAGAAAATAATGATCACGACTAACGAAATCGCAATCAGCATTTCAATTTGCGCTTGTTTAACAGAGGCACGAATAGTATGGGTTCTATCGGCAACCACTTGCACTTTTACATCCTGTGGCAAGGTTGCTTCTAAGCGAGGCAGCAACGTTTTAATGCTGTCGACAACCTCAATCACATTGGCGCCGGGTTGGCGTTGAATATTTAAGATCACGGCTTGGGTTTGATTCACCCAGGCTGCTTGATTCACATTTTCTGCGCCATCCACGACATTAGCCACATCCGATAAACGAATAGGCGCTTCATTTTTAAAGGCGATAATGACGTTACGATAATCTTCAGCACTCAGCAGTTGATCATTTGCGTTAATAGTATAAGCAATGGCTTTGCCATCAAAACTGCCTTTAGCTTGATTGCTATTTGCTTTATCAATTTGTGTGCGCACATCTTCTAGGGTTAAACCATAAGCAGCCAAAGTGGTTGGATTCACTTGAATACGCACCGCTTTACGTTGTCCGCCGCTTAAGCTCACAAAACCAACGCCATTTAATTGGGAAATCCGTTGTGCAAAACGGGTTTCGGCAAAATCCTGCACGAAGGGCAAAGGCAAGGTTTCTGAAGTGAGCGCTAGTGTTAACACGGGAGCATCAGCGGGGTTCACTTTATTGTAGATCGGAGGATTGGGTAAATCGCTTGGTAAAAAACCGCTTGCCGCATTAATAGCAGCTTGTACTTGTTGTTCAGCAATATCTAATGACATTTCTAAATTGAATTGCAGCGTAATTAACGACACACCATTGGCGCTGGTGGAGGTCATTTGATTAAGGCCTGGCATTTGGCCAAATTGTCTTTCAAGAGGTGCTGTGACCAAGGCGGTCATCACTTCAGGGCTGGCACCTGGGAAGAAGGTTGAGACTCGAATAACAGGATAATCGACTTGGGGCAGCGCCGATACGGGGAGTAAGCGATAAGCAAAAAGCCCTGCGAAAAGAAGCGCCATCATAATCAATGAGGTTGCTATGGGGCGCAGAATAAAGGCTTTTGAGGGGTTCATAACTTTTCACGCGAGGGAATTGGGTTGGCCGATGCGGGGGTTTTCAGCGAAGGTTTGTCCAGTTTTACTTTTGCTCCTTCAGTCAGTTTATCAGTGCCTTGTACAATCACTTTATCCTTCAGCGTTAAACCATCTAAAACCACGGTGTCATCGAGATCGGTAACCCCTGTGGTAATTGGTTGAATGCTGACCGTATGATCGTTATTTAAACGATAAACAAAAGAACCTTTGACACCCAGTTGCACAGCGCCGGTGGGGATCACCAGTGCACTTTTGAGCTCTTCGATTTGCAAGCGGACGTTAACAAACTGATTGGGGAATAAGGAATCATCTTGATTGTCAAAGGTGGCCTTGAGTTTCACGGTGCCTGTTGTGGGATCAATTTGATTGTCGAGAGTTAATAATTTGCCGCTGGCTAGCAAAGTTTGGCCTGCGCGATCAAAAGCGTCTACGGGGAGTGCTTTAACAGTTTTGATCCTCTTCAATAATTGGGGAACATTATCTTCTGGCAATGAAAATACCACAGTAATAGGGTGAATCGTATTGATCACAAACAAGCCATTTGCATCAGAGGTTTGTACATAATTACCTTGATCTACCAGTCGCAGACCAACGCGGCCATTGATCGGTGCTATCAGTTTGCAATACATTAAATTAATGCGTGCACTTTGCACCAAACCTTCATCAGAGATCACGGCACCTTCATATTGTTTAACAAGGGATGCTTGTGTATCTAATACCTGTTTGGCGATAGAGTCTTCGGCAAAGAGTTTTTGGTAACGCGCTAAATCGGATTGGGCATTACTTAATAAGGCTTTATCGCGTGATAACTGTCCTTCATATTGCGTTAACTGTGCTGAGTAAGGTCTATCGTCGATTAAAGCAAGTACTTCGCCTTTTTGAACCTTCTGACCTTCTTTGAAGAGCACTTTTTGTAAGATGCCATTTATTTGTGTTCTGACTGTGACTGTTTCGGTAGGGGTAACAGAGCCTAGGGCATTAAGATAGACCGGGACATCGCGAGCTTGGACATTGGCGCTCACCACAGCGATTTCCGCTTTAATGGGGAGGTGATTTTTTTTATCGTTATGCCGGTACCAAAGATATGAGAATAAACAAATTATAAATACAGTACCGATAGCCCATTTCTGGCCATAGGAGACGCGAGAATGTTCCTGTGGTGCTTGATAGCCCAAATCCATTTGGTATCGTCTTTTATAGGTTCCCCACTTTAGAATAGGATGTATTTAGTAAGCATACAAAGTTAGATAGGTGGGCATAATTCATTGAGTGGCCATCGGGCACGGACTTCAAGGGTCTTGGATTGCTCGCCCTTTAAGAGCCGTTGGCAGCCAGCATAGGCAATCATGGCACCATTGTCGGTGCAAAAACTGGGTCGGGGATAAAAAACAGCGAAGCCATTCTCTTTTGCTTTTAAAGACAGGGATTCTCGTAACTGAAGGTTAGCGCCAACGCCTCCTGCCACCACTAGCTGCTCTAAACCGGTTTGTTCTAAGGCACGCACTGCTTTAGTGATCAGGGTATCTATCACGGCTTGCTCAAAACTGGCGGCGATATCTGCATGAGTTTGCGGATCGCTGGGTGAGCGCGCAATCAACTGAGAGACAGCTGTTTTTAAGCCGCTAAAGCTAAAATCTAATCCCTGATGCAATAGTGGGCGTGGCAAAGTGAAACGGAGTCTGTCGCCGGTTTGGGCAAGCCTAGCAAGGTGTGGTCCACCAGGATAAGGCAACCCTAAGAGTTTGGCGGTTTTATCAAAAGCTTCGCCTGCTGCATCGTCAAGTGATTCGCCTAGTAGCTCATATTCCCCAAGGGCTGTGACTTTAATCAGCTGAGTATGCCCTCCTGAGACCAATAATGCCAAAAAGGGAAACGAAGGGCGTGTTTCTTCCAACATGGGAGCCAGTAGGTGCCCTTCTAGGTGGTGAACCCCTATTGCAGGCACGCCCAGCGCATAAGCCAATCCTTGGGCCACAGTGGCTCCCACCATCAAGGCGCCAGCCAAGCCAGGGCCTGCTGTATAGGCAATGCCTTGAAGGTCTTGGGGTGCCAAATCCGTTTGCGCTAAAATCGCCTGGATCATGGGGATCACTTTGCGGACGTGGTCGCGCGAGGCCAGTTCTGGGACGACACCGCCATATTCCTCGTGTGATACCTGACTAAAAACATGATGGGCTAACAGCCCATTTTGGCTGTCATAGAGGGCAATTCCGGTTTCATCACAGGAAGTTTCGATACCTAAGACCCGCATTTTCATCAAAACCCTTCATATTTTATTAACAAGCACACCCATTTCGTTGTAAAATGGCCGCCCACTGGGGAATGTCGTCAGTTGTTGCTTATTGTCCAGCATTTGGAACAAAGTTCAACAGCCAGCTTAAATTTATTTCTCTAGAACGACGGTATTTATCATTTTTGTTTACTAATTAACATATATTTGAGGTAAGTCTGCCCATGCCAGGAATTAAAGTTCGGGATAATGAAGGGTTTGATTCGGCAATTCGCCGCTTTAAACGCGTTGTGGAAAAATCCGGCATTTTGTCTGAAATGCGTCGCCGGGAATTCCATGAAACCCCTTCTGAGAAGAAAAAACGCGCACTAGCAGCTGCGATTAAGCGTTTCCGCAAAAAGCAATTACGTGAAGTTCGCACTGAACGTACCGGCGGCGCTCGTGGTGGTTCTTCTTCCTCAAGTTCCGGTGGTCGTAATGGTGGCTCAAGTGCAGGTGGCTCAGGCCGTTCTCGCCAAGGCAACTAAAACAATTTCTTACTTCTAAGGAGTGAGTCATGTCGCAATCCATAAAAGAAAAAGTATTAGAAGAAATCAAAGCGGCAATGAAGGCTCAAGACAAAGAGCGCTTAATGGTTCTCAGACTGATCTCGTCTGAAATTAAGCGCATTGAAGTGGATGAGCGAATTGTTTTAGACACTACGCGTGAATTAGCACTGCTTGATAAAATGCAAAAGCAACGTCGCGATTCCATTGAGCAATTTCGGGCTGCAGGTCGTAATGAGCTGGCCGATAAAGAGCAATTTGAAATTGATGTGATCCAATCGTTTAAACCGGAAGCGCTTTCTGAACAAGCCGTGCATGATTTAGTGGCAAAAGCCATAAAAGAAACGGGCGCAGCCGGCGTGCAAGACATGGGTAAAGTGATGGCGGTGTTAAAGCCTCAACTGCAAGGTCGTGCCGATATGGGTCAAGTTAGCGTTAAAATTAAAGCGTTACTCGCCGGACAGTCTTAAATCCATGTCAGGGCATGGACGCATACCAGACAGCTTTATTGAAGCGGTCCTTGCGAAAACTGACATCGTTAGCGTCATTCAAGAAAATATAAAACTCAAAAAGAACGGGGCAAACTACAGTGCGTGTTGCCCCTTCCATCATGAAAAAACCCCGTCATTCACGGTGAGCGCTACCAAGCAGTTTTATCATTGCTTTGGCTGCTCCGCACACGGTGATGCGATCCGTTTTTTAATGGAGTATCAGTCGTTAAGTTTTGTTGAGGCTGTTGAGCGGCTAGCAACGCGTCTGGGCATGAGCGTTCCCAAAGATCCAGTGGATGAAGCTAAAGCCAAAATACGCAATGCTCATACAGTCATCCTGAATCGAGTCGCAGAGTTTTATAGTGCCCAGTTTAAAGATCCCAGGGCCCAAGCTGCGGTCACTTATTTGAAAAAGCGAGGTTTAACGGGGCAAACCGCTAAAGACTTTGCGATGGGATTTGCTAAAGAAGGTTGGGATCATTTAATAAAGCATTTTGAAGGTGAGCCTGAAGCCTTAAAAATATTAGAAGAGGCTGGTTTAATCATAAAGCACCAAAGTGGGCGTTTTTATGATCGCTTTCGTAATCGAATTATGTTCCCCATTCGGGATCGTAAAGGCAATGTGCTGGGGTTTGGGGGACGGGTGATGGACAAGTCCGAACCCAAATACTTAAATTCGCCAGAGTCACCCCTTTTCCAAAAAGGGCATTGCTTATACGGTATTTATGAAGCCCTCAAGGGTGAAAAATGGCAAAAAGCGATTGTGGTGGAAGGTTATTTCGATGTCGTGATGTTGGCGCAATATCAGATTAAAGGCGCCGTAGCGACCCTGGGCACGGCGATTACCAGCCACCATTTAAGTTATTTATTTCAGCAAGTTTCTGATGTGGTATTTTGTTTTGATGGTGATAAGGCTGGGCAAGCAGCAGCATGGAAGGCTTTGCAATTAGTGCTGCCTTTTTTAACCAAAGACAGACATGTTCGCTTCGCATTTTTACCACAAGGTGAAGATCCTGACTCTTTTGTGCGAAATAATGGCACAGCACATTTTAAGACGCTATTAGCCAATAGCACGCCATTATCGGAATATTTGTTTGCCACGTTGTGTAAGGAAGTGAAGCCTGATTCGGTGGATAATAGGGCGCATTTGGCCAATATGGCACAACCCTTGCTAGAGCAAATACCCGCTGGCATTTATAAAGAAATGATGTATGAACAATTAGCGCAATTGGTTTCCACCTCATTGCAAGTGGTGCGAGGTGAAAAAGCGGCTCGTATGTCTTATGACAAGCGTTCTTTCAAAAAGCCCATGAAATCGACAGCGCCTAAACAATTGTTATCCACAGCATTTTTTGTGTGTGGAATATTACTGCGAGATCCGAGTTTGGTTGATATTGTAAAAAATCAGGGAACTTTTTTCGAAACGCTCTCAACACCAGGCATGGATATGTTGCGTGTTGTTGTAGAATTGTTGAACCAAGGACAAAACACATTGTCTCCATTGCAACTCAAAGAAGGCCTGAAAGCACGAGGATTCAGCGAACAGCGCATAAATGAGTGTGAGAGCAAGGTCGCATTAGTTCCCGTAGATGGATTAAATGCAGAGCTTGCTGGGGCCATTCATCGGCTACTCGCGATAGGTCAGCAGGAAATCACGGAAAAATTGCTGCAAAAAGCAAAAGAAATCGGTCTAACCGAACAAGAAAAACAACAATTAAAAGAAATTTTACAATTTCGGGAATCAATTGATTAGTTTTCAATCTAATTAAGTAAGAGGCAGGAAATTTTAATTTTGCTAATGCGAGTAGTTCATCGGTTTTAAAGTGGAATGCTTGCTAACAAAATTGATCTAGCTTCACGAGGGGAATATGGATAGAATTGGCGGTTACCTTCAGGGTAATCAAAAGAAAGGTGAGCTTTAATTATGAGTTATGTTGATCAAGAGCAACAAGCAGCAACGCAACTGCAAGATCTAATCGCAGCCGGCAAAGAAAAAGGCTACCTAACCTATGCCGAAGTCAGCGATATGTTGCCATATCATATTGTCGACCCAGAGCAGGTCGAAGAAATTATAAGCATGATAAATGACATGGGTATCGATGTTTATGAAGATACTCCAGATGAAGAAGCGCTCACCCTTACCGATACCATTGCTGATGAAGATGACTTAGCTAGAGACGCAGCTGAGGCATTAGCATTCTCACCAGATGCCGAATTTGGTCGCACCACGGATCCCGTGCGCATGTATATGCGGGAGATGGGGACTGTTGAGCTTCTCACGCGTCAAGGTGAGATTGAGATTGCAAAAAGAATTGAAGTGGGCACAAGACAAGTGTTAAGCGCTTTGGCAGCTTATCCCCCTAATGTGGCACACGTCTTGAGAGAATATGATAAAGCGTTGGCTGAACAACTTCGTTTAGGCGAAATTATCAGCGGCTTTATTGAATTAGATGGCGAAGAAGTCATGAATGCCGGCGCGGTTGTTCCTGAAGAGCTAGCATTAGATGAAGATATTGATGCTGAAGAATTCATCCCCGCACCGTTAACGAAGTCACCGGCTAAGACAGCAGCCCCAACCAATGGGGGCGCAGTGAATGGCGCCGCTACTCCGGCTGTGGCCAAAACAGAAGAGGATGCTGAAGAAACAGAATCCTCTGATAGTGATGAATTGGAATCAGGTCCTGATCCTGAATTAGCGGCTTATCATTTTGGCCGTTTACGTGAAGCCTATGAAAAAGTCGTTGCGACTGAGTCAAAACTGGGTCTTGACCATCCTGAAACGCAACAAGCTTATACTGACTTGGCTGGCGTGTTTGGGGTGTTTAAATTTGTCACCCGCTTGTTCGAAGAATTAGTCGGTTTTATGCGTAACATGTTAGAAGATGTGCGCATGCATGAACGGGCCATCATGGGGCTTTGTGTACAAAAAGGTAAAATGCCTCGTCAAACCTTTGTGACCAGCTTCCCAGGCTTTGAAGTGGATCCCACTTGGATTACCCGTTTTACAGATACCTCAAAACCCTATTCTGAGCACTTAAAGAAGGTGAAAGACGAGCTTATCGAGCATCAAAAGCAATTACGGGCGATTGAAGTTCGTGCAGGACGCACCATCGTCGCGATTAAAGAATTACACCGTAATATGTCGATTGGTGAAGCTAAAGCACGACGCGCTAAGAAAGAAATGGTTGAAGCGAATTTACGTTTGGTGATTTCTATTGCTAAGAAATACACCAATCGTGGCTTGCAGTTCTTAGATTTAATTCAAGAAGGCAACATCGGTCTGATGAAAGCGGTTGATAAATTTGAATATCGCCGTGGTTATAAATTCTCGACCTATGCGACCTGGTGGATCCGTCAGGCGATTACCCGTTCGATTGCCGACCAAGCCCGTACCATTCGTATTCCGGTACACATGATTGAAACCATTAATAAGTTAAATCGTGTTGCCAGACAAATGTTACAAGAAATGGGCCGTGAACCCACCCCCGATGAGTTGGGTAAACGCATGGGCATGCCTGAAGATAAAATCCGCAAGGTTTTAAAAATTGCCAAAGAACCCATTTCAATGGAAACCCCCATTGGTGATGATGAAGATTCTCACTTGGGTGACTTTATTGAAGATACCGTGATTTCCTCGCCGGCAGATTCGGCGACAACGGCTGGGCTGCGCGAAGCAACCCGCCGCATTTTATCAACCCTCACCGCGCGCGAAGCCAAAGTACTGCGCATGCGTTTTGGGATTGATATGAATACCGATCATACGTTAGAAGAAGTGGGTAAACAGTTTGATGTGACCCGCGAGCGGATCCGACAAATCGAAGCCAAAGCATTGCGTAAATTACGTCAGCCAAGTCGTGCCGACGATTTACGCAGCTTCCTTGTTGATGGCGACGATGAAGAAGATAATCCGCTGAAATAAAGAATTCCCCTTCTAAGGGGAAATGTCCGTACTCTCGAAAACCACCCGCTTGTTCCCGGGTGAGAGAGTACTCTCAAACTCCCCATGTTGGGGGTGGAGTGGTGCTTGTAACCTCTCCTTCGTGAGGCCGGCTCTGGTCCGGCTTTGATCTCGCCCTAGGTGCGGCTGTTCGCGCGGCGCTTCTTGGGTAGAGTCATCGAACCAGAGTGAGGGTTTGATTCTGCTTCGTGCGGTTGGCCAAGCGGCTTTCCCCGCGAGGTGTGGCGGCCCTTTTGGTAGCCTTGCTCGTGGCGCGTTGCGGGTCCTTGTGGACCGTCGTGCCTCTAGCGGGTTGCCATCATGTAGCCGTGGCTTGTGGTTACTCACGTGGTGCCATTTGGGCGTTGGGTGAGTGTTTACAGCTGGCCTTGGCTTGCTGCGTGCGAGGCGCCCCTGGGCCTTCTCGCGGGTGGTTAGGTCTTGGTTGCTACTGTCGGTTTTCTGCTGGCGAGTGTTCTGGTATGCTACTTGCCTCCTCTTGGGGAGTGCCTTTTTATACGACCCGATTTTACTGCGTCGCTCACCTTGTGAGCTATGCAGCACAAGCTCCGGGCCCATAGCTCAGTTGGTTAGAGCAGGGGACTCATAATCCCTTGGTCCTAGGTTCAAGTCCTAGTGGGCCCACTAATAAAATCAAGCGCTTACGACAAATCCTCCAAATAAACACAAAATTAAATAAGCGTACAATAAGCGCTATAGTCATTCTGGAGCTAGAAAGAAATTCGTCATATGAGTGATGGAACATCTGGTTGATACACTAGTGATTAAACGAAGTTTTGCGACAAATACCCCTGAGCTTGTAGAAGAGTGGCACCCCACTAAAAATGGGGAGCTTACTCCATATGACGTATCTCCCTTTTCAGACAAAATAGCCTGGTGGAAATGCCCCAAAGGAGATGATCACGAATGGGCTGCCGTAATCAAGTCTCGGAGTAAAGGTCATGGCTGTGGAGTATGTGCTGGTAGAGTGGTCGTTAGATCTAATTGTTTAGCAACACTCAATCCGGAGCTTGCCAAAGAATGGCATCCTTCCAAAAATGGAACATTAACTCCGTATGATGTTAACCCTGGTTCATGCAAAAAGGTATGGTGGAAATGCTTAAAGGGTGACGATCATGAATGGCAGGCAGCAGTAGAATGGAGAAACAATGGAACGGGTTGTTCAATCTGCTCAGGTAAGACAGTAGTTAAATCAAATTGCTTAGCTACTTTGAACCCTGAAGTTGCCAAAGAATGGCATCCCACTAAGAATGACGCACTTTCGCCTCATAAAGTGACCCCCGGTTCAGGCAAAAAGGTATGGTGGAAGTGTCCAAAAGGCGATGATCATGAGTGGCAAGCAGCTATTGCTAACAGAGTTCAAGGTCATGGATGTGGAATTTGTGCTGGATTAGTCGTCGTTAAATCAAATTGTTTAAAAACACTAAATCCTAAACTGGCTAAAGAGTGGCACCCCACTAAAAACGGCGAACTAACTCCCGATAAAGTTACACCCAACTCAGGAAAAAAAGTATGGTGGAAATGTCCAAAAGGTGACGATCATGAGTGGGACGCAGTTGTAGCAAATAGAAACAAAGGAATTGGTTGCCCGATTTGCTCTAATCAGAGAGTGGCAAGATCCAACTCATTGGGGGCGGTAGATCCTGAATTAGCCAAAGAGTGGCACCCCACTAAAAATGGAAAGCTTACACCATTTGATGTCTTACCTAGTGCAAATAAAAAAATCTGGTGGCAGTGCTTAATAGGCAAAGACCATGAGTGGTTTGCTAAACTTAACAATAGAAAAAATGGCAGAGGTTGCCCTATATGCTCAGGGCATAAAGTTGTTAACTCAAATTGCTTGGCAGTGCTATATCCAGAAATAGCCGAACTATGGCATCCAACAAAAAACGGTAATATGACACCTAATGACGTTTCAACCGGTACAGCAAAAACTGTATGGTGGAAATGTCCTAAAGGTGATGACCATGAGTGGCAAGCAACGATCAATCACAGAACGGCAGGTACTGGATGTCCCAAATGCAATCCTGCATACTCTATCCCTGAATTAAGAATTTATAGTGAATTGAAAGCAATATTTGAAGATGTGCAACATAGAGTCATTATTCAAAAGCGTGAAGTCGATATTTTTTTGCCAGAGTTTAATATAGGCATTGAATATGATGGTTTGTATTGGCATCAAGACAAACATGAAAAAGATCTAGAAAAATATTTAGCTTTAAACTCAATCATGTGCTTTATTAGAGTGAGAGAAGAAGGTCTTCCACTTTTGGGTTCAAATGATATTAGCGTAAAAAAAAGGGGAATGACGGTATCAACGATAAAAGAGATCCTAATAATAATTCTAAAAAACATACATAAAAAATCTGTTGAGCTTACAGCAAAAGTTGATAAATATATGGAGCAAAGCGATTGGATTGCAACCTCTTACTTTAATGATTTTTTCTCTCAGAGAAAGCACGTGGCATTTGAGAAGTCACTAAACTATTTATTCCCAGATTTAGTAAAGGATTGGCACCCATCAAAGAACGATTCGTTGCTTCCTGAATACTTCACACCTGGTTCTGGCAGGAAGATTTGGTGGAAAGGGAGTTGCGGGCATGAATGGAATGATTCAATAAATCATAGAACAACGGGTCGCGGTTGTCCTAAATGCAGATATAAAAGAGCAAGTGAAACTCATCGAAAAAAGGCAGAAAAAAATAAGCCAAATATTATTAGTGGTCTTTTGGGAATCGATTGATTTTGTTTTTTGGAAAATCCGAAGTTATAACAAATTGAGGACCTAGATAGTGAAAAAAAGCGTAATAGTACATGATTTTTATGAAATGGCTTTTCCAATAGCAAAGCGGCATAGAACTACGAATAGATTGCATTTTTTAGGCTCGGCAATTTTGCTTAATAAAGAAAAGGGATTATTTATTACGTGCTCACACATATTTGAGAACATTAAAGAAGACCAAGGGAAATTTGATTATTTCATATCAGAAGGGATCTCGGCCGATAACAAATCACTCAAAGAGATTAAAATAATGCGAGATCTTGAAATATATGATTTTGCTATTGTTGAAACTAATTCAAAGATTTTGAAAGGCATTGAAATAGAGCCCTACACTCCGTTATTTGGCGAGCACGAACAAATGTTCATGGGTGTTGATGTAATCGCTTTAGGGTTCACCTCAGCTAATCCAAATCCACCTGAAGATTCTATAAGACTAGATTTAAGGTTTTTAAAAGGCCATGTTACGAGAATAGGGCTGGAATCCCGTCAATTAAGAACATTAACAACCACGGAAATTTCATTTGCTTTACCAAAAGGAATGAGTGGAGGGCCGATTGTATTATCAACCCCAGAAGATGGGACTAAACCCAGGATAATAGGAATGTCTTGTGCTAATCATAGTGAACAGCAGACTGTTTCCGAAATTATAGAATATGAAGATGAAGGAAAACGAGTTATCGAAAGAGTTGTCTCACTAAGAGAGTATGGGATAATTCATCAGCTGAAAGATATAAAATATTTCCTACACATGATGCGATATACTCCGTCTTTGAGAGAGTTGCCAGATGAAAGTGCATTAATAGCCCAGTCAACTTGAAGTTCTTTCTGATTCGATCTAGGCAAAATCTGCTATTGGGTGATGGTTTAATTAGGCTACAATTAAGCCATCTATTTAATGTTTAGGGGAATTAAAATTTCGTCAAAACTTTCTTTGAGAACATAATCTGGTTTAATGTTAGCAGCAGCCTTTCTGAGCTCAATTTCGCGCTCGACTTCCTTCGGTGTCCAATGGGTCACTCGAACTAACTTGTCATACAACTCTTTTTTATGGTTCGCCCCATAAGCCGCAAATATCGACATTACTCCAGCATTTCGTGCCATAAGCATATCTCTTGCTATGCTATCACCTACGTAAGCTACGTTATTAAGCGAGATGTTTAAAGAGTTGCATATGTCCAAGAGAACAGTTGTATCGGGTTTACGTGGATGATGTGTTAACTCAACTACTTTATCAAAAGGGAAATTTTTGTATCGCTCATTTTTGGGAGCAGCGTTGGGATGCGAAGTCTTAATTCTTTCGCGACAATATATTTTTTCGAAGAATTTTGTTAAATCTAATCGATCTAATCTCTCAATAATTGCGAATAAATTCGCTTCGGTATGAGCGACTAAATGAATATCTGCATCGAGAATTTTTTGAAGCGTTTCAGGAACGGTATTGTGAACTCGTAAAACCTCGCGTCTTTGTTTGTTGAATTCTTCAAAAATTGGAGCTAACTCAACATACAATTCTTGTCTGTTTAAATTTGGGAATTTAGCCTGGATGATTGATGTTTCTAATAATGCAAAGGGATATTCAGAGTCATGATGTTTCTGATGAATTGCTTTAATGTCATCTAAAAGCGTTTCAGCATCAAGATGTAGAACAACAACAGCTTTGTTAATCATTGCATAAAAGGCAATAACGAAATAACTGACCCAGTCATAAAGTGTGTTATCCAGGTCACAGACCAGTAGACGAATTTTTCTTTTCATAATCAATTTTATATTTGATGACTTCCTCGGTATTATTCTTTAGTGTTACTTCACTTGGCTTTAAATCGTGTAAGAAGTAAGGAATTAGTAAAAGGCAAATAAAGGCAATGATGTAAATTGCAACTAGCTTTCGTCTTGCAGTAATTTGCCATTTTCCAAAATTTGAACGACTGTGATTTGTAATCATTTCAGTCATACCATCGTTAGTCTTCATAATTTTTGGCACTATTATTGCTTTCTCAAATTCTCTTCCAAAAGTTACTGCACCTCTTAACATAGGATGATATACAAACAGATCTAATATTCCAACAGCTAGTAACACAAAGGGAGGAAGTAAGGTAATAAAGTATGAAACATGATGTGGTATACCAGTTAAATTAATGAAATAGTCCTGGTTCACACGACTCATTAGAAAAAGTGCGAAACCAACAATTATTACAATTAAACCAATCCCATGTTGACGAGCCTTGGCTGACATATCATTAAAATGCATCTGTGTATGAACGGCTGTCTTCCAAACATCCAATTGAAGCTTTAATAATGAGTTTTTTGGATCATCCTCTTCATCGTCGTCAACGGACGGCGCATCAGGTTCCGGCTCGCCTTCATGTATTAAATTTGGGTTGCCTATATTCATGTTAGTACCTAAACCTACAGAAAATATCAAATGTATTCGGCAAGGACGTGTAAAATGATTAGATGTTATTGAATACAGTAATTTATGACCTAATGACCAGGATCGTAAGCGCGTTGAAGCCTGTTGTATTCCTGCTTAACAGGTGGAAATGGGTTCACTGCTATGATAGTGATGCAAAGGAGGATGACATCATGGTTAATCGTAAACCAAAAACACATTCTGACATTTTATGGCATTTTACGGGTGGTCCATTGTGGAGCAAGCGTCAGCAGCTACAGTTAACCCGCAAGAAAAGCGTTGCAAGTGCATATGAAGCTTTCTGTGCAATTTTAAAATCGCGCGAATTGCGAGTTGGAAGTTACCATGAACTAATTAAGCTGAGGGTGCCTGTGAGCTATGAGTACGATAGTAAAAAAGAACAATTTATTAAAGTTAAAAATAAAATACGCACCATTGAAACTTCTAAAGTCTGTTGTGTTGCAGATATTCCTAATTCTGAATTATTTTATCATGCAATAAGATATGGGCAGATGGCTATAGGTTTTAAACGTACAAGTTTACTTAAACATGGATTTAATCCTGTGTTGTATGCGCCAAATGACAAAGCTATTGTGCAAAATTTTTTTAATGCGCAAAATATGTTAGAAAACGTTGAGGATGTATCTGCTGTAATTGATGATTTGCAATCAGATATCGATAGTGTTCTGGATGATTGTAAGGATCTTGATACAGTCGATTTCTCAGATGCAGTTGCGGCTGCTAATGCGGCTTTTGAGCAATCACAAGAGGCGCTTCAAGATTTGCAAGAAGCTATGGCATTCGTAAAAACGTTCGACAGAAGTGAGTTTGATTCAATATACAGTGAGCGAGAATGGCGTTCTGTGAATAATTATAACTTTAAGTTTACAGATGTTAAGAATATAATTTTGCCTAGGAAAGGTGGTTATTATGATAAATTTCTACGAATCGCTAAATCCTTAGGAATACCCACTAGTGTTGAGCTTTTAGCTTGGGAAGATATTCAAAGTAAAAACTGAGCTTCACGCTCAGTAATTAGAATGAACACATTATCGAATCGATTCGGGTGAATAGTTAATTGATACTTCTTCGCTTGCATCCCGTAAGCAAATAGTTTTGAAAAACCCCATAAAGCTACCATTAGGATGCCTGCTTTTAGCTGTCTTTGTACCAACATGATATTTGCAGTGCTTTTTAACAAAATCAAACATCCATGAGCTCTCGTCCCCAAAGAAAACATGTTCTTCTGCACACTGCGCTATAAGCATGTTAATTCTATTTATATTCTTTCTATCAGGCTGTGTAACTTTGATGCGATTGAAAGTAAAATTTTCATCTTCGTGCATTTCAGTGGTTGTGTTTATTCGTAAAGCTAAGCCGGGATTTAGAGGAACAATTATGTTTGAGATAGTTGAGTTAGGTTGCAGCTCAATGGCAAGAGGATAGTCGCTTGTAAAAAATGGACTATCCTTATAGGCGTTTTTTATGATATCCCATTTGAAGTTTCCATACATATATGTCAAATTCAGAACGTTCTGGATGCCGACAGATTGAGGGTACTTAGGGTCAATCGTTAACTCTACACGGCCACTATCAATAAGATCGGTTAGGTTGCCCCCTAATTTGAGATGCTCGGGTGGTGGCGGAATGTCCCCTTTTTTCTCAAGTGTTCTGGCTGTTTCATGAACCACATTTTTAAGAGATGATGCATAAATTCTACTTCCTGCTGGCGAGCAGCATTGAACGTAGGCAATCCACCCTGCAATAACATAAATCACTTGCTTCGTTGTTAGACCATCTGATAATTGAGCAACTGCCCAGTTGTATCGGTTTTCGATGTCTTTAACAAACGTTTCGATTACACGGGGCTCTTCCAAATAATAATTAGTATTACCTTCTTCAATCCTGCAGACATCTTTAGCAGAGCACGGAAATTTATTCATTGTGATTTTACAAATTGCATTAAGCGGTGGAATTTGAGTTTTAGAATAGAAATTCTTCAGATGAACCTGAGAAATGTAATGATCTAGTGCCATTAGTAATTTCTCCTTCCTATTAAATGGGAAGTTACATCAATTGTATCTAAGTTCTTAGTTTAATTATACAGTAAAGCAATCAAAAGGATCCTAGTTTATGGACTAAAATATTTTTTATAAAAGATTCCTCAATTTAAACGATACCTCTTTTATACACTCTTAAAATTTTGCATAAGAATTTTTATCAGTTAACAGTAGCTCCATAAATCTTGAATTAATAAACACCTTTTCCCTGCCTTCCTCAACTTCATTTAAAACACCCTTAGCTGCCAATTGCCTTAAATAATTTGAAGCGGTTTGCCGTTGTGCTAAGCCAGTACCTACAAGGTTAGACCATAAAACTGTGCAAATACACTGAAACTTATCTCACCTATTCTGGGTCCACCCTAGAGAAGTAATAGGCGAGAGTAAAGAAATGAAAGAGGGCGCAAAAAAGTCATGAAAATCGCAGATTTTCTGATTGAACTCTATAAGCTCATTGGATCACAACAGAAAGCCAAGAAGCCTGAAGTGGCCAATGTATTGCTGGCTAAATATAAAGCCGAGCTTACACCAGAGCAATTTCTGGGCTTACAACGCTGCTTGAAGGCCTTTAACATTTCTTTTGCTGGTGAAGAGGGAGTGGAATTAGTTGAAGCCCCTTATCATGAACCAGCTCCCCCTAATGCCTTTGGGCAGTATTTTAACAATGAGTTGTATCAAAAAGCGTATGCGTTGAGCGCTTTTGTGTATTGGTTTGAACAAAATGGAATAGCCGAAGAGCACGCGACAAAAATGGCCGTGATATTTAACGACGCCAATGCCATGATGAGCTATCTCAAAAAAATCGCGGATAGCGCATTGAATGTTCAGAAAGAGACAAAAAAGGAAGTGCGCAATGTTTTTCATGATGCTTTTCTTTTTTCTTTACCAACAGAAATTCTAACCCCTAATTTTGATTTCTCTTTCTGGAAAGATTTCGCTCATAAAAAAAACGGTGAGTTAATGTTACGCAATGACTTTAAAGCGTTGCTACCTTTTGCCTCGCCTATTCAGCAATTGGTTAAGGGTAAAGAAAAAGAAGCTAAAGCAAACAATATTAAGCCAGCGGATAAAGACATAAAAGCAAAGACTGCTGAGTATGATTTACTTTTTAAAGAATATAGAAACTTAGAGCGACAAAAAGGAAGGCTTAATAAGAACCAAGAGAAACGCTACGAGCAACTGACTGGTTTAGTGAGCGAGAAAAAACGCGAATTAGCCAAATGTTGTTATGGCAAACCTCTAAATAAACTCACCCTGCTTGAGATAGTTGCTTTTTATGAAGAATATAAATATAACGCCAGCGAAGCGTACAAGATATTCCTTGATAACGATATTCCGGGGCAATTTTATGCGACATTTGAAAGGTTAAATCGCCAAGAGGCAGGCAACAACATACCGGATGTGACAATTGATGGAAAAACAATCGGGCACGAAGGGTATTACCTGCGTAAAGTCCCAGTTCAGGATGAGTTAGAGGCTGCTCGGGCTGCTTGCTTTGGCAAAATGACCGGTTGTTGCCAATCACTATCAGGAGAACTGGGGCAGCCTTGTGTTATACATGGTCTCACAAGCCCTAATGGCGGTTTTTATGTATTATGCCAAGGAGATAGTCAACACCCCAAAGTGACCGATTTCGTTGCTGGACAATGCTGGGCCTGGCGCAGCCAAACCAATGCTATTGTTTTTGATTCGATTGAAATGGCACCAGGTGAGGATAAGAACATGGTGGCTGCTTTTTATAATCACTTAGGAGAAAAGCTAGTTTTAGAAAAGCATACAGATAAAGTTGCCTGTGGTGGAAAATCAGGTATTTCTAATATGGTTGGGGTTTCAGTGCGCTCCCTGGGAATTGAGCAATTTATAGATTACAACGATTATAGCGATTCAAAAGAGCAAAGAGTGATATATGATAAAAACCGTCCTTATTTGCTTTATGACTTGCATGAACCATGCAAAGAACGCACCCATCAGTTTATCGAAAAATTGGTTAATAGCGATGCGCCTTTGGCCGCCAATACAACTTTCATCGAGATGTTAAATTATGCATTAATTCAAAGTCCAGGGCTGATTCAAGCGATAGAGAATGAAATAGTAAATGTTCAGAAAAAGGAAGAACTCAATAAAATCACTCAGTTGATGAATGAATATTTAGAATGCGACATTGTTGATGTACCTGCAGTTTTAGAAAAGCTTATTCAAAACCCTGCTCTAATCAATATTGTCGATAGTACAGGCTGCACACCCTTGATGCGAGCTGCAGCCAACGGGAATGTAAACACGTTTTTTCGGTTAATTGAAAAAGGCGCAGATAGCAGTGTCAGGGATTTTCATGGCAACACACCCTTAATGTTGGCTGCAAAAAATGACCATCTAGAGCTGTGCAACGCACTGATAGACAAAGGTGCAGACGTGAATGCCAAGAATAATGATGGCAACACACCCTTAATGTTGGCTGCAGCAAATGGCCATCTAAAGCTGTGCGAAGCACTGATTGATAAAGGCGCAGATATGAATGTCACGAATAATCAACGCCTCACACCCTTGATATTGGCTTTCAGAAAAGGTCATATAGAGCTGTACGAAGCACTAATTGATAAAGGCGCAGACGTGAATGCCAAGAATGCTCATGGCAATACACTCTTGATGTTGGCTGTAAAAGATGGCCGTTTACAAGATTTTAAAGCGCTGATTATCAAAGGTGCAGAAGTGAATACCAAGAATACTTCTGGCGAGACACCCTTGCATTGGGCTGCAAAAAATGGCGAACTAGAGCTGTGCAACGCACTGATAGACAAAGGTGCAGACGTGAATGCCAAGAATAATTATGGCGAGATACCTTGGATGTGGGCTGCAGAAAGAGGACATGCAGATGTGTGCTTAGCGCTCATTCAGTATAGTGATGCTGATACATTAAATGGCGAACTCAAGGAGGCTATAGCTAAGATGAAAAGCGACAGTGTTAATGATGCCTTAGAAAAACGTCTGGCCGAATTAAAACGTCAGCAAGCACAAACAGAAACTCGTAAACCCGCCCTGACACCGATGCTCCATCCTCTGAATCCCGCTACTTCAAAAGCTGAACCATCTGATCCAGGTGCTGACCCATCTGTTAAGTCAGAACCACCGTTGCTGAAGACTCCTGGCAAAAAAGGGATGACATAACCGTGGGGTAGATTTGTCCTTTGTTCACAATTAACTGCGGGACTTTTGCGTATTTGGGTAGGATGTTGTTGGGGTTCGTTGGTTGTTGCAACAGGCGTCTGGGTTGAAAAAATTATTTAAAAACAGTTAGTTAAAAGTGCTTGGCTCAACTCATAATCCCTTGGTCCTAGGTTCAAGTCCTAGTGGGCCCATTCATTAGCATCCCATCTTGCACTCATCTTGTCGCGTTTTTCGCTCGAAAAAGTAGTCATGTATCAAAGCATACACTCCTGACTTTTTCTCACTTCAGAACGCGCCAACCTGAGCACAATCTGGGCGCTAATGAGCATACTGAAATAATTCGATCGTGAGATCAGATCATGCCAGCGCATGCTGGCATATTCTCCCGACCGCAGAAGCGGTCGAATATAATAGCCCCTCGTAAGGAACGAAGTGACGCAACGGGGGGTAAGAGCCCCACCCCACACCCATCCGCCCCGGCAGTGGGCGGTACAGAAAACCTGACAATTTTATCGACGGAGAGTTTTGAACGACATTCTTAAGATGTCCCTAAACCTTGTTCCAGCTGATCTTTCAGAAGAGATACCAACTACAGATAAAGCTTTACGAGTCTATTTTGATTATCTCTGTGAATTAGGGATGTTAGTATTTGCGGGTAACGATAAGTATGTTGTTAGGCGAAATACCCCGTTGATTAAAGACAAGTACTTTAGACATAGTAGTAATCTGCTAATTACCGGATCTTCCTAACATACAAATGCCCCGTTTTAGACCGGACATAAAAGTAAGCATCGTTGTTATCGATGTTGAAATTGCCGCTAATGGATTCGCGTGGTCGCAATTCCATAGAATGGGTAGGAACCTGGGGTAGATGCGGTCTGAATGAAGGTTCTGTTATTTCCTTAACATTCAGGCGTAATCGATTTGCCTTAGAAAGTTTTTGGATGCTAACAGCAAATTTCGAATGGTTAATAATGTGATAACTCACCAGATTATCGCTTTCACGAACCAGCGTAATGTCCAATTTTTCTTGGGCATCTTCGTCATGATCAGAATAAACTTCTAAAAATAGGACTGCAATCACAAACAGAGTCCAATACAATTCTTCTGGAATGGGCAGATAGCTCGCAAATAGTATGACGGCTATACAGAGTAAAGAATTAAAGATGGATAAACGCATGAATTCACCTATAGCGGGTAGATCGATTCAAACGTAACGCTATTTACACCTATTCTCTCTTTCGCTAATATACACAAATCGTGACTGCAAAGTGCTCTAACACTTTACAGTCACTGACCACAAGCAAACTTGATATAGGAAGTTTAAGCCCATGGCTAAGCGCATTTTATTACATTCTTTCTCAGTTAAAAAGCTCGCACGCAGGCGAATTTCTCACTATTTGGCGTTTGCAGACCATTTTTTCACTTAAACGGCCCCAACCTCTGCCGTTTTTAAGAAAATTTTGATTGCTTACTCAATAGTAGGGAAGTATTGCTATGCAAGCTTATTCGCTATGCCGCATTTTAAATGATGCGCGCCAACTCACGCGTTCTATACATGTTTCACTTGCTGAAATGTTGTTTGTATTCAGCCATTCGCAATTAACGGAAGTTGAAAAAATACTTTGGTTAACGATTGCCTCACATGCTGATCGCGATTCATTCTCCTGCACACTTTCCTATGCGCAATTATCACATTGCATTTATCAACCAACAGAAAGCGTGCACCGTGCTTTAAAGCGCTTATTGGCCTTGGGCTTTTTAGAATGTGAAGGTCTGTTAGAGGCCTTCACACCATTAACCCTTCTGCGCAATTGTACTTTTACGGTGCGGTTGCCGTTAGAGGGGTTGTTGGTTTTGAAGAAGACCTCACCGAGCCAAAATAAAGAAGCGTGGCATGAAAAGGGTATTTATAAGAGGCCGGAAATTTTAATTAATTTATTGAACAATCGATTTAATACGTGAAGAGTTTCGCCCCTTCCGGGGCTCAGCAATGGTGGTAATGCATTATCCCCCCATTCCGGCTGCGCCTTCATGGGGGGCTAGCAAATGACATCGCTGCCGCGATTTAGGAAAGGTCCTCATGCCAGCGACACTGGCATAAATTCCCGGCTGCGGCAGCAGCCGAATTTGTTAGCCCCTCGTAAGGAACGCAGTGACGCAACGGGGGGAAAGAATTTAGGCATTGTGACCCCTTTCCTTCTTTTTCAAATTTGATGCAATAATTTTTGTGGGATCTATCAGTACTTAACCCCTTTCACTTTTCTTTCTTTTGGCCTCTTTTCCTTCTAACCCCCTAATACCTCCATATATCCAAAATCAATTATCAAAGAATAGCTCCTCTGATATAGTGTAACACTTGATTTTACACGGTAATGAGTCGTTCAAAGGGCAGCATGATTGGACTAGTCATTAGCGCGATATCAGCTTTTATTATATTTTTTCTGGCTTTAAACCTGATCGGACCTGAGGGAGAATTTCCATGTTGTTTTTTAATAGTCCTGGTGCTTCCAAAGATCTGCCAGAAGATGTGCAAAATAGTTATCAAGCGGAAGTCGCTTTAGCTTCTCAAGCCATCAATAACGGTGATCTATCACCGCTGTCTGTATTTTCTCTATTTCATTTAGCCTGCCTACAAGTCAAACAGTATTTAAAAGGGCCACAATCCTTGTTGTTAACACAAAACAGCATCGATAGAGCATTATCCATTTTTGCCACATCTTCTGAACCAAAAATATCTAAAAAGAACCACTCACTGGACTTTTCCATTATCAAAGCTAGAAATGGCAAAAAATTCATTATCTTTGGTGGAACGGATAACGTATTTGCTAGCGGTGGAATGGGTTGCATTAAACTCTGTCAGCAGTTAGACACAGGTAAACTTTGCTTCGTTAAAATTGGTGGCTCCTATAACGATATGGAAATGGAAAATCAAGCCTTAGAGAAGCTTGGTCGCTCTTTAGGGTTTTTGAGCAGAACCAATAAAAATCAAAATTTAAAAGAATATATTTTTATAGACGCAATACCAGGACTCAGCCCGGACGATTTAATCAAGTTATTGGAAGTGAACAGTAAATCACTATCCAGGCAACAGCAGTTAACGTTATTGTTGTCAGTTATTCAAGAGTTTAAATTGATCCTCTCAAAAGGGATCCGACATAATGATATAAAAAGCAATAATCTGATCATTACTGGCGACCTGAAAGTACAATTAATCGATTATGGCGTTTGTACCTTAGGTGTTTCTACTGATATCGACCTTTTACAGGCCTTGGATTTCTACAAAATGCTCACTGTGGTTCGGCCATTAATCACGGATGATCAACTTAGAGATAAAATTAAGCCTTTTTCATCAGAGGCATACATGTCATTTCAAGAATTATGTTCTCTAAGAACTCGCCTGCATGAAATGCAACCATTTATTCTTGAATTAGAATCATTTCTGACAAATGAAATAAACCGTTTAGTACCAGCAAAAAGCTCGGTAAGCTCAAGTTCTGCTGAACCGATTTCAACTCAATCGACTTCAGCCCCACCTATTACACCTTTGAGAAAGGTGATTAAAAGAAAGCGGCTAGAAAAGGAAGAAGCGGACATTAGTCATCCAGATCTAGAAACAGATAATGATGCCGATCCTAATGATGCTAAAAAATATAAATGGGGCTGTGTTTGTTTTTAAAGGGGTCAAGTCCTGACGAATCCCCATAAGTTTTTGGGAATGTTTTAACAGCATGCGTTAAGCAATGGCAATGGATGGATTCCAGGCTTAGCGCAGCACATTTTATACAAATGCTTATTTAAAGGATACCCGACCCCTTTCCCTTAAGACGGGTCTTGTTTGGGGTGAAGTCGTGTATATTCCAAGATTTCAGACCTATGGTTCAATTATTAAGATGTTGCAAAGGGTATTGGCTAATATCAAATGCTATAATAGTCTGAATATATTAGGTGCTAAGGTTTAAAATTAATGAGTAACCAGTCAGAGGAAACGGCGTTAACATTACTTGAAAAGGCAAATATTTCTGATGATAAAAAGGCTGAATTCTCTCAAAGGATTGTTAATTCATCATCCAGAGAACAAGAAGCAATTGCCAAAGGCTTTTCAATTATTAATGAATGCTCCATTCCTTATGAAGGTATTGCTGATCTTTATAATCTAGTTATTTGGTATTCAGACCGTATCGAAGATATGCCAAAGTCTTTTGCTGCACTTAAAATGGCAGACATTTCTTATGAAAGTTTTCCGCAACTCTATCATGAAGCGATTGAATATTCTGGGTTATACGCTGATTCTTCCGATTTTTCGAAGCTTTGTGTTGTGCTAAAAGATGCGGGCATTATCGCTTGTGATGAAAATTTAGAGATTTATAGCGCAGTTGTGAGTTTATGCTTTTATAATAATATTACTGATAATCTAAAGATAGCATTTGATGCGCTAAAAGTAGCAGATCTACCTTTTGAAGGCAATTCGGAACTATATTATACCGTGATTGATAACGCCGAATTTGCTGGCAAACTACCCGCCGCTTTTGCAGTACTTAAAAAAAATGGAATTTCTTATGAAGGGAACGCCAAGGTTTGTAAAGACGCAATTTTGACCCTTGCTATGCCTAAAGGATATGAAAGGTTGGGTGAGACATCATTCATTTTTATTTTGGTTGGGTTATATATATTCACATTGATTGGATTGTTTATAGTGCTACCTGTTGATAAAAGCTTTTTATCTTATTTTGGTTTTATCTTCTTTGGGTTATGCGCTTTAGCGAATACATTTCTTGCGATTGGTTCATGGAGAAGTTCGCGACCACTCATAAAGTGCTTAAAGTCACTTTAAGTTAAAAAGACTTTTTCTGGTCTATACCATTGTGCCCCCTTTCCGTTTTATCGCAGTAGCAGATTTAACCAAAAATGCCTCTTAATCCGGATAGCCCAGAGAATTCGCCCTCAGGCTGTGATGTTTAGGATGTGTTGGGATAATTGAAGAAAGGGAATCGTCCCTTTCTTTTTATTTGTAACCAAACAAAGTTAAAGCTTCAATAACTCAGACTTGGATCAGAGTGGTTTGAGGTGCTTACTGTGTTGAAAGTTAATGACATAAAAGCCCTTTTATTCTGATATTTTTCTTCGTTTTGCTACATGTGAGCGAGGATCTGGTTTCTCGGAAAGAGCATCTTGTTGTTTAGCATTTTTTTCAAAATTTTTCTTATAAACCATCTGGTTGACATAAGATTTAGCGGGTTGCTGTAGAGCTAAAACATTCGCAGCAATCGTTGTATGCATGATAAATTCTGTTAACGTTTTACCTGTTCGGGCAAGAATGCCGGAGTCGGTGATGGCTTTATCAAAAGTCGTTTTCGATTCTTATTCCTGCACACTTTCCTATGCGCAATTATCTCATTGCATTTACCAACCACATGAAGCCGTGCACCGTGCTTTAAAGCGATTATTGGCCTTGGGCTTTTTAGAATGTGAAGGTCTGTTAGAGGCCTTCACACCGTTAACCCTTGATGAAGAATTAAATCCCCCGCTCGCAAAGCTCGCCGCCCCCTTTTATTCAAAGTGGGCTATTGATTCGCTATCGCTCATCGTGAGCGCGCTTGCGCGAACAAATTAGCCCCCTTTGTGTAAAAGGGGGCCGCGCGAAGCGCGGGGGGATTCTAAGAGGAGTTAACCATGACAGAACACCAATGCCACCTCGTATCAGGTGGCTATCAAGAACGACCATATGATCATGTTGAACAAGAATGGCACGAATGGACGCAGTATTTTTTCTGCACCATCGTCAATCAAACCTATATCGAAATAGTGAATTCATAGGAGTATGAAATGTTAATGGTTAATGATGAAGCATTACATGATATCAGTGGGGGTAAATTTCATTTCGGCGCCATGATATCAGGCCTAGTGGTGGGTTTCGTCACTGGCGGGCCAATTGGCATGGGGTTCGCAACAGGGGGGATCATCATGGCGCAGGGGATTGATAATTTGCATGATCTTTATAATGAATGATTATTAGAATCCCCCGCTCGCAAAGCTCGCCGCCCCCTTTTATTCAAAGTGGGCTAATTGTTCGCGCATGCGCGCTCACGATGAGCGATAGCGAATCAAAACCCTCTTTGTAAAGAGGGGCAGCGCGTAGCGCGGGGAGATTTAAGGAGAAACAATATGAACCCATTACAATTATTACTCTTCGCCTGGGTAGCCGCTTGGGTTTTCGCTGAATCACTCTCACCCGGTATTAGTTACTTTGGCAAAATGCAAGCCGCTGTCATTGCTACCTTTGCAGCAGCTTATGCCAATGATGCGCATCGGGTGTTAATGCGGAAATTGAAAGGCTGGATGAGATAAGGGGGCAGCCCCCTTTCCCTCAATCCTAAATTTTCTAGGCAGAATAAAGGTCATTGGGATCCCTGAACCCTTTCCTTTGATTTTATATTTTGATCGTTATGCACTTTACTTGTATAGTTAAAGAAAATCAGGTGTAAATAAGGATGTTGAAATGAAGATAAACCCACGTTTTGTCACACTCATCTTAATTATGTTTCCTATCTTAAAATGTTTTGCTTCTGTGCCGAATGAAGTCACCTTAGACGGTATCGCTTATTTTAAAGCCGATCAAAATGACATGGGCAACCATAAAAGTGCTGAATACCTTCAAAAGGGTGAAACCTTAAGCAATTGGACCTCTAAATTTGCGATTCATTATTATATGAACGAGAAAAATCCAGTTGAATTTGCCAAGGGGAAAAGTGGCGATGCATCAAATATAGTGCTCATTGATGACAATAAAAATAATATTATACAAACATTTGATACCATAGTGCCCGTAAATGATGTGGGCGGCCCATATATTTTCCAACAAAACGTATGGCGATACGAAAAACTTAATTTCGACAAGGGTATTATCTCAATTGAATATAGCACCCGCAAAAGTGTGCCAAGCCAAACTGCCCCTGCTGCATTACAAGGTGTTGATCCCAAAATTCAAAATGATATGAAATCAATGGAAATAGATCGATTTGAGTTTTGAAGAAAAGGCATAGCTATTCCCAGGAACTTGATGGGTCGCCGGAAATCAAATGTTGGTCAGCAAAGGCGGACAAAGATAGGTTAAAAAGCACGATAAGAATTTTTTCCATTAAAAGCAGCTCCATAAATTTTGGATTGATAAATATTTTATCCCTGCTTTCATGGTAAAGTTTGTTAAAGCAGATGCTAGAATGAGGTGAGCTCACACTGACCCAGTACTAGCTTAGTTTATTAGGAAGAGGAAGAAATGAAAACCGAGCATGCCCCTCATTCAGGCCACTATTTTGGTGATCAACGCGATTTATGGTGGAATTATGATTTCATTGAATTAATGGCTAAGCGTTGGGATCTCAGTTCAGTTCGCAGCGTTTTAGATATAGGGTGTGGGATTGGTCATTGGGGATTTACCTTAGCCCCATTTTTTAATAATGATACTCAAGTGCAGGGTATCGATCCGGAATCAGCTTGGGTAAAAAAAGCGACACAACGAGCAAAAGAGAAAGGTGTTCATCAGCAATTTCATTATCAAATAGGAAAAGCAGAACAAATACCCTTTGAAGATAATTCATTTGACATGGTGACTTGTCAGACAGTTCTCATTCATGTGTCAGATATTAATGTTGCTTTAAAAGAAATGATTAGAGTATTAAAGCCGGGTGGCTTATTAGCAGTTGCAGAGCCGAACAATATTGCTCCTTTATTAATTTTCAATACGTTAAGCATAAATGAGCCGTTAGATAACCTGCTTGAGCATATTCAATTTCATATTACTTGTGAGCGAGGCAAACAAGCGTTAGGATTGGGATATAATTCAGTGGGAGATATCTTGCCCTACGCTTTTTCTAGACATAATTTGGACAATATTCAAGTATTTCTATCAGACAAAACATCGTTGATGATCCCTCCTTATCAGTCTGAAGAAGAGCAAATATTGTTTAAACAAATACAAGATTGGGAAAATCAAGAAATTCTGGTATGGCCACGTGATGAAACAAAACGTTATTATTTGGCTGGAGGCGGGGCGGAAAAAGATTTTGAAAGAATTTGGACGAAGCTAATCAACGCTTCAAATGAAAGCATACAAGCAATCAAAGATAAGAAATTAAGCTCAACCAATGCTACGGTAATGTATTTAATTTCTGGACGAAAGAAAACGTAAGAGAGGCGTTAGGTCTTTATGCGATTTGAGTTTTAAACATAAAAAAGAGTTGGAGTTATCATGAAATTATTACAAGAGGATCAATTATTAGCCATTGGCGGGGGTTGTTCAGCATGCCAGCATAGGATGATCTCGGTAACAGCAGGTTCTTTTGTAGGAACATTATCAGCGATGGGCGTTGCAGCAGGCACATTCATGCTGGGCGCTTCAACCCCGGTCGTTGTTGTCTCAGGAGTAGTGACTTTCGCTGGCGTTGGTTATTATGCTTTTGATTACTTCCAACACTCTGCTGGAATTCAAGCTCTTTGATATGAAAAAAGGGGTGTTCCGCTGACTCCTTTCTTTTATTTGTAACCAAATAGACTTAAAGCTTGAATGACTCTTGCTTTAGCGCCTTGAATTTCATAATTTTCTTCAGTGATTTCAAGCCCGAATTGTTTTATAGCATGCATTTGCCTTGTAAATTCATCGTGGTCGAAAATAGCCTGGATAGATGTGGTCTCAACGACTTCGTCATCTTTCAATGCAAATTTGCGGTATTCAATTTTTGTAGGAAACTTAATACACTCAATTTCACGGTATATGACTGGGGTCATAATATGGCTGTCTTTGATGTAGGTATCTGCGACGAGATCAGGGGTAAACAGTTCGTGATGCGACAGGCATTCAGAACCTAAGAATTTATAAAGCACCATGATGTCATCAGGATGTTTCCCATGATAATTTATATTATTAAGAGATAAATAAATGGGAGAGGCATTAAGGAAAAAAGCTCGCCATTTTGCATCGCTCATTAGCGCAGTTTTTGTCCTTGTTTGATCATCAATCATTTTATGAATTCTTTTGAAATGCTCTTCATGCGCCATATCAATAACTCGCTAGATTTTAGGGGGGGCAATTGGCTTTCCCTCATCTCATGAGGGAAGCTAAAAGTTAGTATTATACCTTTTATAATATCTTGAAAATATCAGGCAAAATGGGAGGATTGTAAACAAAAGGGGGCGCGCAACCCGCTTTATGAGGCCGTAGCGAGGAGCGCGGTGGGTTAAAGTTAATCCTTAAAAAGTACCCTTGCGGCACTACTTTTAACCGGGCTTTTAACAGTGTCCTGCTTCATGGGGCTCTCAGCCATGGGTAATTTTTTGGGCGTGCCAGGTGTTTTATCTTTCTCAGTCCTATTTTTAAAAAGTTGTAAAATATGCAACGCTTGGGGATAAGCTTCATCTGAATGGGCATTTTCTCTGAGCGTGCCTGCAAACGCCTCGTTAAATAGCGCGGTGGTTTCAAGGTTGTCATTGGGCATTTCAGTAATAGCCGTTTTAAGCAATAACACCATGCCTTTAGGATCGAAGGCGTTTTCATTGTGTGGCAGTTCTTGCTTGGCTTTAGCCTCAATCTCTTGTTTTAGCTTTTTGAAAAGACGGCTTTTTCGCTTCAAGGTATCTAACTGCGTTGATGACGCTTTACCCATTTTGCTGGCAGCAACATGTTGAGCCTTGAAAGGGTTAAGAGACTTCTTTTTTGCATTCGGTATGAGTTTGACAGATGAGGGTGGGTAGGTATCCTGCATGTAACGCGAATACACGGCCCCTAAACGCCCAAAATTGAATTGATGGGCGGGATCTAATAAACAAAGCTTAACAAATTTTCTGCCGATATCATCCAGTGGGGCAAGGCCCTTTTCCTTTAACAATTTGTTAATTTCTTGATAATAGAATTCTCGGGTCTTCATCAATAACGAAACAAACTTTTCTCGAAGTGTGTATATCTCATCTGGATAGTCGTTGATACCCAATGTAATCGACTTAGCTTGTGCCAGTGTTAACCATGATAAAGCTTGTAAGAGCTGTTCGCATTGTTCGGCAGAATGGCATTGTTGAAGTGCTCTTTTAAACTCTTCCAAAATGATGGGGGATAGATATTCCGTAATCAGGGATTTAGGCGTCATTATATGTTTGCTGAGGGAGTGTCCATAGGCTAAGTTAAGCATTCTTCCCAAATAACCTGGATAACAAGAAGGAGCATCCTCTCCTTCGTATTCATTTTGGTGAGCTAAACGCAAATCCGCCAATTCAGAAATAAAATTAGCTTTGCGCAAAGCAAGCAATTCAGGCTCATTTTGATCAGTTACCAGCAAATAATAGTAAGCCATCATTTTTCGTATTTCGTCACTTGCCATAACGGCAGTGATGGCCCCTTGGTGAGACGCATGGGTTGAAAATATGGGATCATGGCTTGATTGAGTGGTTAATAAATTTTTAAATTCCCCTTGATAAGGAGCCTTAGCGTCATACCCGCGCCAAGCCGCATGATGAGGCGCTTTAGTATTAAAATATTTTTCACGCGCGAGTTTCATAATAGTGTCATCAGAGGCAGAAACTAATGCTTCTTTGTGCAAGGCGATAAAAGCTTTTTGTTCATCGTCAATGTTTTCAGCAGTGATAGCCTCTAAAATCATGCCGCGTATGGATTTTTCAATGGCTTTTAGCCGCCCATGATCAGTGTTGCCAAAGGCATTGAATTGCTGGTTAAAATGTGTTTGCACATGGGTGAATAGTTCACGCGATTTAATGACTTTACTATCATTCATTGCGCTTTCGGGATTATCGCCTAGTGCCGCAATTTGCGCTACTTCTAGTTCATGCATTTCCTCTTGCCGTAACAGTAATTCAATGGCTGCGCACTGCGCGTCAGTTAACAGAGAATAATTCGATAGATATCCATTAAAGTCTGCTAAAAATTCCTCAACATAGAATAGCAGATCAGCATCGCTTAGTTGTGAGTCAATAAATGTGGTAAAAGGGATCCCGGCCTTCATTGAATGGGGTAATAGCAATCTAATGACATCACAGTAGCCTTTATCAAGAGCGCAATATATGGCAGCGTTGTCATTGGCAGATGGGTTGACGCGCGCCTTCGCCAGAAGTAGCAGGACCGCTTTTACATTACCCAACCCTGCAGCTAAACGTATAGCGGTGTTCTCTTGTGCCCCAGCATCCACTCTATTGTCGGCGAGTAATAGTTCTAAAATATCATTAGATTGAAATAAAACAGCATTGATCAGGACCTGATGATTGTTGGTTGTTGGGTCAAAACGCTTTTGTTCATCATTGAGTAACAGTTGCAATATAGCAGCATCATTTGCGTCTACGGCTATCCCGATAGCGCGTTCTTTTTCATCCAGGGTAGGGATGTAATTTTCATCCTGTAGCTGTGTTGAAATGGCGTCGTGATTGTGACTGTAGATAAGTTCAAATAAAATCATAACAATAACCCTGAGAAAATGAAGCTGAGTAATTTTTAAATCGATTGTGAGGTGAGAATAAGGTTAGAAATAGCCCGCAAACATCTGAATGGTGGGGCTCAGTGAAAAGAAGAGTTTGCAGCGGCTAAAAGCCTGCAAGGAATGTAAACGACCGTAAAACATCAAATACCACAGAAAGAGTCAGCACAGGTAACGGATCGCATGTTATTAGACAAACTTGACTGTGTCAAGAAATTCCTAGGGTTAAATGGGATGTGTGGCTACACGCAACAGAATGCTTGTTTGGTCGCTTCCCTGCGGACCTGAATCATGTTGGTGAGGATCTTCTTTTATATTGTCGCTCAGAGTGAGTCGATTCCATTTCGTCATCACTGTCATTATCAGATTGGCTTTGTGTCATTTCAGCATCAGGAGCTTCTGTTATGGATTCTTCGTTCTCAAGGTCGGCCTCGTGCTCTGAATGCATTTCGACATCGCTCCTGTTACCCTGATCATAATTGAGTTGTCGGGTCAATTCAGCGCCAAATTTAGCAAGCAAATTTGGTGAGAACTGCATGTGTTCGGGATTAGCATACACAGACAAACCTTGCACATTGGGATCGGTATCATCAACGTGACTGGTTAAATGGGTGACATGAGTTACTTCAAGTTTTTGTAATTCATTCATCATGCAATTTAAATCAGCTATAGCGGGACTATCTACGAATAATTCGGTAAGTTCATTGTAAGAGCAATCAAGAAGATTAAGTAATTGTAATCCTTTAACGTTCAACCGCGTTAGCTGATTAGCATGCACACTTACATCCGTTAAACTTGAGAAGGCTGTTAAATCTAACTCGCCTGCCAGTTTGTTATTGAGAAGGCGAATATCGCTTAGCGCGGGCAAATTATGCAGCTGTAAAAAGCATAATAGATTCTCTTCAATGTCGAAAATGGCTAACGCGGGCAGATTCGCTAAGCGTAATGCACGAATGAAATTATTGTTACAATTTAATTCCCTTAAACTTTGAAAGTAGACCTGATATTGAGGATTAGCAATTAAAGAAGATGGCATACGCGTAATGCCAACCTCAGATAAATCAAGTGAGTTACCTTGGCCAAAGCTGTCAACTGATGTGATTATCTCGCTATTGATGCTATCAAGAATTTGATTAATGGCTTCCAGCCTTGCCAGGGTAGTGAGTTTTATAAGCGCCTTAACGTCATAATATTTTTTCACCAATGCAGCGTGATTTTTACTTAAATGTACGATCTCTTGTTCTTGCGCCTGTTGTACTTTGGCTAAAGCGGTCGCATATTCAGTAATAGGATCCTGTGTGACGAACTGTTGGGGTAAAGAGACATCGATGGCACAGAGGCGTCGATATAAGGCTGCACACAGAAGATGGTTTTGAGGTGAGATAGCCTCATTCATGCGCGTAGCTAAAGGTTTCGTTCCTGAAGAAAGGAATAACTTAGAGGCACGGATAAAGCTATTAAAATCTATGGGGCTAGTTAAATAGGTGCTAACCATTGACCACACACTCAAAGGTAAACCCAGCTTAACGGCTGTCTTTTCAGGTTTACTGCTTCTGGAGCCGGGGGCAGAAATCATAAGAACCTCATACAAATTGCTTAGTTAAATAATTAGCTATTCTAAGCAAGCAAGGCTAGTCTGTATGTGGTAAAAATTGCTATTGACTGGAAATTTCAGGGGATATTGGAGGTATTGCTGAGGTTAAAACATCCTTGTTTTCCTCAGGTTCCTAACTAAGAGAACATATATCGCAATCGTTTTTGCGAGGTCTTGTTGGTATCATCTTCCCCTTGAAACAGGGCATCTAACTTTGCTTGTTCACCTTTAGCATGACAATGAAACAATAGATCATCATCGGTTCCAGCAATCACTTGCGAACGTTTTTGGTAGAGTGTCAGAATCGGATGAGGTTGGTCTTTTTTCCACCAATCCAGGATTTCATGGCATGAGGGGCAAATTTCCACCGGAATTTTAAGCGCAGCGATCCTTGCATCTTGTTCAGGGGTTCGGTAAATAGCATGACCTAAACGTACTTTGCCATAGAGTTTGCCGCCTTTTTCTTGTTGATATTCTTCGATGGCCTTTAATAAAAAATCAACATCTTGGCGCTCAATATCAGAATCGATTTCGCCTATATGTAATGCGACGCCAATATCTTTGTGTAAAGCATAGCTAATAGCCTGATACAAATCATTGCCACTTAAGGTTCTGGGAGCTGCGAAATTACCACTTAAATCGATCCCCACAATCATGCCATGCTCTTGTTTAGCTGCTAAGGCTGCATTAACAACTTCCTTAGCTTCTTCGAGATTGTGACGTGTTCTATCAATACTCAGTAAACCACGGGCACGTTTGTTAGGATATAACTGGTTAGCCTCTTTCAAGCCAGCAACAAAAGCGGCAATGTAGTCTTGTGAGCTGTGATTACCCAAGGGTTTGGCAGTGGTACGGATTTCTAATACATCGGCGGTGGAATGTTTGACGACATCTAATGTCGCTAAGCGAATATCTTCTGTGGTCTGTATGATTTTATGCACCCAACCAAATTTTTTCCAGAGATCCGTTTCGGCCATAAATCCTTCAAAGTAATTAAGACAGTTGTTACGCAAAGCGATCGCTTTCAAAAATTCAGGTCTGATGGATCCATTTAAGTGCATATGAGCATTGAAAACGAGCATGTTATTTCCCTGTGATCATTAAGATTTTACATTATTTTTAATAATCATTTTGCCATTGTTTAATTGTATATTAAAACAAGTGGTTTCAGCACTTATTGCAAAACTGCCGGTCATCGATGCTTTAGGGGTTATACCGTCGAAAGCTATCGGAGGATTTTGCAATTCTGCAGCAACTCGCAGAATAAAGCAAAAGCTAAAGTTTGCACCACAAAATGAATGCGAGCAATACCCAATATTCGCAGATGTTGAGGAAGGTAAAGGGAGTGGTTTGTCTGAGTTTAGTTACTATAGTAACCGCTGGCGTTCTACTTTCGTTTTTTCATGATTCGAGTGGTTATTTGTTTAGGTTGCTTGATATTCTTAAGGGGTTTACCCAAGTGATCTTTATAAGGAGATTGCTTTTTATGACCCACTTCCATTCCTGCTACTCTCTGCGCTTTTAAAGCACCATTTAATGCTTTAATGACCCCTACAAATTCGTAATATTCTTCAAAGCGACTATTTAGATTTTCATCAACCTTTTTAACTATTTTTTTAATAACAGGAACACGCTTCCACATGCTATATAAGCAGCGTTGCGCTAAATTACTCTCTTGCTTGGCGTGTTCAAAAGCATCAGAAACAGCATTTCGCATTTTATAGATCTCATAAAATTTAACATTGGCTATTTTAACTCGTTGGGTGATAACGCCGTTTACAACGGAGATCTCTTTTCCTGCCTTATCGACATGTTTTTTAAAATTTTCATAATCTGCATTGTCATTAAGGCCAAAATTCTCTCCTAAAAATTCCTTCGCGTTTTGCAAAATTGCCTTATGTTTGTCGTGAAGATCTAATACTTGTTTCTGCTGCACATTAGGTTTTATAATTTTAGGCTCTATCCCATGCATCCGTAAATGATTTTCAGCCACTTTTTTGCCAACTTGTCGCAATGATTCTTTACGTTTTTCTGATAAATCAAATTCAGCTGCTTGTACATCGCCGGTGGGAATATTAATGACAGCATTAGCTTGTTCCGCTTTTACTAAATGTCCAGGAGGAAGAGCGGGTTTATGTAAATATCGTTTTCTTTGGTAAACATAATATAAAAAATCATTTTCACGCAATTGCTTGGAGTTAATCCAGTCTTTCTCGTCCATGGTTCGAATGATTTTGTTGGCGGTGAATTTATCTTTATTCATCTCACGATGCTCCTCACGCCAAGGCTCAACAAAATTGAGGGCAATAATTTCATCCATTTTAGCCCCATGTTGCACTGGCAGATAGATCGGAAGATTGTCAGTCACGCCGCCATCGATAAATTTAATGGTATTGCGCTTTTTCACTGTAACGGGGATCTCATCATGCGGATTAGTGGGATCATAGGGGGGGAATCCTTTACCTCGGTTATATTGAACTAAAGGCTGGGTTGCCCCAATTCGAAAATTGGCTAATTCCTCTGGTGTTAACTCTACTCCTCGAAAGGCTGGCGGTAAACCTGCTGTCATTCGTAAGGCAAGGGCAATCGGCATATTAGGTGCCGTTTGGGCATTGAGTACTACTTGGTAAAATCCCAAGCGGGGATCTTTAACTGTGGCAGTTACTGACAGGTGGCGAAACTTACCGCCGCCGGGTGTTTCTTGCCCAAATCTTCTTTCTAAATCGGCAAAGGTGGCATTAGGGTCGCCTAATTTTTGTGCAACGACGCTTTGTGAGAGCTCGTATAATTTGTAACCTTTTGCGATAGCAGCGTGTTTAAAAAAGTTTTTAATCATGAACTTAGCCGAAGCCAGTGGTGCAACCTCTTCGTGTCGATAAGGGTCGAGCAACATCTTTTTAGTCACCTGCATATTTTCTTTAGCTTCATCGATGTTATACCCCAATGCGAGTAAAGCAGCACTTAATCCGCCAACAGAGGAACCATAACAATAATCAATGCCTTCCAGCACACCATTATTTTGCAACGTTTCAAAAATGGTTTCGTTGGCTACGCCTTTGATTCCACCACCACTTAATACGAGATGCTTAGGGCTATATTTTGCTTTCTCGGGTGATTGTTTAGAAGGCTGTTTAGCAGGAGGCTCTGGCTGTTGAATAGTTTGTAATTCTACATCAGTAAAGATATCGACGGCATCTTGTGCTAAACCGCCAGTGGCAAGCGTGTTATTGAGTGATTTGATATATTGTGCTAATTCATCTTTTTTGAGCTTTTTAATATTATTTAATAGTGCATTTAATTTTTTTACAATATCGGATTTGAAGGCAGCATCAAACTGATGGGCAATAGCATTAGTTAATAGTTCAATTTTATCTTGCGCTATTTGTGCCCTTGATCTAGGGGATTGGAAATCAGTGGTATCTGGATAAAGTCCCTGTTGATAAGCTAAAGCAATAGCTTGTTGTAGCATAAGCTGGGTTACTTGATCTTGAATGATTTTCTGAGTGGTTGCTGGCATAGTATCACCCAATACCTAATCTTTTAGATTAGGCAAGGTGCAGCAATGAAAGGTTCCCTATTATCAAAAGTAAATCGGAGCTTATGTGTAATTACATAGGGAACCATTTCACTATTAACAGCTCAGTTAAAAGTTAAGTCAATCTTCTATTAGGTCTTTTTATATCACTTTCACTCTTGGTATGAGGTAGGATTGGCGGATGCGATTCCTTTTTTGTAGGATGCCGACGAGTTTTCATGCGTTCTTTTGGAGGAGAAGAAGGAGGGGAACTTTGTGGTGATCCTTGCGGGCTGTATTCTTCAGCCAATCTCATTTTAGCTAACTCTGATGCCAGTCTTGAGCAATCTTCCTCTCTACCATTTAGCAAGCCTTGTAATGATGAAATTTGGTCATGCAATTCATGAAGCTCTGTTTGTGCATCTTGAAACCTTGATTGCAGTTGTTGGCAGTAGTGTCTTGCATCAGCTAGGGTTAAGTCATAATTAGCGATGTCAAATGGATGAGAAAAATCATGTTCATGTGTTGCGGCAAGGATTAAACGAATAGCTTGTGAGTCAAACAAATGATCTAATTCCGGCGTGGCAGTAGGAATGTGTAAAAACATTCGTAAGAGCTTTGCATAAAGTTTTTGCTCTTGTGAGTGGTGTTTACCTCCTTCATAGGCTTTTAGGAGCATATAAAGAAAATTATGAATATCTTGAGCTTTGGTTCCCTTATTAAATTGGCAATATCTTGCAATAATTTTTCTAAAAAAGGCTAATAGCAATTGTTGACAATGATCTTTGTCATGCTTGCCAGCAGCTAAAGCTTCAACAAGGGTTCTGTAGTCTTTAACAATGTCCTGATTAATCGGCAAATTGGCACCGCGTTCAAAAAGACTTGGATTTGTGGAAATATCAATCCCAAGCTGTGTAGCTTGGTCATGAATGCGATATATCATGAGATAAGTATCAATATCGTAAGCTTCGTTAAATAAGGGATGTTCTAGTGTTAAGTTAAGCAAGCATGTCATGAGCGGAGTTAAAGAAACGTCAACCTCAGAGGTAACACGCAATGCTCTTAATAAAGGAAGTGCTAAGAGTCTGACGTTTCTCTCATACTCTTCAGCAGTTGGGGCAGCTTGTAAAATAATCTTTTTACAAAGGGCTAAAAAGGTATGAAGCACCTTGGCTTCTTCTGTGTAACCATGTGTTGTTAAAGCTGTGATAAAATTAATGAGGATCATTGCTGTGGTGTGCATTAATTTCGGATTGTTATTTTGACTTAAGGGTGATAATAACGTGCTAGTAAATCTATCAAGTTGAGTAAATCCAATGGTCAGTTTCTTGTTCTTGCTATTCACTTTTTCAAGCGCAGCAATGAAATCACTTTTGAAATTTTCTAACAAGTTGCGAGCAATATCATCTTTTTTATCAAAAAAATCCCAGTTAATCATGCCGCGCTTAATAATGGTAGTGATAATGTAAGGGATACTTTTAGCAGGGAGATTTAAGCTGACTCTAGCATGGGCATCGCTATCGACATTAACCTCGCTGATGTCCATTGTGGCACCCGTTGCATCAGGTGCATTGCTGGGTAGATTCATTAAAATAATATTGATAAAAAGATCTCTTTGCGCATCAGAAGATTCTTCCTCTTTAAAAGCCTTGATACCGGAAAAATCAATATCTTGCGCATATTCAAAAACGCAAAGCAGCTCTTGCGTAGAATATCTGCGTTCCGAATGAAAAGGTTCAGGTGGTAATTCAGGCAATTCAGGCACTTTAGGATCTGATGTTCTATGAGTTTTGTCTTTTCTGCCGAGCCCCAGTTTTTGTAACATAGCATGAGTTCTCATATAAAAAATGGATAAACGATAACTTTTGAGCTTGCTCAAAAAAGTGATTAAACTATCAAATTAATGGTATGAGAGGATCAGGAATAGCCAGCGTATTGCTGAACATTGTGATTTAAGGTGAATATTTTCGCTCTTCGTCGAAAAGACTGAATATAATAGGAATAAATAAAAGTCATAAAATATCAACGTGAGAAAGTTAACCCACCGCAGTATATTTTTTTGACAACTTGATGTCAATAGTTGCAAAACAGGCCAAAACCTGTTGGTAATGCCAGTCATGATCTCGGGCGCGTCAAAAGCATAGACAGCTAGCAAATGGGGATAATTGTTTTTATACTGCATGCCTTTTTAAGGAGTGAAATAGATGAGCTTTCCTAGCAATATCGTTGAGGGTTACATTAATGAAGTGGTGCGTCCTTTAGGCAACCTTCTCGTGAATACGTTGTGTCATCCCCTTCAAACAGCCGAAAATGTTGCCAGCGCAGGTGTGCAAGTGGCGCAAAGTAATCCCTATACCTGTGCAACGATATTAGGATTGGGCGCCTTTGCGATGTATCGAGGTAATCTGAGATTTGAAAATAATAAAGTGTTTTTGCGTTGTCAATTTGACACCCCATTAGGTGCCTGCAACGTGAACACTTCCTTTCGATTAGGACCCAAGTTGCGCTAACTAAGTTTAATGCTTTTATGTAAATGAGGTTTTTTGATGCCTAAAAATAACATTGTTGAAACACCGCCGTTCACCGAAGAAGAAAAAGAGAAATACTCTCCGATATTAAAATTAAGAAAATCGGATAATCAACACTTTAGGCGCGAGTTTCAAGCGCTGGGTACCGATCAAGCGCGGTTTATGGAATATATAAACATGAAAGAGTCGCAAGCGGAAAATGAGGATGCGTCTAAATCTGGGGCGGCGATTTTAAATGGCTTTCGCCTGTCAGAAGCACCGCAACCAGTACAGCCACAGGCATCTAAAGTGAAAAAAAAGCGATGCATACTGCTTTGATAAAACACCCAGCCCAACCAATACGAATGTGAGGTACTTAATTTTGGGGCGTAAGCCCATATGACGTCGAGCGGCTTGTTAGAATAGTGAGACTATTTTATGATAATCATCTTATTGTTATTCAAGAGCTATACTGATGCCTGAAAACCCTTCACGGCAATGGGTCATGAACACCTTAACCAAACAGGGTATCGAGGCTCTTGCGGCGCCTGAATCTGTGCGTGACACGCCATGGTCGAAGGTATCTCGGTTACTAACCGTCAAGGGTTATGTCTATTTGAAAGAGATGTCACCGCAATTTGCCGTAGAGCCTTATGTGCTTAATTTACTTCACAAAGAGCTGTCAGCGAACGTAACAGAAGTAATAGCCCACGATGATGTGCATCGCTGGTTTCTCATGCCTGATGCAGGAAGTCGTCTTCGTGAAAAATTAAAGCAGAATTATCAAGTCGAGCTTGTAGCATCAATGCTTAAAGAATATGCCGAGCTTCAGATTAAGGCGGTCAATAAAAATGAGAAGTTCTTGGCATTAAGAGTGAAAGATTGGCGCCTTGTTAATTTGCCAAGTATTTATGAGGCCCTATTATCCCAAAGAGACTTTTTGCAAAGGGATGGCTTAACCGAAGCGGATCTGGCGACATTAGCGAGCCTAAAAGGCGTCTTTGCAGAAAAATGTGAGCAATTAGCGCAATTGGGTTTGCCCGAAACGATTGAGCATGGTGATTTTCAAGATAATAATATCTTAATCGATAAAAATGATAAGATTACTTTCAATGACTGGGGTGATGCTAATATTACTCATCCGTTTTTTTCACTGGGATCATGGTTAGATAGCGCCTCGAGGCATCATCAAATGGGTGTAAACGATCCCAGACGCGCAGTGCTAATGGAGGCTTATTTAGAGCCTTGGCAAGCCTTTGCGCCTCTAAAAATCTTAAAAGAGGCATTCATAATCTCTGAAACGATTCGCCCGGTGTTATTTGCTATTAATTTTTGTCGTGTGGCCAGTTGCCCAGGTATGGAAAATTTAGGCGAATTTAAAGGTTATATTGCGGGTGCGCTGAAAGAATTTATGCAAGAGAACCATTAATCAACAATAACAATTTAAATAGAGATAGGATGAATAATATGTTTGCTGTCATTTATCGTTTTAAATTGAAGCCTCATCAAGAAGCATCCTATCAAAAATTGTGGCATAAGATGGCCACTTATTTCATGAAGGATCGAGGTGCGATAGGTTCTTGCCTGCACAAAGGGGAAGACAACCTGTGGGTTGCCTATTCTAGATGGCCAGATAAAGCCACCAGAGATTCTACATGGCCAGGCGACAATGCGCCCAATGAAGCATTGCCAGATGATATACGCGAAACGATTAAAAAAATACAAGCGATTAAAAAAGAGAATCAAGATTTAGAACATTATGATGAAATCTGCTTAGAAGTTGTTGAGGATTTGCTAATACCTCATCGCAAGATTGGTGTGTAGAATAACAAAAATTTTTAACCTAAGATCTATCGAAGATCTTCCTTTGTTAACATAATTTAGATATCTTGGGATCTCAGACTCATGGGAATAAGGAAGCCTCACGATGATGGGCCCTTCTGGATCAATGGCGATCGATGATGAAACTGTAAATCGAAAAAATCGTTCAACCAGTTTTTCACTCAGTCCCGAAGACAAAACATTTCTGCCTGTCTATCATCTTAAACAAAAACATGAACAAGAACTCGAGCATGAACTCATTACAATAAAGCCACAATTTAACAATGAGTTAATTGCAGAGAGCATAGAGCAACATCATTATTTAAGCAGTGAAGATAGAGAAAAGCACCTGGTGACTATCCAAGATGGCTTTTTTAAAGATGCTATGGGAGATTTCCTTAGTGGCCCACATGTTTATGTGCTTCATCCCAAGCTTCGTTTATATGCTGTTAAAGTGGGTTTGAAAATCAATCATTCCCATTTAAGCTCGGGCTTACCTGCAAAAGGTGCGGGAATGCTTTACTTTGACTATGGCCGGTTAATTACCATGAGTAATAATTCAGGCCACTATAAGCCAACGTTTGTTGAAATGCAGGAAGCCATCAATTGGTTTTATGCTCAAACTGGATCTGCTTTCATATTTGAAGATCATTCAATGCAAGATAAAAATGTTGAGCTTAGGGGGATCCGTTACTTTAGCAAGTCGGAGCAAGGCCTGACTGAACTAAAAGTCGCCGAGTTGGCTAAAGCAGTCTATGAGGTCAAAGCCTCTGCCCTAGAAAGCTTGAAAATAAGCCAAGAGCAACCCTGTGAAATGGATATCGATTCCTCAAGCGAGCTATCTGGTGACGACTGTTATACCACACAATTGGCAGATGTTGAAGTGATGTTACCTGTCGCAGAATCAATCCTTGACTGTCCCGATTTATTACAACATACCTGTTTTTACAGGTTGGCTAATGGCGAATCTATTAGTCGATTTAATGGATTGCCGGTATTATCACCTAGAAAGAAACAGTAGCCCTATATTGCGATCTTCTGTGGTAAAAAAACTATTTTCGTTTAAAAACTGAATATTTTTTCAAAAATATTAAAATGGTATTAGATAAAGCATTTAAAAAAGTGGTTGTGGCTACATTATGGTTTTTTGTTGGTGGGGCCTGCTGGGCTGGTCAATTTGAATCATTACCGGATTTTTCTATCACACCGATTCGAGATAGGCCCCTCTATGAAAAGAACCTGTCGACGCGTGATAATTGGCCTTGCAAAAGTACCCTTAAAAAATTGGTGCTAGTCAAATTTCAATATTGGGGATTTGATGATCAAATCCATTCAGGCTCTTTAATTGTCCATGAAGAGCTGGGTCCTGAGGTGTTAGCTATATTCAAAGAATTGTTAATGATGCGCTTCCCTATTCAAGCGATGCATCCTATCCCTAAATCCTTGCACAAAACGGCTAAAATTTATCAAAGCGTGACCGGTGGCTTTCATTGCCGGGCGGTTACTGATCAACCTGGGATTTTATCGCAGCATAGTTATGGGCGGGCTATCGATCTTAATCCTATGATGAATCCCTATCTCAAAGGTTGCTTAATTATTCCTGCAGCCGCAAAGCAGCACGCCAACCGGTTAATACCAGAAAAGGGTAAGATCATCCCCAATAGCGCTGTGATTACAGTTTTTGCGAAACATGGATGGGATTGGGGCGGCTATTGGTTTGACGCCAAGGATTATCAACATTTTGAAAAGAGAGCCCATGGTGAGAAGCGGAATCCTTATGGTTATATCACTTCTCACTATAGGTACTCTATTGCTGAAAATTATTGTGGGTAAAAGGTGTTTTAATTACCCAAACGCTTTCACATATTGCTTCAACCACGCCTTAGCAGTTTGATCAATATGTTCATGCTTTTCAATGGCTTCAAAAACTGGGATGTTTGCTTTTTTGTCGTCACCATGCATTTCGGATAAAAGCGCTTCCCATTGTTGGCGGCCTTCTTCCAGAGGCTTAGATGAAACTTCGCTTAATACTGCCATAATGCGCGAACGAAAATAAGCAGAAATAGCCTGGTCGAGCCAGGTAAATACTTCGCCTGAAATGGCGCCTTCATCCTCGATTTGATTTTCTTTAAAGCCTTTTTCCCAAATCGTGTTGCGAATGCCGGCATATTTTTTGCCATAATAAGCATTCACCCAATCCATTGCGCGCTTACCCAAGCTAATCCCAATAGTGCTGGAAGGATCTTGGCTTGCCTGTTTGGTAACCTCTTGAATTATGTCTTGCCATTGTTGCTCAAAGGTTTTCATTTGCGCATCAGAAAACCGTGTTTTTAATTCCTGTTCGAAGTTAGCATAAGATTTTAATTCATCCGGTGTAAACACTTTGCCTGCCCAAGTTTTTTCGAGTTGCTGTGCCATACGATAGACCTCAATTAATTGAATGATGTTTTCCCAAGGTAAGGATCGTTTTTCACTATTCTCAGCAATAATTTCTTTTAATGCAGCGCAGGCTGTTTGTAAGGATTTGGCCTTTTCTTCTAAAAACTGGGATTGGAGAGCGAAGTGTTCTATCATATCCACTTCTTCATCCAGTAAGTTTTTTATTTGTAATAAATCAAATCCAAAAAATTTGAGCGCAATGATTTGCTGTAGTTTTAATAGATCCTTTTCAGAGTACAAACGGTACCCATTGATAAGTCTCATCGAAGGTTTGAGCAAAGCAATCCTGTCATAATGGTGCAAGGTTTGCACCGATACGCCGGTTAATTTGCTTAAATCTTTCACATACCATTGGGTCATTGTTTATCCTCTCACCATTCAAGGTAGGGTATCGAGTAACTATAGGGTCAAGAGGATTTTAACAAGAATTCACAGAATATTCGGCGTATATGCATGACTTAGTCTGCACACTTAATTAGGGAGATTATTTCCAAATACGCTTCCAATCGTTTTTCATATCAATCAGAATCCAGCCACGTGCTTTGGCATCATCTAAACCTTTGTCTAGTTTGCCAAAAGGTGTATGGCGATCATATTGGTATTCTCTTTTATCATCCGTATGGTGAACGATAGCGCCCAACCTTAACCCCGGACCTTCGGTTGTCCATTCTAGCATTTGGTAATCACCATCTGAATTGCCAAAAGCTGCAATGGGGCGCAAGCCAATATAGGTCTGAATGCCAACAGGTTTCCCAGCTTTATCATCAATTAAATTGATTTCTGGCAGTCGCATGAGCACATGTTTATTGCCTTGGGATTGGTATTGGGTTTTCACACTGCTGCCAATGACTTGCCAGGGTGGAACGCCATAGGTATGAAGCGCAAAGGTTCGCATAAACTCAATACCGCCGCCAGAAACAATAAAGACTTGAAAGCCGTTTTCTCTCAGATAATTCATAAGTTCTATCATGGGTTGATAAACAAGTTTGGTGTAGGGCTTGTTATATTTGGGATGACGAGCCGTTTTAAGCCATTCTTTAACAAGGTTATCAAATTCTTCACTTGAGATCCCAGTATGGGTTGTCATTATTATTTTAACCAACTCCGCTTCGTTAGTTTTTTCTAAGGTTTTAACATCATTTTCTAAAATGGCTTTAAAGGGTTGTTGTTCCTTCCATTCGGGATGACTGGGTGCAAGGGCTTTGACGCGATCAATCGCAAAAGCCAATTGGGTATACATTGGGTGCTCGACCCAAAGTGTGCCGTCATTATCAAACACGGCAATACGCTCATTGTCAGGAACATAATCAGGGGAATTTTTATCGGTGACTTTTTGCACAAACGTGATAATTGCTTGTTTGGCAGGACCATCATTCCAATCAACCAGAGGGTCGCTTTTGGCGATCGTGCAACAGGACAGGGAAATTAAAAAGCAGAATACAATCCCATTGAATATTTTTTTCATTTCACTGACCTTCTGACGACACAAATCATCTTGAAATATAGCACTTCAAATGAATTTTCATGAATGAGACTGTATGTAGATTCAGAATGAATTGCAAATCCTAAGAGATAACATATCATTGAAAGAGGCACTTGGAAGAGTCACATAGCTTATGAAACGGGTCAGCTTATGGGTTCTGGTTGTGACAGTCGTTACTGTTAGCTCTTTATTTTTCATGCAACAATATCAACTATTCCCAGGAATATATTACTCGCCAAAAAACATGCGATGGATCCCCGCCGGTGAATTCACAATGGGGGCCGAAGATAGTCGTAGCATGCAAAATGAAAGACCCGCTCATAAAGTAAAAATTGATGGCTTTTGGCTGGATGAGCACCTTGTGACCAATGCAGAATTTGCCAAGTTTGTTAAGGCAACGGGTTATATCACCACCGCAGAGAAAAAACCGGATTGGGAACAATTGAAAACCCAGCTACCCCCTGGAACGCCAAAGCCTGAAAGTTCGAAACTGGTTGCCGGTTCTTTAGTTTTTACACCGCCTAATCATCCTGTCAGTTTACGAAATCTTTCCGGATGGTGGACTTGGGTGCCAGGCGCCTGTTGGCAACACCCAGAAGGACCCGGGAGCACGATTAAAGGAAGAGAAGATCACCCGGTGGTCCATATTTCTTGGGATGATGCTAATGCCTATGCCAAATGGGCAGGTAAGAGATTACCAACAGAGGCTGAATGGGAATATGCCGCGCGTGGTGGTTTAGAAGGAAAACGCTTTCCCTGGGGAGATGAATTTAGGCCCAAAGGCAAATTTATGGCCAATACTTTTCAAGGTCAATTTCCTCACCATGGCGTTGCTGAAGATGGCTATTTAGGCACGTCACCTGTGAAAGCCTTTCCTGTGAATGGCTATGGTTTATACGATATGGTGGGCAATGTGTGGGAATGGACCCACGATTGGTATCGCGCCGATGTGCATACTCAACTACAAAGCCAAGGAATGTGTCACAATCCTCAAGGGCCAGAGCAAAGTTTTGATCCACTCGATGTTTATGCGTCAAAACGGGTGATCAAAGGGGGCTCATTTTTGTGTCATGTAGATTATTGCGAAAGTTACAGGCCCAGTGCAAGACGGGGGCAAACACCAGATACCGGTACTTCCCACATTGGTTTCAGACTAGCGCAATCACACCAGTAAAAATTAGCAGAATATGCAAAGCCAGTTCATTTAACTATTAATAACAAATAGGACACCCAAAAAAATAGATGTGATAAACTGTAGTTAATTCAGTTAGTTACAACTAAATAATTTTTGGGTGTCCTATTCATGAATCTTAATATTGCTTATCTTGCAGATTATCCTGCGCACCTAACTTTGTTGGCAGAATGGATGTTTACGACTTGGGGTCATTACAACCCTGGCTCGAGTATTGAACGCATTCAGTCAAAGCTGGCAGACCATTTAAAGCGCGATAGCTTACCCATCACGTTAATTGCTTTGGATAATAACCGTCCGGTCGGCACATGTTCCCTGCGAATCAACGATGGTATCCGCCCTGACTTAACGCCCTGGTTAGCTTCCTTGTTTGTATTGCCTGAATATCGCGGCCAAGGGGTGGGTGAAAAACTCATCGATGCAATTACCCAAGAAGCTCGCCGTTTACATTTTACGAAGTTGTATTTGTTAGCCTTCGATCCCATTTTGCCGAATTGGTACCAGAGGCTAGGTTGGCAAGGGATAGGGATAGATGAACTTCATGGGAATACAGTCAGCGTGATGGAAAAGAGTATATAGGATTTTAATCATGGCATTAACTCCCTTGCCCTTTAAATTAATTGATTTAATAAGGTGTGAAAGGACATCCAAAATTTTCATGTAAAAATAAATATTATAAATCAATAAGATAATGTGCTTGATATTTTTGGATGTCCTATTAAAGCAGGGAGGTTGGAGGCGCTTTTCATGATGCGATAACTAAGGTAAGGTGACTCTTACCAACATCTTGTTTCTTAGGAACTCAGCTTGTGATCGATGCTCAAAGTCTACCCACCATTTTGTCGGTCACTGATCTAAATAAAACATATGCCGGCGGCTTACAGGCGTTAAAAAATATTGATCTTGAGATCAAAAAAGGGGAAATTTTTGCGCTACTTGGCCCCAATGGCGCAGGGAAAACCACACTCATTAGTATTATTTGCGGTATCGTTAATCCCTCAGGCGGTAAAGTGACTGTAAAGGGTTGCGACATTATTCAAGAGTATCGTAAAACCCGTTCATTGATAGGATTAGTGCCGCAAGAAGTTTCAACCGATGCCTTTGAAACCGTATGGGATACGGTAAGCCACTCAAGAGGCTTGTTTGGCAAAACGAAAAATCCTCAATATATTGAACAATTATTAAAATCACTATTTTTATGGGAAAAACGCAAAGAGAAAATCATGGCCCTTTCAGGGGGTATGAAGCGCAGACTCATGATAGCAAAAGCTCTTTCCCATGAACCTGAAATTCTCTTTTTGGATGAACCTACTGCTGGGGTCGATGTTGAACTGCGCAAAACATTATGGAATCTTGTGCATGAATTAAGAAAATCAGGTGTCACCATCATTTTAACAACACATTATATTGATGAAGCAGAAGAGATGGCAGACAGAATTGGCATCATTCATCAAGGTGAAATTGTGTTGGTGGATGAAAAGAAGCAGTTGATGAAGAAATTAGGTAAAAAAGAATTACGTTTAGAGCTCAAAAACCCACTAACAAGCATTCCTGAAAATCTTTTGTCATTCAATTTAAAATTAAAGGATGAAGGTCAGACGTTGGTTTTTACTTTTGATGGGCAAAAAGAGGATAATAAAGTGGCCGAATTAATTGACGGTCTCAAGGCTCATCACATTCGCTTTCATGATTTAAGTACGTCCCAAACCTCCCTTGAAGATATTTTTGTGCAAATAACGAGCCAAGCATGAGCTACATCAGTGTTCTTTCGATTTACAAATTTGAAATGGCCAGAACCTTTAGGACAATAGGCGAAAGTATAGTCGCCCCCGTTTTATTAACAGTATTATATTTTGTGGTCTTTGGCTCTGCATTAGGGGGTAAAATAGCCCATATTGATGGTGTGGCTTATGGTAGTTACATTGTGCCAGGATTAATCATGCTGACGGTACTCTCAGAAAGTGTTTCGAATGCCGCTTTTGGGATTTATTTTCCACGGTTTACAGGAACTATTTATGAGATATTATCTGCACCGATATCCTACTTGGAAATAGTATCAGGCTATGTGGGCGCAGCGGCCACCAAATCAATGATGGTGGGATTAATAATTTTGATAACAGCCCATTTTTTTGTGGAAATTCATATATTGCATCCCTTCTATATGATTGCATTTTTGGCACTTACTTGCATTGCTTTTAGTCTGTTGGGCTTTATTGTCGGGATTTGGGCCGATGGATTTCAGAAGCTGCAAAGCATTCCCCTATTGGTCATTATGCCTTTGTCATTTTTGGGTGGAAGCTTTTATTCGATTAATATGTTGCCTGTGTTCTGGCAAAAAGTTTCTCTTATCAACCCGGTGGTCTATTTAGTCAGCGGTTTTCGCTGGAGCTTTTATGGGACTTCTGATATTAATATTGAAATCAGCTTGGCGATGATTGCGCTATTTTTAATCATTTGTTTGGCCGTGATTTACTGGATTTTCAAAACCGGATATCGCTTTAAAGCTTAATAAAATGTCCCTTTTTCTAAAGCTTCTATGCGCTTTTCAAGGCGTGGGTGGCTTGCGAAAAGAGCAAACCAGTCGCTTTGGTGGGAAATTTTCATCGTGTTAAAAGTAGGAGCACGATTGTCAGTAGGTGTTTTTTGGGTTAATGCTTGTAATTGCTTCAAAGCACTAATCATTTTCAATTTACCAACATGGCGGGCAGAGCCTGCATCGGCTCGGTATTCTCGATAACGAGAGAACCACATCACAATCACAGAGGCTAATACTCCAAATAACATTTCAAATAAAAACACAATACCATAATAGACATATCCGCCTCCGTTACTTCTACTGTCTTTTCTCAAAATTGTTGAAACGATAGAGGCAGCTACCCGAGCAAAGAAAATCACAAAAGTATTGACGACGCCCTGAATTAAGGCAAGCGTCACCATATCGCCATTGGCTGCATGGGATATTTCGTGGCCTAAAACACCTTCAATTCCTTCTCGATTCATGGAATTAAGCAACCCTGATGAGATAGCAATCAGTGCATTATTTTTGTTCCAGCCAGTCGCAAAAGCATTGGGTTCAGGGCTATTATAAATTCCCACTTCAGGCATGTTAATTTGGTTCTTTTTGGCTAATGCACCAATTTCAGAGAGTAGCCAAGCTTCCATGTCAGTGCTTGGTCGTTTGATAATTTGAACATTGAAAGCATGCATTGCCATCCATTTAGACATAAAAAGGGAAATAATAGAGCCAGTAAAGCCCACCACTGTGGCATAGATCAATAGCTGTTGATACTCCAATCCATAATCACTTAAATAGGGCTGCACATTTAACACTTGCAATACAAATGACATAACCGCTATAACGGCGATATTGGTTAACAGAAATAAAAAAACACGCTTAAACATAGGGAACCCTAGCTAGAATCAAGCTTTATAATAAGGGTAGTCAAGGATTGGTAAGGATAGATGTAGTTAAACGCTTTTCACGAGTGGTGTTTCTAGCAGCCCCTATTAATTTTGTTACATAAGTAAGAATAATTTGGTCTGTGTTTGTACACTTATCCTACTTTTACAAAATTGTTATGCTGCGCTTTTTAAAGTTGTAGGAATTAAATAGATGAGAATACTTGCCTTGTGCTTGAGTTTACTGCTTCCCTTAAGTGTTTGTGCTAAAAGTGCCACAGACTGCAAAACGATTGATCAGGGGATGCGTGAGTGTAGCCTGAAAGAGAGTAGTTTTAGCGCCAACAATACGCCCTATTATGTGATGTGGCGAGTTGTGAATAAAGGACCGTTAAAGAAGCAGCAAAATCTTGTATATGTATTAGTTAGCAAAGAGCGCGATAAAAACTATAGCATGGTAAAAGAAGTTACTTTTAGCTCAGAAAAAAATCGGCGTATTTCCTTACCCACTTTTTTTGCTGGTGCAACAAATCATCAATTGATTGTCGTCATGGATACGGCTTTAAAAGACATTCAAAAACTTAAAACAGCACAGATAGAGTTGAAGCTGGTGAATACCGAGGAAGTTGTTAAGGGACAACTTAGCAAAGACAGTTTGCGTGAAATTCAAGAACTAATAAAGAAGAGTCTTGCTTAAAATGCTGTAAAGTATGAAAGGGATCTTAAGGGGGAATAGATCCCTTTCATTGCCTTCCTTAGCGGTTGTGCGTGTAGTAAGTGTTATTATAGCGCTCAATTCAGATTAGCCAATGCAATACAGATAACCTTGGATAAATGTCAGCCCAGTGGTAAATGAGGACAATAGCCTATTCGCAGTTTATTCTTTATTGGAAAAAAGGGTTAACACTCATGCGATGGCAAGTCTTGATGAGCTAGAGTCCGCGCCCTTAGGATACGGACGCGGCTTTCCTCTTATCATGGAGGAGTGATTAGTAGCGGTCACCACAAGGTTTGCAAGAATTGCAAACTTTAACGTATTGGCAACCTTGGCAATAGTTGTGCTTGCAAGTGTTACATACAGTATCACGATCGCAGCATTTAGGTATGCGTACGTTTTTACAAGGATTGCAAATTCTGTCCTGCTTAGCGCGCACACAGTCATAAGAAGCTTCCATAGCAAATGCGCTAGAAGCGAACATCAATCCAGTCACTAATAATGTTTTTGTAACAGTTTTCATAAGTTCTACCTTACTATTCCAATGATAAGAAACGAAAATAATCATAATCCATTTGATGAAATTATTTTCTGTTTATAGAGGATAGAAAAGGAGTACTTTTAATGAAAAAGCGAAAAAATGCCGAATAAAATATTATGATATACACTCAAAATACTGGGTATAATGGCACAGCTAATTTAAAGATCGAACACCGCACCTTTGCGCTCATCAACAGGTGACTGTCGTGTTTGGCTAGGACCCTCTGTTTCTTCAGGTTTAAAAATTTCGCTAAATATAAGAGAGGGTTGAAGCTGAAGTTCATTTAGTTCATCAGTGAGTTCTTCTATATCAGATTCATCGGCAAGTTCGAGAGAAAGGTGTTCTTGTTTAAGATCATCTAACATTCTTTCAATGACGCCTCTCGTTAATGAGACAGCGATAACATCTTGCTTATCATGTTGTTGATTAATCTCAACAGCAATATTAAAAGCTGCATACATTAGATCTAAAATATCATCATTCTCAAGCGTGAGCTCAAAGCGAAGATAGAGCTTTAAGAGCTCAATAAATTGATTCATAAGTTCGTTAAAGCGATGAGTAATGCGATCGGCCTTTTTCGCTCGTGCAAATGCACTACAAAAAGCATTGCATTGGGTTAGCATTTGTTCAGGTTTAATCGCCTTGTGTGATTTATGTGTTCCAAGCCAATCTTTTTTGTAGAAATCTTCTAACTTATGAAAAAAATCCATGCGAGGGCGTCGACCAACCGTTTCGAATAATCCAATCGTTATCCCTTTACTTTTTCGTTGCTCTAAACTTTTCATGGAATCTTGAAATGGCTTGATGGTTTCGTTCAATTCATGACGAAGAACGTCGGTGAAAAGAGTTCTATTTGCAGTGATCTTGTTAAATTCTTCTATAAATTGATAAAATAAGCGGGTGATAATTTTAGCTTCTTTGGATTTACCCGAAATGCTCAAAAATATTCGACTTTGATAGAGAAAAAAGAGTAACGATTTCACTCGAACTTTTTCGTTTTTAAGTCGGCCTTGTTTTGATGCTATATCTTCTGGAAAAGGAACTTTGAGGCGAGATAAATGTTCATCGATATACTGGGGAAGAAATTCAAGGAGCCATTTAATTTTTTCAGCAATAACACAATAATCATTAAATGCATCCGTGTTAAGTGTCTCTCCCGCAATAACCCGCTGAATTAAATTGGTGCATGGATCAAATATCTCAGCACACAAGTCAAAAATCATATCGGTTTTAAATTCGGCAAATTCTTCCTTAGGAAACACTGTTTCTGCAGCAGGCATCACTTGCTTTAGCAGAGCAAACCAGATATTCGCTTTTTGCAAATCGCGAAGGCACGCTTGTCGGTAGACTTGTAAAAGTCGTTGATAGTTTTCCTTTAAAGCAAACGCCACAGAAGGAGTAGCATCGTTTTTTTTCTGGCTCATTAACATTAAAAATTCTCTAATCGCAGGATGCTCTATATCGTGCATGCGAAAGACATGTCTTAGAAGCCGAGTGATGCGGGCCACTTTAATCAATAGCGCCAGGTGGTTTTCGTTGATAAACAGAGGTAACTCTTCCTGATATTGATAAGGCGCGTCTTCATCTGCAGCTCTTAAAAGAGAGGCGGTTAGTTCAGAGATATCT
>JBFWUT010000008.1:0-83740 GCA_050247135.1 Candidatus Berkiella sp.
TAAAAGCGGTTATCCCAGGAGGCTCATCAGTACCTGTATTACCAGGTGACATCATGATGCAACTGAATATGGATTATGACTCGATTTCTAAAGCGGGATCCATGTTAGGTATCGGCGCAGTCATTGTGATGGATGAGACGACCTGCATGGTGAAAATGTTGGCACGCATCTCTGAATTTTATTTTGAAGAGTCATGCGGTCAATGCACGCCCTGCCGTGAAGGTACGGGTTGGTTATCGCGTATTCTTCATCGCATTTTACATGGTGAAGGTAATCATCGCGATTTGGCAGTGCTCGATAGCGTTGCGGAAAACATTATGGGCCGCACGATTTGTGCGCTAGGTGATGCAGCAGCTATGCCAGTGCGAAGCTTTATCAAGCATTATCGAAATGAATTTGAATATATGATCGAACATAAAAAGTCGATGGTATCATAGGAGAGCCTGATGGCATTCATCGAAATTGATGGCAAAAAGGTTGAAGTTCGCCCGGGTCAAATGATCATTGAGGCTGCCGATGAGTTGGGAATTGAGATCCCGCGTTTTTGCTATCATAAAAAATTATCGATTGCGGCCAACTGCCGCATGTGTTTAGTCGACGTTGCGAATGCGCCTAAACCGTTGCCTGCTTGTGCCACACCCATTACTGATGGGATGAAAGTATCTACCAAATCACCTCGCGCAGTTGATGCACAAAAAGCAGTCATGGAGTTTTTGTTAATTAACCACCCGCTGGATTGTCCTATTTGTGATCAAGGCGGACAGTGTGAATTGCAAGATGTGGCGCTAGAGTATGGTAAAGATGTGTCGCGCTATGAAGAAGGCAAACGTGTTGTCAAAGATAAAAACATCGGCCCTTTAATTAGTACGGAAATGACGCGCTGCATTCAATGTACGCGTTGTGTGCGCTTTGGCGCTGAAATAGCTGGGGTGCGCGAACTCGGTGCTACAGGTCGCGGTGAATTTATGGAAATTGGCACCTATGTAGAAAAGAGTGTTAATTCTGAACTCTCCGGTAATGTGATTGATTTGTGTCCTGTCGGGGCTCTCACTTCTAAACCGTTTCGTTTTGAAGCTAGGGCCTGGGAATTAAAAGCCAACCCGAGTGTTTCCATGCACGATTGTGTGGGATCGAATTTATTCTTTCATACCTTACGAGGTAAGGTCATCCGTGCGCTTCCCAAAGAAAAAGAAGCATTAAATGAAGTTTGGCTTTCTGATCGCGATCGCTTCAGTTATGAAGGCTTAAATCATAGCGATAGACTCAAGGCTCCACTGATTAAGAAAAATGGCGAGTGGGTAGAGACCGATTGGTTAAGTGCCTTGAGTTTTGTTGCTGAACGATTATCACCGGATGAAGCTGAACATATCGGTGTTTTGGCTTCGCCCAATAGCACAGTAGAAGAATTTTATTTATTGCAAAAACTATTTCGCAACTTGGGTTGTCAGCATATTGATCACCGCTTGCGTCAAATGGATTACCGTCATCAAGAAGCAGCGGGTAGTTTCCCTCAATTAGGGATTTCATTAGCTGATTTAGAATCTCAAGAATCGATTATTTTAGTGGGCTGTGATATCCACAAAGAACAGCCGATTATTGGGCATCGAATTCGCAAAGCAACCTTACATGGCGGCCATGTTTATACGATTGGCGCATGGCAAGCAAGTCACCACTTCAACGTTGCACAATCTTGGGTGGGGTTACAAGGTGATTTAATTACCCCATTATTGGAAGTAATTAAAGCCCTTTACGATAATTTCCCTAACGATAAACAATCACTTGTTCCCAGTGAAGTGCAATTCGCGATCACCAATCTTTCACCCAGTCAAAGTGCTTTGAGTGCAGCGAAAGCTATTTTAGACACTAAAAAAGTGAGCGTCTTACTTGGGCAATTCGCCGTTAATCATCCTGAAGCAGCGACAATTTATTGGTTGTCACGCTTAATTGCTAAGCTCACCGATGCGACTTGGGGTGAGATAAGCAATGGCGCGAATAGTGCTGGTGGTGCACTCGCTGGGGCACTGCCTCACCGCTTACCGTTTGGAATTAAAACTGCGAAAGCTGGTTTAAACGCCTTGCAAATGCTGGAGCAACCGCGGGAAACTTATTTCCTGCTCCACTGTGAACCGGAATTAGATTGCGCCAATGCTGCCGTTGCCCATCAAGCGTTAATGCAAGCTAAAACAGTCATTGCCTTAACAGCTTTTGATAGCAAAGAATATCGAGAATATGCTGATGTGCTCTTGCCTGTGACGCCGATTTCAGAAATGGCCGGAACCTATGTGAATGGTTTGGGTGAATGGCAAAGATTTGATGCGGTGGCTTCGCCTTTAGAACAAAGCCGTCCCGCATGGAAAGTGTTACGTGTGTTAGGCAATTTATTACACCTGCCTGACTTTAATTACGAAACCATTGAAGAAATTGGTCAAGAGCTACAAAATCTGGCTAACCTTTCGCAATTATCCCAAGAAAACCTTTTGACAATGCCTTACCCAGGTAATCAAGCGAAAGAGCGCAAGGGGTTAGTTCGTTTAGCCTTTACCTCATTATATGCAGTTGATGGTATTACCCGCCGAGCGGATGCGTTGCAAGAAACCTTAGATGCAAAAATGTCACGTAGAGTGAGGCTTCATTCTGAAGATGCCAAACAACTCCGTGTAGCGCAGGATCAATCAGTTTATGTAATTGAGAATGCACAGCGTTCACTGCCCATGGCAGTTGAAATTGATGACGCTATTCCACAAGGGGCAGCGTTGGTTTGCTGTGGTATTAGAGAGACACAAACACTGGGGGCTCAGATGGGTACCATTGAAATCCTCGCCTGCGAGGGCCAATAACATGGACATGGCAATGCTCATAGCGTGGCTAACAACTTTAGTTACCATTGTTTTAAAAGCGGTATTAATTATTGTGCCGCTGATTTTAGCAGTCGCTTATCTAACCTTTTTTGAACGTAAGGTAATCGGTTACATCCAAGTACGCATTGGACCTAACCGAGTGGGGCCCTTAGGTTTATTCCAACCTTTTGCGGATGTGGGCAAGTTATTACTAAAAGAAATTATCCTACCTAACAAATCCAATAAATTCTTATATATTATTGCCCCGATTTTGGCGTTTGCGCCCTCTTTAGCGGCGTGGTCAATTATCCCGTTTGCCGAGGGTTGGTCGCTTGCTAACATCAATGCAGGATTATTGTTCTTATTGGCGATGACTTCCTTAGGTGTGTATGGCGTCATTATTGCCGGTTGGGCATCTAATTCTAAATATGCTTTCTTGGGTGCTTTACGATCGGCTGCCCAAGTTGTGTCTTATGAAATTGCCATGGGGTTTGCCCTCGTGGGTGTTTTAATGGCGGCCGGCAGCATGAACCTCAGTGACATTGTGAATGCCCAGCAAGGTGGGATTTTGCATTGGTACTGGTTACCGCTGTTACCCTTATTCATTGTTTACTGGATTTCGGCAGTTGCTGAAACCAACCGTGCTCCTTTTGACGTAGCAGAAGGGGAGTCGGAAATTGTGGCCGGTTTTCACGTTGAATATGCCGGTATGACTTTTGCTATTTTCTTCTTGGCAGAATATGCCAACATGATTTTGCTCTCAACGTTGGCAGCCCTGATGTTCATGGGCGGCTGGTTATCGCCGTTTGAGGGTATTCCTTTCATTCAAGATAAATTAACGTGGGTTCCTGGCATTATGTGGCTGGCCCTAAAAGTTTCGTTCTTTCTCTTTTTATACCTGTGGTTCCGGGCGACCTTCCCACGGTATCGCTATGATCAAATCATGCGGTTAGGTTGGAAGATCTTTATTCCCGTTACTTTTTTCTGGATTGTGGTAGAAGCATTGGCCATCAAGGGCCAGTTAGGTCCTTGGTTTACATAGAGAGCACAGTATGTTGAGAAAAGTGATACACACATTAAAGAGTTTTATGTTATGGGAACTTATCCAAGGGTTAAGACTCACGGGTAAGTATTTATTTGCTCGAAAAATTACCGTTCAATATCCTGAAGAAGAAACGCCCCGTTCCGTTCGATTCCGGGGTATCCACGCGCTACGGCGTTATCCCAACGGAGAAGAACGTTGCATTGCTTGTAAATTATGTGAAGCAGTGTGCCCTGCATTAGCGATTACGATTGACTCTGCTGAGCGCGCTGATGGCACACGGCGGACCACGCGTTATGAAATTGATTTATTCAAATGTATCTATTGCGGGTTCTGTGAAGAATCTTGCCCCGTCGACTCCATTGTTGAAACTGATTTGGCGCATTATGCCTTCTTGGAACGTGGGGAAAATATTTTAGATAAACAAAAATTACTTGCCATTGGTGACAAGTATGAAGAACGCATCGCGCAGTATCGCGGTGATGATGCGCCGTTTCGGTAGAGGCAGATGATGACGATAACTTTTCAACAATTGGTATTTTATACGTTTTCAACATTGGCCATTATGAGTGCAATAATGGTGGTTGCGTCACATAATCCAGTAAAGGCTGTGCTATTTTTGGTGTTCAGCTTTTTCTGTATGGCAGGTCTTTGGATGTTGCTAGAGTCAGAATTTTTAAGCATCGTACTGGTTCTGGTTTATGTTGGGGCGGTTATGGTGTTGTTCTTATTCGTGGTGATGATGCTTGATATTGAGGTTGATGATCTCAAAAAGCCGTTTGTGAAACATTGGCCCTTTGGTTTGCTGATAGCCGCTATCATGGTGGGTTTGATGGTGATGGTGGTTGGTAAACAAAATTTTGGATTGGACGAAGTAGCTGCGCCTGTACCCTTGCCTAAGGACTTTAGCCAAGTAAAAGCCCTCGCAACATTGTTATATTCAAACTACTTATTACCCTTTGAAATTGCAGGGGTGATTTTATTAGTAGCGATGATTGCTGCGATTGGCCTAACGTTCCGCGGCACACGGGAATCTAAAACACAAAAAGTTTCCCAGCAAACACAAGTTCAGAAGCAACAACGTTTAACGATTGTTAAGATGCCATCTGAAGGAGCTGCACTATGATCGGTTTAAATGAATATCTAACTGTGGCAGCTATCTTATTTAGTATTGGGGTCGCTGGCATTTATATTAACCGCAAAAATGTCATCTTGTTGCTAATGTGTATCGAATTAATTCTATTAGCAGTCAATACCAACTTCGTAGCCTTCTCAAGTTTCTTACGCAACCAAGTGGGCGAAGTATTTGTATTCTTTATTTTAACGGTTGCGGCAGCCGAGGCAGCCATTGGCTTAGCTATCCTTGTTGTGCTGTTTCGTAGCCGACGTACGATTAATGTCGAAGAGCTGGATTTACTGAAGGGGTAAGTTGTGCAACACCATATTTTAACAGAATGTTTAATTGTGGTTTTCTCGCCGCTGCTTGCTGCCATCATAGCGGGGCTCGGGAAAAAAATCGTCGGTCGAAGTGGGGCCCATTCCATTACCATTTTGGCTGTGGCGGTAAGCTTTTTTGTTTCGCTGTTAATTGCGAAACAAATGTTTTTAGACAAAAGCATCCCCATGCAACTGGATATCACACTTTATAACTGGGCAGTCATCGATTCTTTCCGTTTTCAGGTAGGTTTCCTGCTCGATCCCTTAACCATCTTAATGATGTGTGTAGTGAGCTTTGTCTCTTGGATGGTACATATCTACACCATCGGTTACATGCATGACGACCCAGGTTACCAACGATTCTTTAGCTACATCTCGCTGTTTACCTTTGCGATGTTGATGCTGGTGATGTCGAACAATTTCCTTCAACTATTCTTTGGTTGGGAAGCGGTGGGTGTGGTTTCGTATTTGCTGATCGGCTTTTGGTTTAAACGGGAAACCGCTATTTTTGCTAATCTCAAAGCCTTCTTAGTTAACCGTGTTGGCGATTTGGGTTTCTTGCTAGGCATTGCTGCGGTGCTGTGGGTATTTGGCACCTTGGATTACTTACCCGTCTTCAAACAAGCGCCAAATGTGGCAGCAAGCCATCCCACCATGCAAATACTGGCAGGCTATGAGTGGTCAGTTTTCACAGTGATTGGGATTTTATTGTTTATCGGCGCCATGGGCAAATCAGCACAAGTGCCTTTACATGTTTGGCTGCCTGATTCTATGGAAGGCCCAACGCCTATTTCCGCGCTGATCCATGCGGCAACCATGGTGACGGCGGGGGTCTTTATGGTGGCGCGTATGTCACCTTTATTCGAGCATTCAGATACAGCCCTCGCCTTTGTGATGACCATTGGTGCTGCCACTTGTTTCTTAATGGGGCTTGTGGGCATTGTACAAAATGATATTAAACGGGTGGTTGCTTACTCGACTCTCTCTCAGTTAGGTTACATGGTAACTGCGCTCGGTGTTTCAGCTTATGCTGCGGGTATATTTCATTTGATGACGCATGCCTTTTTTAAAGCTTTATTATTCTTAGGGGCCGGTTCAGTTATTATCGCCATGCATCACGAGCAAGATATTCGTCAGATGGGCGGCTTGCGTAAATACATGCCCATTACCTATGTCACGATGTTGATTGGATCATTGGCGTTGATTGGGTTCCCATTTTTCTCAGGATTTTATTCCAAAGATACGATTATTGAAGCCGTGCACTTAAGCACCTTACCAGGGGCGAACATTGCTTATTGGTTAGTGTTAGGCAGCGTATTTGTGACCGCCTTATACTCTTTTAGAATGTTCTTTTTAGTATTCCACACCAAAGAGCGCATGGATGAACATACTCGTTCTCATTTACATGAGTCTCCCATGGTGGTTTGGTTACCTCTAGTTTTACTAGCGATCCCCTCAATTGGGATTGGTGCTTTATTTGCCAGCGAAGTGTTCGGTGATTACTTTAGCAACTCCATTTTTGTATTGCCCGACCACGCGGTGATGAAAACCTTGTCTGAGGAATATCATGGCTGGGTTGCTATGGCTGTTCATGGTTTTACCTCAATGCCGTTTTTCTTAGCGATGGCAGGGGTGGTAGTCGCTTATGTTTTTTATGTGTTGAAACCCTCATTAGCAGAAACGACACGCAAATTATTCTCACCTCTTTATAGCCTGCTAATCAATAAATATGGATTTGATGCGTTTAATCAAACTGTATTAGCAGGTGGCACTCGCGGTATCGGCCAGCTTTTCTGGCGAGTCGGAGATGAAAAATTGATCGACGGCGTTTTAGTTAATGGTTCGGCTAAAACGGTTGGTTTGTCTGCGAAGATATTGCGTCATTTACAATCCGGTTATGTTTATCATTATGCTTTTGCGATGATCGCCGGACTGATAGCGCTTTCGTTATGGCTTATGGTTAGAGTATAAGGGGCAACGGTGCACTTACCATTACTCAGTACAATAATTTGGTTACCCATAGTAGGGGCCTTATTGATATTTGCTTTAGGCGGGCAACGCCACCCCGGGCGTGCCCGTTGGTTGGCTCTGCTCACTTCATTGTTATGTTTGGGGTTCTGCGTGCCATTGTGGCAGGGCTTTGATACGCAAGCCGTGGGCTTTCAGTTTTTGGAACACAAAGCCTGGTTTCCTTGGTTGCATATCAATTACGATTTAGGGATCGATGGTTTTGCCATGCCCTTAATTATTCTGACCTGTCTGTTCACTCCTTTAGTGATCCTTTCAGCCTGGACAGTCATCGAGCAAAAAGTGGCTTTATATATGGCCGCATTCTTAATTATGCAAGGGCTCATGTGCGGCGTGTTTGCTGCGATGGATGCTATTTTATTTTATGTATTCTGGGAAGCCATGCTGGTTCCCATGTTCCTCATTATTGGGATCTGGGGTGGACCGAATCGAATTTATGCCACGATTAAGTTTTTCTTATATACCTTTTTAGGTTCTGTCTTTTTACTGATTGCCTTGATCTATTTACATTTGCAAACCAAAACAGTGGGGATGCCAGGTTTTGGTCTTAGCCAATTTGCGGAATTATCCTTACCATTACTGACCCAGAAATGGATTTTAGTGGCATTCCTTTTAGCCTTTGCCGTTAAGATTCCAATGGTACCTGTGCATACTTGGTTGCCTGATGCCCACGTGGAAGCGCCCACGGGTGGTTCTGTCGTGTTAGCCGCCATTATGTTGAAAATGGGGGCTTATGGTTTCTTGCGCTTCATGTTACCTATCGTGCCGGATGCCAGCCGCGAGTGGCAGTGGTTGATCATTGGAGCTTCTTTGGTTGCCGTTGTATACATTGGTTTTGTCGCTATTGTGCAAAAAGACATGAAGAAGTTGATTGCTTATTCATCAATCGCACATATGGGTTTTGTTACCCTGGGGATTTTCATTTCGTTTGCCTTATTGAATGACAATGCGTTATCGGCAGCTGCGATGGGTGTTGATGGTGCTTATGTGCAAATGATTTCCCATGGCTTTATTTCGGGCGCCTTGTTCTTGTGCGTGGGTGTATTATATGACCGCGTGCACTCTCGCAACATTGCTGACTACGGTGGTGTGGTCAACACCATGCCCATTTTTGCGAGCTTTTTTGTATTATTTGCTTTAGCCAATGCGGGGCTCCCAGGAACATCGGGTTTTGTGGGCGAGTTTTTAGTCATCTTAGCAACGTTCCAAGCAAACCCTATCTGGGCACTGTTTGCTGGCTTAACCTTGATTTTAGGCGCAGCCTATACCTTGTGGATGATCAAGCGGGTTGTCTTTGGCGAGGTAGCCAATAAAAACGTGGCCGCTTTAACGGATTTAAATGCCAGAGAAGCGACCATATTAAGTGTTTTAGCTTTATTAGTGTTGTTATTTGGTTTGTGGCCAGAGCCGTTAATTAAGGCAACGCAAACCACCACAAAAAATTTATTAGCGCAAATTAGTCAGCCAAAATATGCGCTACAGGCTGAAATTACTTATTTATAAAACACTTTGAACGAAGAGGTTATGAGTGGAAGATTTATGGGTTGTAATGCCAGAAATTGTGCTAGCCACAATGGCATGCATTGGGTTAATTCTCGATTTGTATGTATCGAAAAAGAATCGGGTTATCACCTATTTATATAGCCAATTGACGGTGGTGGTGACAGCAGTATGTTGCTGGCGCTTTTCAATTTATGGTAATACGACCACCGCGTTTCATGAACAATTTGTGAATGATCCGTTTGCTCAAATTACCAAGCTCTTTATTTTAGCCATTATGTTTTTGATCTTGGCCTATTCTAGAGGCTACACCCGTGATCGGGATATTGCCTTTGGGGAATTTCATTCCTTATCGTTGTTTTGTTGTTTAGGGATGATGTTTTTAGTCTCTGCCAAAAGCTTGTTGATGATTTACTTAGGATTAGAGCTGTTATCTTTGCCGTTATATGCCTTAGTAGCCATACAGAGGAATTCGCGTAACGCCGTTGAAGCGGGAATGAAATATTTTATTTTGGGTGCGCTAGCTTCAGGACTCATGTTATATGGCATGTCGCTGTTGTTTGGTTTAAGTGGCAGCATTCAACTCAACGAGGTCGCGCGTTGGGTACATACTGCTCAGGATGGACATCTACAAGTTGCTTTATTTGCGATGATATTCATTTTAGTGGGCGTTGCGTTCAAACTGGGCGCTGTACCCTTTCATATGTGGGTGCCAGATATTTATCAAGGTGCGCCGACCAGCATTACTTTATTAGTTGGCTCGGCACCCAAAATTGCGGCCTTTGCCATGGCCTACCGATTACTCCATGATGGGATGCCAAGTTTCTCGGAACAGTGGACTCAAATATTATTGGTCTTAGCCGTTTTATCGTTAGCGGTTGGCAATATTGTCGCGATTGCGCAAACCAATGTAAAAAGGCTGCTTGCTTATTCAACCATTGCGCATGTTGGCTTTTTATTCTTAGGTTTATTGGTAGCCCCCATCGTAGGTTATGGCCCAGCCATGTATTACATCGTAGTCTATGCGGTTACTGCTGCAGCCGGCTTTGGTGTGTTAATTATGTTAAGCCAAGGCTATGAAGCAGAAAATTTAGATGACTTAAAAGGATTGGCCAGCAAAAATCCATGGTTAGCCTTTATGATGTTGTTGGTTGCCTTTTCATTAGCGGGTGTCCCCCCTACAGTCGGCTTTTATGCCAAATTCATGGTGCTTAACGCATTAGTTGATTCAGGAATGACTTGGCTCGCAGCGCTTGCCGTTTTCTTTTCAATTATCGGTGCTTTCTATTACTTGAAGATTGTGCGAGTGATGTATTTCGAGCAACCTGTTAACACCGGTATTGCAGTAGCTAGTGTGGATATGCGGATTTTGCTCTCGGTGAATGGTTTAGCCATTTTAGGATTTGGACTTTTCCCTGCTCCCTTGTTTATGGCTTGCCAGAACGTTTTTGCCAATCTCTGATCTCAAATGGGCGCTTTTAGCGCCCATTTACTTCACTAATCATTGAACTACACCTAATCAAACCTTTAAAAACACTAGAATTATCTTGCATTTCGCAGCCCCACTTTTATAATGCGTCAGTGCACAAGCATGGATTTTAAGCTAGGATGTAGCCACGTCACAGAAATCTAAATAACTAAACCGCTCTCAAAAGATACGTTCGCCATAGTGGCTGAAGTTTTTATATAGGAAGTACCCCGATGCCAAAAGTAAATCCCAAAGATAATGCAAAAATATCAGCCATTAGTGAATTGATTAGGCAGGGTAAAGAGCAAGAATGTATTGAGTTACTCGGAAAATATGGTCCTAGCAAGGTTAAAGAGCTGAATGATGGGACAATGAATATTTGGCATTTAGCGGTGCAAAACAATTGTCGGGATGTTGTTGAGTATTTAACACATACTAATCACGACAGCATCGATTGTTTAAATGCGCAACACCTAACGCCCTGGGCATTAGCCGTAATCCAAAACAAACCAACGATTGCAAGGCTTCTTGAAGATAAAGGTGCCAATACGGGAACTTTTGTCGATAAAGAAGAAAGTCAAACCCTACTACATAGAGCCGTTGCTAATTCAGATATAGCTTTGCTTAATAACTGCATCGACTGCAATGTTCCTGGAAATATTGTTGATTCTAAAGGGTTTACGGCAAGCTACTATGCTAGATCAAATAAAAATAAGAGAATTGCAGAATGTTTAAAGCAGCTCAGGTTTGCAGACTTTGCAGACAGCATCGATTTAAACAATAGTGTGATCACTAATGATGCACAAGCGCTGACGTTTTTGCTTCAAAGTGGAGCTGATCCTAAAAAAATAAAAAGCCCTAACCTATTAGATAAGGCGCGCATTTATAACTGCAATAATGTCATCGAAATTCTGCGCAAAGCAGGTGTTAGCGACTTAATGACAGAAGAAGAGATCCGAGAAATACGTCGGAAAAAATTTGGTAAAAAGCCAAATCCTCTTATCGAAAGTTACGCAAATGAAAAATTGTCATTAAAGAAATCGATATTTAAAATTTCACCACATTACTTAACAGCAATCACCTTATTAACCACATTGGTATTGTCAGCTTTTGTTACCTTGGCACTTGCAGTGACTGCTGGTGTTTTAGTAGGAGCTACATATGTTGCCACATCGGGTGTATTACATATGCGAAAAATAAGACAACAAAGGCCCCTAAAAAAAGCATACAAGCAAACTTTAGATCTCAAAAAAACAAAGGCTTTAGAGCTTGCTCAGCAAATCAATCCAGATAAAAACGCTGATTTGCTAGCAAAATTAGCAACTGAGTTAAAAGATGAGCCAGAGCCAACTTTTACAACTTCCGATGACGGCAAACAGATAATAACACAAGAAAAGTTGATATTGCTGGATAAGCATATTCGACAACTAAAAAGAGTGGAGATTGAGGTGCCCAATCAATCTAATGCTCGCCCACAATTAATTGTAAAATAAAAAAATATTTAAAATAGTTAGGGTTTTCGGCAGTGAAGCCAAAACTTCAAAATAGTGAGACAGACTATGGAAGACCCGAATCGAATTTACTTAGAGAAAGTGATTGATTTAATTGGTGATGAAACTGGAGGAAAGTATTATTGGTTTCTTATTGAGTTTGAGGCTCAAGGAGTGATTAATCAACATTTAACTATAGAAGATATTCGTGAAAAAGTTGATTACTCACCTGGATATTATGAAGTTTCTTGGGATTTTATAAAGGATATTTCGAAAAAGCTTAGTGCTGTCGTATATTTTCATCTCATTGGTACTAAGAGCAAAGAAGATTTTCTTAATGAAGTCGAAAAAATCAATCAAAATGAAAAAAAGTGGTCCGAGATTGCATGCGAGCTAGATTTTTGGATTGGAGATGGTGAAATTTGGGAAATCAATGGTTCAGATATATTTTTAGTTAATAGGTTGAGAAAAACATTTTCGCAGTTGCCTAGGTTATTATGGTAACTGTGTGAAAAAGCTAGAAAATATATTTTTAAGAAAGATTATATGAGTAAAGCTTATAGCCTTAGGTAGCTATTTATGAAACACTTTTTCAAAGTAAACAGATTAAAAGCTTACTTAAGATATTTTTTTCGAAAGACTAAAACATTATTGATTGATATTTATTATATTGTTTGTAGATTATCCATGGTATATCTCGATCCTTATTGTGGGAAATGCGTTACTAACGCCTATAATCTGGATTAATAATGTCATTGGAGGATTACTATCATTCATCATAATGATGCCATTTAGGCTACTCTCTATTGTATTCAGATTTATCACATTTAGGGATCTAGTTCCTAAATGTGACAAATTTGATTATGAAAATACAATAACAAAAATAATTGGCACATTACAGGAGTATCATTACGATGAATGGGCTTTAGAAGTAATGAAAGCGAGTAGTTCGTGTACAACATTTTCCGAAATAAAAGCAGAATTATTATCAGTTTTGCCTAAATTGGTTTCAACTAATATCGATTACGAAATAGGCATCGAAAAAGAAGTGACTAGTCTTATAAAATTTTTAAGATCAATTTGCTAGTCTTATCAAACAAGTGTTATCTAATAAACTAACATTTTCAGTTTCTACTTCCCATGAAATGCGCTAAAGAAGTGATTCACGATTTTGCAAATAGCGACAAGAGTTATTGCATTCCAAACATGTTATTTACCGCATCGCCAATTTAAAGCGGCTATAAGTATCAAGTCGGAAGCTGTTAATACTAGGTCCACATGCGACGGTGTCGCATGTGGAGTTTCAAAGACATCACATACTCGCAGCTTTAGCTTTACTTCTCGTCTCGTAGCGATGCTGAGGTTTAGCAGTATCATTATTTGGTTGTAAAGTTGTGGAAGGCCTCTTTGACATTAACAACGTTTTAGAACTGCCGGGCAATGCACTTGTTGTTGGCGATGTCATTAAATCCTTTAGGTGTCTTGTCACATTCAAGGCATGATTCAAAACATCGGTAGCATTTGCTGCAGCAGGAATGGTTGTAGGATTTGAATAAAACGAAATATATGGCAGCGTACCGTGTATTCCAAAAGGAATAATTGATGGCTCAATGGTAAACTGAATTGCTTGCCCAGTGATGAAAGCGAAGCCTGCTTGGCCTGCTCTTAATACATTGAGCCCAATCATGAAAGGAGGTGGCAGTGTATCAGGTATAAATGCTTCGATACTGTGCAAAGCAATATCAGGCAAATATTCGGCAGCCTTTGCAGTGGGGTTATTATAAAGTTCAAAAGCAACAGCGCCCGCTGTTAGTCCATTCCAGCCACGATAAGCTATTTCATATTTGTGTCGATTTAAAAATGATAAAAGGTTACCAACCATGATTTTCATCCTGTTAATGTATTGTTGAAGTATTGTTCCAATTTTAACAGATGTACTTTACCCATTCCTGCCATAAAAATGCCGCCACAATGCTGAGACAAAACGCTTAATATCACAAGCAAATAGTGTAAATGCTCTGTAAAAATCAGCATAAATCACATAATTAGTGTTGCGTTCTTGTTATTCTTGCCTATAATGCAGCACTTATGCATATCGCAGTTTAGCTATGCAATGCGTCAGGGAAGTAAGGAGTAGTCGATGCAGCCAGTCATAAAAACAAATGGAATTATGTTGTCCAACATATTTTTAATCCCCCCACCATCCTGAAATGAATCATTAAATTAAAAACGGATTTGTTTGTGCCTTTGGCATAGGAAAATGACAGGAGTTTGATTCATGAAGGATCATCAAGAACTATTAGCTAAAAAAACGTGTAAAGCCATCTCGAGAATTGATAGAGCAAAGGTAAAAGCGTGTTTAGAGCTTTCAACAGAGTGCTTAATATACCCTGGAAAATGGAACCCGTTACACCATGCGTTAGAAGAAAGTTTATATGATTGGGTAAAAGACATATTCAAAGATGTCTTTATGGCCAGATGGGATAGGCGTCAAAAATCAGATCCCAATTTGGAGTTTGATAATCTTTTGGCAGAATATAGCGAGTGTGCATATGATCGCTATGATAGGACCTTAGAATATCGTTTAAAAAGACGCGATGAAAAGCACAGACTCGATCGAGAGCTTGATAGATCTACATCGTGGATTGACACTATTCGAGGTTATGATGGTCTGATTGATTTTACCATTAAAGAGCTCGGAATTAGACTGGTTGATAGTCTTCATGAAAAAGCCGTTCATACCCAAAAAATTCAACAAAACGCGATTAGCAAGCGTGGTCAACAGACATTAATGGCCGGTAGGAGTATTGGTCTTCTAGCCTCTGCAGGCCCCATCAACTTTGCACTCAGTTTAGCATGGATATATGGGGAAAATTTATTTAGAGGACGTTTATACCAGGCAGTAGGGGAGTTAGGAGGAAGAGTCGCTCCCTTAGTTGGTTATAGTTCGGAAAGTGGTCGACAATATTTACCACAGATTGTTGATAATACCTTCTCATTCTTATTGATGCCCCAATATTATGTGGCTTCTAGCATATTAAGTTCTGGCGTGTATTATGGTTTTAAAGATACCGGTTACGACAATGCCGAAGCGTTTGCTCAGCTGGCTGTGGATGCAGTTGCTTATAGTACAACAGTGTCTCGAGGCACCGCATATAAAGTGGATGAGCAATATCGCTATAATCTTAAAAATTATTTGACTGCTCTGCCTGTTGTGGGTGAGAGTATTGCGCCGTGGTTAACGCCCCTCATCGCATCAGTAGATTCTTTTTCGAATCAATTTAACGAGTATGTGAATTACCCGGTTGATGCTTTAATACCTTTTTATAGTAAAAGCTCTTTAATGAAGTTAAGTGAATTGATTCCAGCTCCTGTCAGAGCGAGCTTTGAAGCCGTAAAAAGCTTTCATCAAGCAAAAAACGCATTACAGCAGAGACTCTGTAATGGATTTGAAGGTGCTGCTTTGACATTGATGAATGATTCGGTGTTTAAGCAGAATCGGTTGCATGCCTTGCAAATGTTTGAGACCCAACGATTACATGCAGAATTAAACAGCTTACAAAATCGGCTAGAACAAGAAAGATCAGGCAAGAATCGAGCGGGTCAGGTGATTGATCTTGAGAGAAATATTGCCCAAGGAGTGCAAGCCTTAAATGCTTCTTCTGAGCTTGAACATCAATTATTTAAGCAAACTGAAGGGTGTCCCTACTTTGAACAGTGGCAAGCAAAGTATGAGCAATTAAAGCTAGCTCAGACTGACAAAACTGTCACAAAAGAAAGAAAAAGCACTTTGCAAGCTGAGGTTGTTGAGCTTAAGAAGAAAGCAGATTTCTATAATAATGCCTCGATTAATAAATGGGGAGAAATATGGGCCAATAATTTGGATGAAATGTTCACAAAGAATGCAGCCAATTTTATCGATGCCACCAATATACCAGGTGCTATCAATCAAATTATTAACAAGGCTTTTAGTGAGGGTGGAGATAGAAACGGGATTGCTAGAGTTGCTGCCAATGAAGTGATGCGCTATCGCTATCCATTAGGATATACAAGTGATAATCCTCAAACTTCCGCCGAGCGTCAGGCTTTAATCGATGAGATTTCGACTAACGAGCTAGCTGGGTTTAATAGAAATCCACATCGTTCAAAAAATCGTTTATATGATTATATTTACGCAAAATTATCTAACACGCCTAAAAAGCCCCACATTCCTCGTCATGAACGGATATTAAAGCCATTTGTGAATGAGATTTTAGGGAAGACGATTGGTGTTATCCCTTTTAAAGATTTTAAGGGGGGTAGATTAGGTGCTGATGGTCATGTTGGTTTACAGGGCACTAAAAGCATAGGGCAACCCACTAAAGTGGATTTCACGGTGGCAGGAACACCGGTTACGCGGTTACGAGGTGACAAGAAAGTATCAAAGATGTCTTTGGATTTACCAAAAAGGCAACAAAGTGATTTGCCAGTTGGTAAGAAAGTGCCTGAGACAAAAATCGCATTAGATAGTCCCTATATGAAGGAGATCTTAGCGGAGCAGTATCAGGAAACGTTTGGTAACGTAGCGGCGCTTGGTAAGGTAGTGACTAAAAAGGAGGTCACTAAAGAAGAGCCCTTGGGTAAGGTGGTGCCTAAGAAGGCTGCCCAAGATAAGAATAAATATCAGAAAGCAATTGACAATTTACTTGCTAGCCCCGCAACTAAGAAACGTAAGGTTGCTACATTGCCTGAATTAGATGTGCCACTTTTAACTCGAGTCTCCAATGTGACAAAAAAGTCATACCGAACGGAAAAACAAAGTTCTTCGGTGGGACAAAAGCTCCTTGGGTATGTGGTAAAAGATGCTGAAGCTTGTGCAGGTGTGATCGGGGGCGCAATGGGGGCTACTGAAATAAGCATTGCTGGTATTGAAAGAAAGCCAGCTGATGTTTTGGCAGCTAAATTGAGCGCAGCAGTAGAAGCCATAAATCAAGAAGAATATAGTTTACCTCCAATACTTCAAGTTACTAAAGGAGTTATACCTTATTTTGGTACTAATCCAAATAAAAGAGCTTCTGATATTGATTCAACTTCATTTCCAGCGGTATCATCAAGCTCTAATAAAATAAAGGGCAGAGCACTAGTTCCTGTTTCTGGTTTAAGTTCTTATACTTTTCCATTATTAGTAGCTGCAACTCCCCTTTTTTATGAGTATAGAACCAACAAAGATCCTGAAGGTTGGTCGAAGAAAGGAAGAATGAAGGCGCAGTGCTTACCGAATGAAGGTAAAATAAGATATATTCCACCAAAGAAATATAATCCTCAGGATCCACTACCAAGAGGTCCCAATAATGGGTTTTATGATAATTTTAAAAATGAATGGGTTAAAGGTCCATCACGTACACAAGGTGAGCCGTTTGAATGGGATATTCAATTATCAGAAGTTGGAAAAAAGCAATTAGGTTGGGCTTCTCGTGATCAAAAGCACCTTAACGTATCACTAAAGGGTAAAATTACACATAGGTAATAATATGAGTAAATCAAAATTTGAATTTTATGAAGTAGTTAAGGTTAATACGAAAAATAAAAATTTACGTGAAATTCACAATCAAAGAGCTGTAATTGTTGGTAAGGCAAGAGAAGAGCCTCGTGAGTGGTATTACACTATAGCTTTAAGGGGCGATAGTTGTTGGTGCGCATATGAGTCTGATCTTGAAAGCACAGGTGAATTTGAGAAGCCTGATGACACACCTCGTGAATCAATAAAGGTTGGCGTGACGAAAGATGGTGTGGGATATGTTATTGATCCTGAATCAGCAAATGATGCGATGTAAAGTCGCACCGCTGCCGCGGTGCTGATTTAGTCGGTATATCTCACCCCACATAGCGCTTCGCGCAATGCGGGGCTATAATCTGTTCTCGCTGCCGCGAGAAGGCAACCAAGCGCGCTTGTCTGGCAAAGCTGCAAAAGAAGCAAAATTGCAAGCCAGGTATGAATAAATATAGCGGTGACAATATTGGCGGGTAGCTGTAGGTGATTTATGAATAGTAAATTTGTCATGAATGTTACTGATTTCTTTAAAATTATAAATAGAACGCAAACTGTGATAGCTGGTTTTGTTGAGCCTGAAGATCAACCCATATTAACAGGCACTTATGAGGGGAAAATATTTATAGATGGTGTTGAAGATAGAACTGTAAAAGTAGTTGGGGAGGATATTTTTGCAAGATCGCCTGGTGTTGAGCCCACTAAAAAAAGAGCGACGAGAACATTTGAAAACATTGATGGTTTGTTTCCTTTAGTCAATATAAAGAAAATTGTTCTTGTCGTAGAAATTCCTGATGCGACATCCAAAGGTAGATAATTTTATGATGTCAAAAGGGGGAGAGAAGAAATGCAAAAAAATGATTTATTGGCAATATTAGATGGTGACTTAACTGCATTAGATGATGACCTCCTCAGTTCTGAAGACTCTGAATTCGAAATTGAAGTTGAGCCCAAGCATCTAAGAAAAATGATTAATTTGTATTTGAGCAACAAAATTGATGCATATAATTTATCCAGATGGGCTGAGTTCCTGTCGTTTCGAGGTGAGTATGTTTGTATTGATTACATGAATGATGAAAGCGCAGATTTTTATGAAAGAATGTGGGATGTTATTAATATGATTTCAACACCACAACTAGACGGCGAAATTACCCCTGATAGAGTACGTGAATACTTGAAGGAGCTTGATAAATATTTTGTCGATGAAACGAAATCGGCGAATGATGATTCGCATTAAAGTCGCACCGCTGCCGCGGTGCTGATTTTGTTGGTATATCTCACCCCACATAGCGCTACGCGCAATGCGGGGCTATTTTATTACCTGGCTACCGCCAGGAGTTGATGAAGATTGTTCTATAAATCGCGGTAGCGATATCAGATAATAGCCCCCTATTGCGGCGAAGCCGCTATGGGGGGAGAGCCACCCACATAATATTCACCGCGGAAGCGGTGTCACACAATCCTATAGGCTGTAAAATCGAATTTAAAAAGTTATCCCGCAAAGAGGTATTGGATGTATATCTTAGAAAATTTAAAAGTCATGTTACTTTGCTTAATATTTGGGATTATTACTGTTTCATTATGCGCTCTTCTTGGGAAAATCATCACCGATATCACCCTAGCAACAGTGGGGATCCATTTTTTGCCTTTTACCTTAGCATTAGTCTTCGCGCCGCTAGCGACAGAAATGTACGATGCAATTTTTTCAAATCGTCGAGATGAACCACGACCACTTCCTCCACTACCCCCACCTGAGCCTCTCAATATCATCACTTTAGCTGAAGAATTTGAAAGGCGCACCGGTATTGCTCCTGTTATTGATCTGTCAGGTTTGAGTGATGATCAAATGGCTTATCTTGTTGATTTTGAAGAAAGGCGCGAAGCAGTTCGCACAGCAGCCCTGTCTAATATTTCTGATGATTCTGCCGCACCGCGACCGCGGCGCTGAGCGCGGCGGCGGTGAGACAAAATCGCTAGCCAGCGCTGCTTTGACTGCGATCCATTCTTGATATATTGTCACACCCCATTACTGTCCTAGGTAGTTAAGTAAGCCGTCGTAGTTTGGTAAGTAGGGATCATATGGAATTGTTTCACTGGTTAAAGCAAGCGATAGTCGTTAGCTTCAAGGTTCTTTGGTACCTGCTTTTATTAGTAATGCTTGGCTTCTTTGCGAGTGAATTTGCCACAATATACGTTGGTGTTAATTTTATTCCTTTTTGTGTTGCACTCGTTGTCATTCCAATTGCCACCGATATGTTTGATGAAGTCTGGGATCTTATAAGTGAATATTCAACAGCAAACCAAGAGCGACGAGCTGCAAGGGCGCGAGAAGTAAACCTAACAGCGGCTGGAGCTTACAACCCATTACAACCACACTATGCCCGTGTCCCTTCCACAAACAGTGAACCAGTCAATACAGAAATCGCATTATCTGAGTCTTCCGTAAACGGCAGCGAAGATGATTCTGTAGAGGATTTGTTGGATTTTATAGAGGATTATGTTGGAACTACTGGCAACGAAATTAGTATTAATTTGCCACAAGGAACCTTATTGTTTCGTCGGATTAATCAATCTCAAGTCACTTCAGATAACGAAGAGTCAGAGCTTTCAAATGGGGTTGAGATCCCAAGGCCAATGTAGCACAAGTAAAAAAAGCCAATTTCGCATGGGGGATTTGCACTGATCTCTAAGTAATTTCTCCATTTTGAACCTTTTATGCTAAACGGCTGTCCACTCATTAAACGCAGCAAAAATGAGTGGTGCTTTTATGGCCGATCGATACAACATATATGACTGGGTTGGTGATAGGTCAAAACAGCGTCTGCAACAATTGTTGTCCAAATATGACATTAAAGTCGATGAAAACAAACAGAATAAACAACAAGTCCTCTCCCAAGTATTAAACACCCTGCGCACTGCTGAAGAAGTATTTGAGCTTAAAAAGCTGTTTTTAACGCCTGATCCTTTAGATAAAAATTTTATTGAAGCACAAAATGCCGATAAAAATCTGATTGAGCTTAAATGTAACATTGCCATCAAACGCAAGCAAATAGAACATGCCATCGAAGAAGCTGTCTCAACCTTTGTTGTGGCAGAACAAATGAAAAAAATGCATGAAGAAGTGCAAGATTTAATTAAGAAAGAAGCTGCTGAAAAAGATCAAGCAATGAAAGAAGCTTATCGTAGTGCTACTGAACAGATGCAGCAAGACTTACGAAATTATCTTGATCGTCTGCAAAAACAAGCTATGTCTGACATGTTAAAGCATAAAGCGAATATCGAACGCCTGGATAAAGAAATTGCGGAGTTAAAAGCACAAAAAGAAGCGACTTTCGTCAACGGTGCTAAAGAGGCATTAGAACAACACAAACAAACCATTTTGCCGAGTGGCAAGCGTTTGAACGATTATATGACTGACAGCCAAGCCATCAGGATCCAAGAAAGCTTGGCACGTGAAATGTATAAGCGAGAAGAGCTTAAGAGCAAAGAAGTTAAAGAATTAAAAAGCGAATTGAAAGACATTAAAGAGCAAAAAGCGCAAATTAATCAATCACAAAAGCAAGTGCGTAGCAGTAGCGTTACTTTTATGCCCGGTTACAATGGTGCCCAAAAATCTCTTAGTACCCAAGATTCAGTGAAATTAGCTAAATTAGAAGCACGAGAAAAAGAAATTGATACTCGCTTAAAAGAACTTGAAAAAACGGATCCCAAAGCCACTCAACGCGAAAACCAAGAATTATTCAAAGATATTGCCAAGAAAGAAGGCGTGGATGTTAATAATATCCCTCCTCAAGATTTAGAGCAGTTGGGTGAAAGATTTATAGAGCAGGGTGAGAAAATTTGCAAAGAAGTGAAGGTAATTGATGAGAAGATAGAAGAGAAGAATGAGGAAAAAATTGAAGAGTTAAGTTCAGCAAAATTAGACTATAATTTACACTTGCAGCAGAGAGAAGCCATATCAGAAGAGTATGGTGAAAATGAAAACAGGATAAAAGGGGATGATTTAGATATAGATGATCTATTTGCCAGCCTTACTGAGTCTGAAGAGGAACCAAAAAATAGGAGTTCTGTCACTCAGACAAAATAGAATGTTGCATTTTCACTAATGCCGTATATTCAAGAAATCTAATCATTAGTCACTTATCAACATAATTTATCTTGAATTAGACATTCCCATGAAGTAGTATCGCTTTTGGTAAATTCCACTGGAGATTAACAATGACAGCATCTGGGCCAACCATAGATCTTAACTCTAAATACTCTGCTGATGAACAGTCAAAATTTGGGAAGATTGTAGATGCACATCAAGCGAAGAACGTTGCTTTAGTAAAGCAGCTTATGAGCGGTTTGGATAAAGAAGAAGTAGTTCGTTTTAAAGCTTATTTTGCTGATTTAGCAGAAATTCAAAAACAGTATAAGGCTCAAGTAGCTGCTGCTGACGCGTCAAAAGCTAGATATGAAGCTCGTATGCAAAACGTCTCTCGCCTTGACTCCGAAATTTCAGGCCTCCAAGCCCAAAGAGCCGCTGTATTCAGTAATGGTGCTAGAGCCGCCGTAGGCGAAATCAAAGCTGAATTCCGTGGTACTCCAACCCCAGGTACAGCACCTGCTCCCCAAGGCAGATTAGTAACCGGTCTTAAGTACTAAAATCCCAATTAAGCAGAGATAGATGCCTATCTCTGCTTAACTCCCATCGTTAGCTTCCCCTCTTAGAATCTCCGTTAAAAATCGCTGAAATTTTCAAAGGTTCCTAAATCGAGCTTGCAATTTGATTTCACTTCGCTTAAATCGGATCACAGTATTTTGCGGTAAAACAAAATCATATGGATTGAACCCCTCGCTACCGCGAGATGGGCTTTGCTTGCAATCCCAATTTATTAAAGTATTTAGCTTGCAGTTTATTACGTTAGAGACTCACCCCACACACCTCACCTTCATCCCCGCAAACGCCTTCTCTAATTCCACCGTATCAAAAGCGGATACAAATATCATTTTGGCGCCTTGTGCGGTTGTGAGCGTCTTGTTATAAACCTGTTCCCACGTGCTAGCAACAAAACGAGCACACTCGGCTGAAACGTCAGCTTCTACAATCACTTGGCACTGTCTATGAGGGGTGCCCCCACTAATAAGAGAGAGCTGCTTTGTGGTTAAGATGTTCATTTAAAGTAGGGTTGATAAAAGCTATGGCTAGATATTAGCTAATTATAAAGAGCGCTGAGATAATCAGCAATAAAATAGCCCCGGTCGTCTAAATAAAACCGGGGCCAACTGCTGCTTGAGGTCTACTACTCGAGATCAGTTAAAGTCGGAAAAGGAAATAACGCTGATTTTCACCTCGTTTAGCATTGGGCCTGCGGCATTCAATGCACTTGCAAAAGCAGCGGTGTCAAAAACTTGGCCAGAAACGATTTGTTGAACTAAACCGGTAATGGCTGGTGCGCAGTCAGAAGGAACATGCATGGTCCAGTTAAGGTTAAAATCGCCGCCAGAGACTAAATTGGTTTCGGTAAGATTTAATTGTTTCATAACATTCTCCTTTGATTTAAGTTGCTTATTGCATACTGTGTATATGCAACAAAATGGAGTATACCGACCACAAGCTGGTGAGACAAATGACCTTTTTAACAATAGGTAGTTAGAAAACTATTCGTAATTAATGAAGGACTTTTCAATTCAAATCAACTTGTTAGCACACTTTGACGGGTAATGACGCTTGCTTAGTAAGGTTGTTTAACATATGATATGCCAACTTGTCGCGGGGTGGAGCAGTCTGGCAGCTCGTCGGGCTCATAACCCGAAGGTCGTAGGTTCAAATCCTGCCCCCGCTACCAGCTTCTTACGTAGTAAACCCCAACATGGGGTTTTTTATTGAGCGAAGAACGCTCGGAAAATGAATCAGTAAAGGAAGTGGGCAATGCCCACTTTTTTGTTTGGATACCAGCATAGGATTTTTAATATAACACATGCATCAGCAACCCAAGTGGCATCATCTTATTAACCCGATTCTTGCGGGTACGCCGTTTGAACTGGTGGGTGTTGAGTGTGTCGGTGGTGGCAAACACACCGTCGTGCGAATTTATATTGATAAGCCAGGTGGGATCACGATTGATGATATCGTGGAACTCAGTCGTCAAATTAGTGTTGTCTTTGATGTAGAAGAGCCGATTAGTGGGCAGTACACGCTAGAAGTATCGTCTCCTGGGTTGCAACGACCCTTATTTATGCCGGCGCACTTTAAGTTACAAGTGGGGCAAAAAATAATGGTTAAAACAAGTCTCGCACTAGGAAACCGACAGAATTTTAAAGGTGTTTTAATTAAAGCTGAAGATGACGGTATTGAAATGGAAGTGGACGGGAAATCAATTTCGTTAAAATACAGCGATATTGATAAAGCAAAAGTCATACCGGACATTAGTATTGGCGCTAGCCGTATAGAAAAAGAGGCAAAACGATGAATCCAGAAATTCGTTTAGTAGTAGATGCCGTCTCGAATGAGAAGAATGTCCCTAAAGAAATCGTCTTTGAAGCGCTTGAGGCAGCATTAGAATCAGCAAGTAAAAAGCGATACGGCGCAGATTGGGAATTTAAAGTTGTGATCAACCGCACCAACGGTGATTACGAAACGTTTCGTGCTTGGACAGTCGTAGACGAGAATGCTACCAATGAAGAAGGTGAGGTTGTTGGCATAACCAATCCACATGCACAGTTAACGTTGAATGAAGCGCGTGAGAAAAAAGCGGATGCCAAACTGGGTGAGCAAATTCTCGAACCAGTACCTTCAGTTGAATTTGGTCGTATTGCTGCACAAACAGCTAAACAAGTGATCATGCAAAGGCTGCGTGCGGCTAAACGTGATCAAATCGCAGATGAATATCGTGCTCGTATCGGTGAATTAGTTGCCGGTACTGTCAAAAAAGTCACTCGCGAAAATATTATTATCGAATTAGGCAACAATGCAGAAGCATTATTGCGTCGCCAGGATATGTTGCCACGTGAAATTGTCCGTGTTGGTGACAGAGTGCGTGCTTACCTAGAAGATGTGCGTGATGATCAAAGAGGTCCGCAGTTAATCATTAGCCGCACATGCCCTGAAATGCTTATCGAATTGTTTAAGATTGAAGTACCTGAAATTGGTGATGGTTTAATCGAACTCAAAGGGGCAGCACGTGATCCAGGCGTTAGAGCTAAGATTGCGGTACTAGCCAAAGATAATCGAATTGATCCCATTGGCGCATGCGTTGGTATGCGAGGGGCTCGTGTACAAGCGGTGTCCAGTGAATTGGGTGGTGAACGAGTCGATATCGTATTGTGGGATGATAATCCAGCACAGTTCGTAATTAACGCCATTGCTCCAGCAGAAGTGGCTTCGATTATCATTGATGATGATGCCCATTCGATGGATGTGATTGTTGCCGATGAGCAACTATCTGCCGCGATAGGGCGTAGTGGACAAAATATTAGATTGGCAAGTCAATTAACCGGTTGGGAGCTCAACGTTATTTCGCAAAATCAAGCACAAACACGTGACGAAGAAGAGTTTGCAAAACTGTCACAATTATTCATGCAGCACTTGTTAATTTCACCTGAGATTGCTGCCAACTTAATCGAAGCCGGCTTTACCAGCATTGAAGAGATTGCTTACGTTCCTACTCAAGAATTAATGGAAGTAGATGGCATGGATGAGGCCTTATTAACCTCACTACGTGGCCGTGCCAAAGATACGCTGTTAACCAAAGCGATAGCAGAGGAAGAGCGTTTAGGTGAAAACGCACCGGCGTCAGATTTGCTGGAAGTGGAAGGCATGGATAGGCAGTTGGCTTATTCCTTAGCAAATCACGGCATCGTCACTAGAGATGATTTGGCTGAACAAGCCGTTGATGATCTCTTGGAGATTGAAGGGATGGATGAAGTACGCGCAGCGAAGTTGATTATGGCTGCACGCGCCCATTGGTTTATTGAGCAATAATACGGCACTAGCGGGAGGACCCATGTCTGAGGTAACCGTTGCAGAATATGCTGAGATACTAAAAATTTCGCCCACATTGTTGCTGCAACAGTTGGAAAGTGCGGGTATCGATTGCAAAGCAGGTCTTAAACATCGCGTGACCGATGAGCAAAAGCAAAAGCTTTTAGAAAAGCTCAAAAGTGATCATGGTGATAAAGATAGTTCAACCAAAGCTGGGGTAACCCAGTTTACGGTCACTCGTGAAAAGGTTAGCGAATTAAACGTGAAGGTTGCTGGAAGTTCCAGCAAGAAAACCGTTAAAGTAGTTACCAAAAAAACACGAAAATTTATCAAACGTCCTGCAACACCAGAGGGGCTCGAGCAAGTTGCTGCACAAGCCGCTGAAGAAGCTAATGTGCCGCAGGAAGAGGCGGTCACCGCTGCTCCTGAAGTTGCGCCACAGATTGTTGCTGAGGCAAGCACTGAGGAAGTCGCAGCTAAGCCTGAAAAAGCCACTAAAGCAAAAACGGCCAAATCTAAAACTGAAACACCCGAAGTTGCTATTGAAGCGGAAAAAGCGGCACCCATTGTTATAGCGGAAGAGTTCACTTTAGAAGAAGTGATTAAACCTGCACCAGTGGTTGTTGAAGAAAAACCTGTTGAAGCTAAGGAACCTGCCAAAGAAGTGCATCGTCCTGCTGCTGGTTTTGAAGATAAACGAGGTCATACCAAAGAAAAAGAACGCGAAGGAGCAGGCGGTAAAAAAGCCCTCAAGCAGCCTAAAGGCAGCAAAAAAATTCGCGACATTCAAGATATCGACAGTGAAGATGGTGGTCGTCACCAACGCAAAAGAAGATCGAAATACAAGAAATTTGATGAGAACAGTCCTAAAAAGCATGCATTTGAAAAACCCACGGCACCTGTTGTGAAAGAGGTTATAATTCCAGAAACCATCAGCTTGAATGAACTTGCCCAGCGCATGTCAGTTAAGGGTGCAGAAGTCATTAAAACACTGATGAAAATGGGCGTAATGGCTACTATTAACCAAGTGGTTGATCAAGATATCGCTACGTTGGTTTGCGAAGCATTGGGGCATAAACCCGTTTTACGCAAACAAGATTCGGTTGAAGACAGCATTCAAATTAACTATGAAGGAACGGAAACCACCCGCGCTCCCATTGTGACCATTATGGGTCACGTTGATCATGGTAAAACTTCATTACTTGATTATATTCGAACCACTAAAGTGGCAGCAGGTGAAGCAGGCGGGATTACGCAGCATATTGGTGCCTATCACGTTGAAACCAAGCGCGGCATGATCACCTTCCTTGACACACCAGGTCACGCAGCATTCAGTGCGATGCGTGCTCGCGGCGCGAAATGTACCGACGTGGTGGTCTTAGTTGTTGCAGCTGATGATGGCGTCAAACCTCAGACCATTGAAGCTATTCAGCACGCCAAGGCTGCTGAAGTGCCAATGGTAGTAGCGATTAACAAAATTGATAAAGAAGGTGTCGATCTCGATCGCATTAAAAACGAATTATCTCAACATGAGGTGATTTCTGAAGAATGGGGTGGCGACACCATGTTCGTACCTGTATCCGCGAAGGTCGGTACTGGTATTGATGCGTTGTTAGAAGGTATTTTGTTACAAGCGGAAGTCTTAGAGCTGAAAGCGCATGTCGATTGTCCTGCTAGTGGTTTGGTCATTGAATCGCGTTTAGACAAGGGTCGTGGTCCGGTTGCAACCATCTTGGTTCAAAATGGTACGCTCAATAAAGGCGATATCGTTATTACCGGTTCACAATACGGACGCGTTCGTATCATGTTGGACGAGAATGGTCACCCTGTGAATTCAGCAGGTCCTTCTATTCCTGTTCAAGTCTTCGGTCTTTCAGGTACCCCTTCAGCAGGCGATGAGATGACTGTGGTCCCTGATGAACGAAAAGCCAGAGAAATCGCCTTATTCAGACAGGGCAAATACCGCGAAGTGAAAATGGCGCGCCAGCAAGCTTCGAAACTCGAAGGCTTTATGGATCGCATGCAAGAAACCGGTACCCGTCAATTGAATATTGTTGTCAAAGCTGACGTACAGGGTTCGATTGAAGCCTTAACTGAAGTATTAGAAAAACTGTCTAATGACGAAGTCATTGTGAAGATTGTTGCGAAGGGCGTCGGTGGTCTTAATGAATCCGATGTGAACTTAGCGATGGCTTCCAAAGGTATCATTGTGGGCTTTAACGTTCGTGCTGATAGTACTGCGCGTAAATTGGCAGAACAAGAAGGGATTGAAATTCATTACTTCAGCGTGATTTACGATGTAATTGATACCATTCGTGCAGCTATTTCAGGCATGGTTGGGCCGAAATTCAAAGAACAAATCGTTGGTTTGGCAGAAGTGCGCGACGTATTCCGTTCCTCGAAATTTGGTGCAATTGCCGGTTGTATGGTGGTTGAAGGTACCATTAAACGTAACTTACCTATTCGCGTATTGCGTAATGACGTTGTGATTTATGAAGGTGCTTTAGAATCTTTACGTCGATTCAAAGAAGATGCTCAATCCGTTCGTATGGGAACTGAGTGTGGTATCGGCGTTAAGAACTACAACGATGTTAAAGTAGGCGACAAGATTGAAGTCTACGAAAAAGTTGAAGTGTTCGCTCCCGTACCAGAAGACAGATAACAGAAGTATTAGGCAACCCGGCGTCGCTAAAAGCTATGCCGGGCAGCAATGCCTAAGGGCAAAGAGAGAAGAGTATGGCGAGAGATTTTAATCGTACAGACAGAATTGGTGATGTGATGCAACGCGAGTTATCATCTATCATCCAGCAAGAGTTGAAAGATCCACGCGTCAGTATGATTACCATCGCTGAGGTTAAAGTATCCAAAGACTTAGCCTATGCTAAAGTGTTTGTCAGCGTTATGATGGAAGAAAAAGCGCAAGAAACCTTAGAGGGTTTGAATAAAGCGGCAGGTTTTTTGCGAGCGCAACTGGCTAGGCGCATGTCAATCAGAGTGATCCCCCAATTATCTTTTGTTTATGATGATACCACCATCAAAGCGAATCGGATCTCAAAGATGATTGATGATGCTGTTGCTTCGGACAAAAAAGATAATGATGATTGATGGCATTTTGCTACTCAATAAACCCACCGGTATTTCCTCTAATAGTGCCTTACAAAAAACCAAGCGTTTATTGAAAGCAGACAAAGCAGGGCACACAGGTTGTCTTGATCCACTTGCCAGTGGCATGTTACCCATTTGCTTGGGAGAAGCCACTAAATTTTCCCGATTTTTCATTGAAGAAGACAAGCGTTATACCGTTGAAGCTTGTTTGGGTAGCACGACCACCACCGGTGATAAAGAAGGTGAAGTCCTTAACACACAAGCGGTACCCTCATTTAGCGATGAACAAATCCAAGCGGCCCTTAGCCATTTTTTAGGCACACAAACGCAAATCCCCCCGATGTATTCAGCGGTGAAACATAATGGCCAACCTCTTTATAAACTGGCCCGGCGTGGTATAGAAGTAGCGCGCAAAGAAAGAACCATCACCATTTCTGAACTGACACTTACCCACCGCGATCAAGACCGACTGGTCTTAACCGTAACCTGTAGCAAAGGCACTTATATTCGGACCTTGGTAGAGGGGCTTGGCCAGTTTTTAGGCTGTGGGGCTCATGTGGGAGTATTGCATCGATTATGGGTGGCTCCTTTTCAATCCTACCCTATGGTAGAACTAAATGAGTTAGCTGGGGCAGATAATACTGCTATGCCTTTTTTATTGTCTGTGCCCGAGATCTTAGCGAAATTATTACCGGCAGTGACCTTAGATCAGGAGACTGCTATTAAACTATGTCGAGGACAAACAATGCCTTTTGTGGCAGAGCAACCCCAAGAAAACGTCATATTGCTCGATCATTCAGGGGATTTTATGGGGATAGGACAAATTGCCGATAATCGAATTGCGCCAAAGCGTCTCATGGCCAAAACATCTGAGAATAATGGGTGTGCAAGTATTGAGCCTGTGCTAAAATGCTTGACTTCTTAAGTCTGCCCAGACTAAGAATTTTAATAACTAACTTATAATATTAAGCAATACTAAGCGGAGTTGATAATGACTTTAACTGTAGAAGCTAAGGCCCAGGTTGTTGAGAAATTTCAACGAACTGCAGGCGACACCGGTTCTCCCGAAGTACAGGTGGCTTTGTTAAGTTCCAGAATTTCCTATTTAACAGAGCACCTAAAAACTCACCCCAAAGATGTCCATTCAAGACGAGGGTTGATGAATTTAGTAGCGCGCCGTCGTAAGTTATTAGATTACTTACAGCGCCAAGCTCCCGCTACCTATAAGAGCTTAATTGAGCGATTAGAGCTACGTCGCTAGTTCTCCCTTAAAACATCGATAACCCCAAGGAATTAACTGTGGCTGCATGTTTAAAAACTTTTCAATACGGAAATCATACAGTAAGTCTGGAGACGGGCGTTGTCGCTCGTCAAGCAACAGGCTCTGTGATGGTGAATATGGACGGAACGGTAGTGCTGGTCACTGTCGTTGGTGTTAAAGATCAAGATACTGTCAAAGACTTTTTTCCTTTAACAGTGAACTATCAAGAAAGGATGTATGCAGCCGGCAGAATTCCCGGCGGGTTTTTCAAACGTGAAGGTAGACCCAGCGAAAACGAAACATTGGTTTCGCGACTCATTGATAGACCACTACGCCCATTATTCCCAGCAGGGTTTAATAATGAAGTGCAAATCGTTGCAACAGTGATGTCTATTAATCCTGAAATCAATCCCGATATACCTTCCATGATTGGTGCCTCTGCCGCTCTTGCTGTTTCTGGGATCCCCTTTGAGGGCCCGATTGGCGGTGCGCGCGTGGGCTATTGTAACGGCGAGTTTATTTTAAATCCCAGCAATAGCGAATTACGCTATTCTGATTTAGATCTCGTTGTGGCAGGAACCTCAACCTCAGTGTTAATGGTTGAATCCGAAGCCAATCAGTTGCCAGAATCGGTGATGTTAGAAGCGGTCATGTTTGGTCATGCCAAAATGCAAATCGTGATTAAAGCGATTGAAGCGTTAGCCGCTGAAGCTGGTAAACCGAAGTGGGATTGGCAGGCACCAGCGCCTCTGACTGAATTGCTCGAAAAAGCTAACGCGCAATTTGGTGAAGCGATTGAGCAAGCTTATTTGGTTGCTGATAAAGCACAACGCCAAGACACTCTCAAAAAACTAAAAAAAGACGCTGTGGCTGCTTTGGTCACAGAAGAATCTGGCCATACGCAAGGTCAGGTCATGGGCGTGTTTGGTCAAATTGAAGAAAGAATTGTCCGTAGTCGCATTCTGCGCGGCGAGGCACGGATTGATGGTCGTGATACTGAAACCATTCGACCCATCTCTGTGCAAACAGGCGTGTTACCACGTACCCATGGTTCAGCATTCTTTACCCGCGGTGAAACGCAAGCTGTTGTGGTGGCCACCTTAGGTACGGGTCGTGACGCACAAGTCATTGATAGTGCAGTGGGTGAGAAGAAAGAACCCTTTATGTTGCATTATAACTTCCCTCCCTACTGTGTGGGTGAAGTGGGTATGATGGGCAGCCCAAAGCGTCGTGAAATTGGCCATGGCCGTTTAGCACGTCGTGCAATTCAGCCTATCCTACCTGATACCATTAAGTTCCCCTATGTGCTACGTGTGGTTTCTGAAATTACGGAATCTAACGGTTCTAGCTCCATGGCCAGCGTATGTGGCACCAGCCTTGCACTCTTGGATGCTGGCGTTCCATTGAAGGCTCCAGTTGCTGGTATTGCAATGGGCTTAATTAAAGAAGAAGACCAATTCGCTATTTTATCTGACATTTTGGGTGACGAAGATCACTTAGGCGATATGGACTTTAAAGTCGCCGGTAGTGAAACAGGTGTGACCGCATTGCAAATGGACATTAAGATCAACGGCATTACCCGCGAGATTATGGAAGTGGCTCTAGCGCAAGCGCGTACCGGTCGTTTACATATCTTGGGCATCATGAATAAAGAAATGAGTGGTCCCCGCACCGAAATGTCTGATTATGCTCCACGCGTTTACAGCTTAAAAGTGAACCCAGAGAAAATTCGCGATGTTATCGGTAAAGGTGGCGCAACTATCCGTGCCTTAACCGAAGAAACCGGTACCAGCATTGAAGTGAACGACGATGGCACTATCAATATCGTAGCTAACGATAGAGAATCCGGTGAAGCAACCAAACGTCGTATTGAATCACTCACTGCGGATGTTGAAGTGAATCAAGTATACGAAGGCAAAGTAGCACGTATCGTTGATTTTGGTGCGTTTGTGACGGTATTACCAGGCAAAGATGGCTTGGTTCATATTTCGCAGATCTCCAATCAACGAATTGAAGATGTCAGCAAAGTGTTATCTGTTGGGCAAATCGTGAAGGTGAAAGTTCTAGAAATCGACAGACAAGGCAGAATTCGCCTTAGCATGAAAGAACTTGAACCTGCTCCGGCGGCTCCTGCAGAAAATGTCTAAGCAATGATCAAAAAGAAAAGGGTGCATGATGCACCCTTTTTTTTGAGTTAAACTCGTGATCTTCCTATCAGACTAGTTAAACCACTGCGCAGTGTTGTTGCTGCCAACGCTGCAAGAGAGTTTATCGCATTTTTCTGGGAAGTCTTTTTCGCACATTTCTTTAAATTCTTTCGCAGTGCGAACATCTTTATTTTCAAAACCCTTTGGTAAGCAGTTACCACCGTAGTAATGGCCTGAAACGCGAATTTGGCCAATTAAATAGGTATTATCACCAACGTGGTAAAGGCCCTTTTTGGGGTCATTGGTATAGCAGGAAATATAACAGCCAGGCACTTCAGTAAAATCGTTCTTCGTTGGGATAATTTTCTCACTGCCGCCCTTAAACGCGGTTTTTGAGATCCCTGCTTTTTCACTGTAATACACTTTAAACTCTTCAGGTAGCATGCCTTTGTTTGGACCACCCGGTCTTGGGCCAACAGGTTTGGCGGGTTCTGCTGCAGCTGTGGCTGAAGGATCCGCACTAATTACCGTTGCTTGGCCGGCACTTGTGGATGTGCTTGTTGGGGTTGCAACTGCCGCCGCAGGGTCAGCGCTAATCGCAGATGGTTGAGTAGCACTTAATGGCAAGCCAGCAGGTGTTACGCTCGATGAAGGCTCACTAAATTGCGTGCTGCTGGGTGCTTGTGGTAACTGGCTGTTAGGCAGTGATGTTTCTTGCGCTGCTCCTTGTGAGGATGCAGTTGAAGCTGAAGGTAAGTTATCATCTGCTAAAGCGATCGTGGGTAGTGTTGCGAGTAAAATCCATGTTAAACGTTTCATAATGTCCCCATCCATTTCCTGTCCATCTATATAGAAAATCCAAAAAGCATTTGGTAACTACTTTCTCGGCAGGGCGGTGGCAAACTTTAACATTTCATAAATTTGTACTGGTCCTGTGCTGATGATCAGGACCTTTTAAGCCGGTATCAACAAGGCGAGGGGCTGCTTCTGGTGCAAAATGGATTTGCCCCTTACTGAGTTCTTCCTTTAAAACCTCTTCAAAGATTTCGTTTATTAAGGGTTTCTTATCTGGAGCTGCAACACTGAGATCAAAAGTTGAATTAGAAGCTGCATTTTGAATGGCTAAGCGACAAATCGCTTTGACTGCATGAATAAAGTCCCGCTCGCCTGAATCTTTATCTACACTAAATCGAACTTCGTTATATAAAGACTCTTGCGCAAAAATTTCTAATTTATTATTGGTGCGTGGGTTTTTTAACGGAATGACAAGGGCATTCTGTGGATTTAAAACCCCAATTTTTGTTCGTTGTACGGGGCCTGTAACTTCACAGTCTGCTTTATTTTTTTCATGGTCAAGATACTCTTCTACCTTTTTCAAGCTTCCCAATTGCACTAAGACCGCTTCAAGCCCCAGGGAACTAACCGGTACATGCAAATTAAACTGATGACTTAACGGAGGATGCATAGGCTGCATTCTTTCAACAGGTTCTGAGTGAAATTTCGATTTGGGAATATCAATTGGCAGAGATGCTTTTGGCTTTTTGTTCTCAGCAGGTTTTAACCGGTGATGGAAAGCATTGCGCTGTTCAAGCGAACGATATTCAACACCGCGTGCATCAGCTACTTTTTGTTCACTAAGTCGTTGGCACAGCTTGTTGAGATCCGCTTCTGAAATATTCTTCAAGCTTAACTTTTTCCCATCCAGAGCAATTTGCTGCAATAAGGGAGTAATTTCAGGATCATTGAGCTTATTTAGGCGTTCGCGAATGGCAGGGATATTTTGTCTTTCTTCGCAAGTTAAATCAAAAGTCCCATTGGGATTTTTCTGCAATTGCCATTCTACTCTGTCGGCTCTATCTACACGAATATGATTAAGCTGAACTTTACCATCAATCGATAAGGTATGGGCATTCTTCGCTGTGAGTTTTTCGATATTGTCGAGTAAGTCAATTTGAACCGGCGTTAAATGCATACGTTTTTCAAAGGTTTTCATTATCGCTTTATCGGTATTTTTAGCGATTTTTGATACCTCATCTAATCTTTCTGCGTATTGTAAATATTCATCTTTTTGATCTTTTCTGGCCGGGTCATTGGCCAGCGCAATATACTTGCGCTTTTCTGCATCGATTAAGGCAGTATCTGCATTCACGCCACCAACAGAGGCTGGGTAACCACGCAGTTTATCAGCGAAGGCTTGATCATTGCCAGCTTGATACTCAGCCGCAATCCGTTCTTTTTCAAATGGCGTTAATTGATCACGAAGAGCAGCAAGTAAATAAACGCCCTTCATTTTTTCGCGTAGGGGATTATCATAAAGCGCTGAATAATTTACAAAGCGCTCACGAATACCATTGGGATTATCAAAGGTAAAGTCATCTCTTAAACTGCCTACTATAGGATTAGGGCCTTTAAATGATTTACCAAAATCAATACCAAAAAACTGATGGGTCATATTGCCTTGTGGAGGATTTAGGGGCAATATCGCTTTGTTCTGTCCAATTTTACCAATCCCATCTCTGTCGGCCATCGTGATAAAGCTCAGTAAAGACTCCCCTAATCCTCCGATGGAATCATTAGAGACAGCTTTGCCTGCTTGATATTGTTCAAGTGTTGCAGGGGAAACTTTACCATCGGGAGCGACTTTCTCATAACCTGTAATATGTCCTTTTTTATCTTTGCCCTTAGAGCGGATAACATAATCGATCCCATCGATTTGGGCTTGTTTATAAGGAACTTCATGCTTGTCCCAGGCGATGATCACACTTTCGTAGTTATCTTTTCCGCCGGCTAATTTGTCACTGAGATCGCGGCAGCCAGGCATCCAAGAGACGGCAGTGACTACCTTGGGAGCCCCGTTGGTGTAAGTGCCTTCAATCGTATCTATTTCTTGAGACTTGAAACCTTTGATTTGTGCCAGTTTTGTCGACAAAGTCTCAACAATTGCATCGGCATTCACTGAGGTTGGCGTGTTGTTTTTGAGATAATGTCTGCGCCATAAGCCCAATGCAACTCCAAACACTAAGGCGGAAAGACCGCCGGTTAACACAATGACAAAGGGGTTCACGAGCCGTTGTAGTTTTTTACCGGTTGTGGTTTTTAATATTTTTTGCCAACCAGGGCCTGTGCCCCCCATGACTAGTTGGCCATCTTGTTTGATCATATAAGCTTTGTTGTTATTTTTGGTTAGCTTATTGATATGGGAAGCAAAGTGCTCTTTCTCTTTTATACCACATTTTTTCTTATAGGCATCAAAGAGTAATCCGCCAGCTCCTTTATTAACATAATAAGTTTGTAATCCTTTCATTTCATGATATTTGCCGAATGAAAAAAAGACATTTTTAAATTCTTTCCATGAGGGACCGTGGCGTTTTTTTTCGTGCTTTTTATCTTTCATTAAAAGATCAATTTGTGTTTCAATCGGTGCGCTATAAAAATTATTGCGTCGATTGCGATATATTTTGTTATATCGATCTTGCAATTCAGGAGAAGTCAGATGTTGTTGACCGGGGTCCTGCCTCACGGTTTCTAACAAGGCGATCTGTTCTTTGATAAAGTCACGATATCCTTTACTATCAATGCTGATCCCGACCATACCTTCTTCAATACCCAGTGGTTTGTCCATAACATAAACCAATCCACCAATCACATCCCCTGGTGCAACCTTATAGGACTTCTCAGGTAATTTTTTTAAATGGCGACCTATCATACTGATCTCCTAGGGAGCATTTAACTTTGTTTATTGACTTAGTGCTGACTTAGAACGTTCAATGCTTGAATGGATTCGGTTAAAAAAATTTTATCTTTGCTAAAGCGCTGGATAAAATAGCCTAACTGGAGGCGACGTGAGCAAGAATTTACTATTAAAGTCTTTCCTGACTTGTATATGTTTAAGCTACTGTATTTCCGTATGGGGCCAAGCGGATGTCTTAGCAAGACGACTTCTTGAGGCACATGAAAAGGGACAACCTATCCCAACGTTTTCCCACGAAACCAACCTTGATATGTCTAGCGCTTATGCCGTTCAAACAGCCTATATAAAGTCTCGGCTAGCTCACGATAGAGTTGCCGGCTTCAAAGCGGGGCTCACTTGCTTAGATGCACAAAACCACATGGGTGTGAATCGCGCTTTATTTGGGGTGTTGCTTAAAAGTGGTGATTTATCTGATTGTCTAACCGTTTCCCTTCAAAAATTTGGTCAACTCATTGTTGAAACGGAATTAGGCTTCATTACTAAAAAACCGATTAGAAGATCGGTGAGCTCTATAGCCGAGCTGCAATCCTATATTGGGCAAATTGTGCCTGTCGTTGAATTGCCTGATATGGGATTTGATAAATCGCCCATTCATGTGACCGATTTAGTGGCAGCCAATGCGGTAGCTGCCGCATTTATTTATAGCAAAGAGATCAATTGGCTCGGCCAGGATGTTAACTTGATTACCGTCAGCCTTTCTCACAATGGCAAAATTGTGAATCAAGGTCAGGGGGAAGAAGCTTTTGGCGATCAATGGGAAGCGCTGCGGTGGTTGGTCAATCAGGTGATTGCCAACGGCTGGTCTATCGAAAAAGGCAGTTTATTAATAACGGGTGCTTTAGGTGGAATGGTCACAGCAGAACCTGGGATCTATCGTGCACAATTCAATAATGAAGCTATTATAACCTTTGAAGTAACCTCATAAGGAATAGACATGGTCATCACGGGTTTTTACGCAACACTCTTGTCGTTTTATATTTTTTTTCTTGTGTTAAGAGTTGTGGGCTTGCGCAGAAAACATCGCGTGGGTTTTTTGGATGGCGGACATTCTGACTTAATCAAAGCAATTCGCATTCATGGTAATGCAATCGAGACGATCCCTGTAGCGCTTATAGTGATGGGTTGTGCAGAGCTGTCGCACTTGCGAGTGCTTTTTATGCACTGTGCAGGCTGCCTTTTAATCTTTGCTCGATTCTATCATGCATTTGGACTCAGTCAGTCTCAGGGCCGATCAAAAGGGCGCACTTATGGCACCCTTTTGACTTGGTTTGTGATCTTTAGTTTAGGCGGTTACAACCTATTTGTTTTTGCTAGGTCACTGTTTCTTTGAGTTTCTTAGCAATGGTTTGTAACGGTAATTGAATGTACTGAGGTAAGCCATTTTCATAAGGCGGGTAAGCTTCGCCAGCAATCAGTGGCGCTAAGTATTCGCGACAAGCTGGGGTAATACCATAACCATCTTGGCTAATAAATTCTCTGGGCAATTTCTTCTCGACATTGGCTACCTTTGAAAGAGCCACATCTTCAATATGCCAACGGTAAGGAGAAGAGCTGTCACGCACCACAATTGGCATGACCGCATTTTTTCCGCTAATCGCTAATTCAACGGCGCTCTTGCCTAGTGCATAAGCTTGATCCACATCATTTTGCGAGGCGATATGACGCGCAGCGCGTTGTAAGTAATCGCTCACTGCCCAATGATTTTTTAAATTTAATTCTGATTTTATAAGGTTTGCAAGATAAGGGGCGACGCCACCTAATTGTGCATGACCAAAGGCATCGCGAAGACCAGACTCAGCGAGGAAGCGTCCGTCAGGATGAGCAACGCCTTCTGAAACCACAATCACGCAATAGCCGTTTTGTTTTACAGTCTCTTGGACTTTTTGCAAAAACTCCGCTTGTTGGAAGGGAACTTCAGGAAACAAAATTAAATGGGGGGCGCCATTTGCAGCCGGTTGCGCCAAAGCACCAGCAGCCGCAATCCAGCCGGTATGGCGACCCATCACTTCCATAATGAAGACCTTGGTTGAGCTTGCTGCCATGGAGGCCACGTCGAGGCTCGCTTCAAAAATCGATACCGCAACATATTTAGCTACCGAACCAAATCCTGGGCAGTTATCGGTAAACGGTAGATCGTTATCGACCGTTTTAGGAATACCAATGCAAGTAATGGGGTAGCCCAGTTCTAGGCTTAATTGAGAAACCTTGTTGGCGGTATCTTGTGAATCGCCACCGCCATTATAAAAAAAGTAACCAATGTTATGGGCTTCAAAAACCGCAATGAGACGCTCATATTCTGCTCGATTTTCTTGTAAGCCTTTTAATTTGTAGCGGCATGAGCCAAAAGCGCCTGATGGAGTGTGGCGCAAAGCAGCGATTTGTGCGGCCGAAAAAAGACTTGTGTCGATGAGTTCCTCATGTAATGCACCCAAAATGCCATTTTTTCCCGCATAGACTTTTCCGATTTTGTCGGAATGAAGGCGTGCCGTTTCGATAACACCGCAGGCAGAGGCATTAATGACGGATGTAACACCGCCGGATTGGGCGTAAAAAGCATTTTTTGGGGCAACCATGTTATTTTACCTTATCATGTATACTCAAAACGGTTAGAATTTAGGCCGGAGTTTATCTCAAAGAGTCACGCTTGGCGAGGTGAGATGGGGTGTCACTAAATTGAATAAGTTGGTCTAATAAATATATGAATGCGATATCTCTTCTTTACCAAACGTTGTATGTACTAGGTGAATTGTGTTTTTTTCGTGCTAAGCCAACAACGTTGCCCTATTCTTGGGTGGTGTTGGGATGTTTTGCGATGTTGGATTGTGCTCTGAATGTCTATCGTCTTTTAGCATTAAAAACACCTTTGCAAGTGGATATTCCCTTATCAGAATGTTACATCGCGGCCATTCTATCGGTGCTCGCCTCTATCACGATATCTTACATTTTGCTTGCTCAGCGAAAACTCCTTGTACGTCTGAATAAATTCTTGATAGCGATATTTGGCACAGAAATATTGATCACGGGGTTTTCACAGTTGATTTCCACTATTGTAGGCAAAGGGGCTTTGCCGATGTTGAACGTGGGATTAACGGCGTGGTGCTTTGCTATTCAAGTACAAATTATTCGACAGACTTTTGAGACCAAGATAGCACAGTCTATTTTGCTATTATTTCTTATTATTTTTGCAGCTTCGTTCCCCTTGTGGAGCGTTGTTGGCATGAACGCACAACCACAACCCTAACAAGGATAGGTATTATGCATATTCATATTCTCGGTATTTGTGGCACTTTCATGGGGGGTATTGCTGCTTTAGCGGCCGCCAAAGGTCACCAAGTCAGTGGGAGTGATGAAAATGTTTATCCGCCCATGAGCACTCAACTACAAGCGCTAGGGATCACTTTACAAGAGGGCTATAAGCCTGAGCATTTAGCTTCTAAGCCTGATGTCGTGGTGATCGGCAATGCTTTAAGTCGTGGTAACCCAGCGGTTGAAGCCGTTTTGAATTCGGGGCTTCCTTATCAATCAGGACCGCAATGGCTGGCTGAAAATTTATTAAATGAGCGATGGGTGATAGCGGTTGCCGGCACGCATGGTAAAACCACCACCAGTAGTATGATTGCTTGGATTTTAACGTATGCCGGTCTTGAGCCAGGATTTTTAATTGGCGGGATCCCCGCGAATTTTGGTGTGTCTGCCAAGTGGGGGCAATCACCCTTTTTTGTGGTGGAAGCCGATGAATATGATTGTGCCTTTTTTGATAAGCGTTCAAAATTTGTGCATTATCATCCTCGCACTTGTGTAATGAACAATCTTGAATTTGATCATGCGGATATTTTCAAAGATTTATCCGAGATCCAACGGCAATTCCACCATTTAGTACGAACTGTGCCAGGTCATGGTGCTTTGATTGTTCCAGAAGATGATAAAGCACTGCAAGAAGTGTTAAAAATGGGCGCGTGGAGCGAAGTCCAATCCTTTGGGCTTAACCTTGGTCAATGGCAAGCACGCTTGCTAGCGCAAGACGGGAGTGCATTTGAAGTGTTGCATTTGGGCAAAGTGATCGGAACGGTGAATTGGTCATTAATTGGCCAACACAACGTGCACAATGCGCTGGCAGCGATCATGGCGTCTGTTCATGCCGGTGTTCCGGCAAAACTGGCTGCTGAGGCGCTAGGGCAGTTTCAATCGGTTAAAAGACGCATGGAAGTGCGTGGTAAAGTCAATGATGTTACCGTTTATGATGATTTTGCTCACCATCCCACTGCTATCACTACGACGGTGGCAGGGCTTCGTGCCAAGATTGGTGCAGAGCGTTTAATTGCGGTGCTAGATATTCGCTCGAATACCATGTGCATGGGGACCCATCGTGAAGATCTAGCGGCGAGCTTGCAAAAAGCTGACGAAGTATTCATTTATCAATCGCCCAAAGTCAGTTGGGATGCGCGTGAAACCTTTGCGGCGCTGGGATCAAAAGTGCACATTTTTAAAGATACGCAGCCCATCATTGATCAGATTAAAACGATTTCTAAGCCTGAAGATCATGTGCTAGTGATGAGCAATGGCGGTTTTGATAACCTGCATCAACGTTTGTTGAATGCCTTATCTTGTGAGACGGTGGCATGACAGGCAACCCCGCTGAGGTCACCCTCGCTTTTGCCGGTGCCAGTGGGGCTCAGTATGGTTTGCGTTTGCTAGAACAATTGATATTAGCCAAGGTGCAAGTATCACTCGTGATTTCACCCGCAGGCCATCTTGTTATTCATGATGAAACTGACTTACAGGTTCCTGGTAATCCGCAACGGATTGCCGAATTTTTCACAGAGCGATTTCAAGCTGCTCCCGGGCAAGTCAAAGTATATGGCAAAGATCAATGGTCTAGTCCTTTAGCCAGCGGCACCAATGCGCCTAAAACCATGATAGTTTGCCCATGTAGCACGGGTTGCCTTTCTGCCATTGCAGTGGGGGCGTCGGATAATTTACTCGAACGGGCTGCGGATGTGGTGATTAAAGAGCAGGGTAAACTGGTGCTAGTGGTTCGTGAAATGCCCTTATCCGCTATTCATTTAGAGCACATGCTGACATTAGCGCGTCTTGGGGTGTGTATTATGCCGGCCAGTCCTGGTTTTTATTTTCGGCCTAAAACGGTCGAAGATTTGGTAGATTTTACGGTGGCAAGGATTTTGGATCAGATTAATGTGCCGCATAATTTGAGTCACAGATGGGGGCAGTGATGATTGCCCCCTCCCCCGCGAAGCGAGAGAGGGGACAAGATCAAAAAAGGCCAACATTGTTGGCCTTTTTTTGTCAATCTCGCTTTAAAGACAGATTAGTCTTCAATTAACGCTTTCAATGACTTCATAGCGCTAACCTTAACGGATTTACGCGCGGGTTTTGCAGCGATTTGAATTTCTTCGCCGGTGAAGGGGTTACGGCCCATTCTGGCTTTGGTCGCTTTCTTGCTGATGCGACGCACTTTAATACCTAAATCAGGGATCACGATCTCGCCCGAACCTTTAGGCTTGACGTGTCGTTCGATCATATTACGGATGGCAGCGATGACGCCTTTCACATCGTTCTTGCTGATATTGGTCATTTCAGCAATCTCAGCATAAATTTGTGATTTGCTTTGCTTTTGTGAGATAGCTTTGTTGGACGCAGTAGCAGCAGCGCGTGGTGCAGCTTTAGCTGATGCCCTAGCTTTCTTAGCAGGTTTTGCCGTTGCTTTTGCTTTAGGCATCGATTTTTTCTTTGCAGCCATTAACATTTTCCTCTAGTGGTTGTTGAAAAAAACGCAACTTATCATATGGATTTCTAAAAAGAAACAAGGCTTGAAAAAATACACAGACTTGAAAAATCCCAAATCGCCCCAATCTAAGTCAATAAGGGGTAGGGAAAGGGCATCTTTGTAGATGCAACAGATTAAAAACACTGGTTTTTACTTGAATAATGAAATTGAAACCCCATTTTAAAGTTGAGTTGAAATGAATCATTTTTGTCGGAGGCTATTATGAGTTTAAAAAATTATCGTCAATCACAGTCATTATTGAACCAGTTACATAATGAGTTAATGCCCTTGTTTTGGTGTGGTCAGCAAGATTTGGCTCCCGCCCAAGAAGCCTGGGCACCTAAAGTCGATATTAAAGAGGAAGAGAAGGAGTTTGTGGTTTATGCGGACATTCCAGGGGTTGACCCAAACCATATTGATATTGAAATGGACGGCAAAACATTAACGGTAAAAGGAGAAAAGAAAGCAGAACATGAAGAAAAGAATAAGAATTATTATCGAATAGAGCGCACCACCGGGAAGTTTTATCGACAGTTTACGCTGCCAGAATCGGTCGATAGCAGCAAAATTGTCGCCAAAACCAAAAATGGTGTGTTGGCTATCCACCTGCCAAAAGCAGAGGAGGGGAAAAATCATCGCAAAATTACGATTCAACAGGAAAGGGAATAAAAAAAGCCGGCGTCAGCCGGCTTTTTTTTATTTGCTTGGTTTTCTGCGTCTGACGCCTTCGTCTTCGCCTAATTGGCCTTCAGCACTGAAGCCTTCTTCATGACTATCGCCAGCTTCATCATGCTCTGAACCAGAACCTGAATGTTCAGGTGATCCCGGGCCTGTGCCTGCATCAGCTGCGTCTAGTTTTGCTGGTGGGGCAGTGGGTTCATCAATTTTAACGCCCGATTTAGCAGATTTCTTTCTGCAATTATTTATCAATAAAGCGGTTGGAACGGCAACGGCTGCCAAGGTCGCGAGGGTAGCTGCACCACGCACGTAAGGATTATCACCAACAGTCGCGTCTAACGTTTCGGTAACAAAAGAGGGGCAGTGAGAGACCGCATTTAACACCGAGCTTAAGAGGCTTGCAGCATTTTCATTCGTGACAGCTTCTTTAACGGCTTCAGTGCCCTGTTCAGCGATTTCTTGTGCTGCGGCTCCAGCAATATTCATCATTGATAACATAGTAACCTTCCTTTATTTTCATCAACATCCAATTCGACCTAAGACCATTCACTGATCTCGAGGCTTTTTATCATAGACATCATAAAATACACAACTCACCTCCTAAAAAATTCAACTATTCTAAAAAAGCTGTCTTGAATTTATGGCATTTTTGTTAGTTAGCACCTAAGCATTTTACCAAGGAAAATATGATGAAAGTGACATCCTGGGTTCTCGGATTGTTGATTGGGTTAGGGGGGCAAAATGCCTTTGCGCTCGCTATTTTAGAAAAGCTTGACCAATCGACTGAATTAAACAAACTCACTTTTACGCAGCGTCAAGAAGGTCGATATCAATTAATATTAATGCTAGTCCGTTGTGAATTTAGAGAGACCTGTTTAATAGCAATGATTGATGATTTAAAAATCATCGGAGAAAGAACCAAAAATCCCATGTACCTTGTCTATATGAATTATCTCAAGACTAAAAAACCTGAGCTCATGGAACAAGCATCCCGTTGTCAGATCCCTGAAAAACAAATCGTGCGAAAAGCGGTCGCCGAATGCTTGCAGCAAATGATCATTAAAGAAGGCTATAGCAAAGCTTTAAGTCGCAAAGCGATTGATCAATTACAAGATGAGCGAGATCAGTGCTTAAAAGCTAAAATGGAAGAGATCGCCAAAACGGGTAATTTATTTGCCCAGGCTATGCTCGTCAATATTTTTGAGCAAACACGCGATAGCAAAAAATTAGATTATTGGTATAACGAAATGCAAAAAAAGGCTAATACAAAAGAGTATAATGCTTATATGTTGTGCCCAGATATACCGTAATAGATGTAAGATATTTCACCCGTGAGCGAAGCGAACAATTAGCCCTCTTTGTAAAGGGGGCGGCGAGCCTTAGGCGAGCGGGGGATTTATTACTGAGCGGGAGATTTAATCCTACTATCTACCACCTCCCAAATAAACGAAAGAACAGCATCTAAGCTTTCAAATATTTCCTTGTTGTTAAATCTTGGTACTCTTACTCCAAGTTCACTTAGCTGTTCATCTCTCTCTTTATCGCTAATGAGGTATTCTTCTTCCAAGTGCTGAGCACCATCGCATTCTATAGCTAACTTTGCTTGATGTGAGTAAAAATCAACAATGTAATTTAATAATGGTTTTTGGCGATAAAACTTCACCCCGAGGATTTGTCGACATCTAACGTAGAGTGGTTGAATTATTTCTTAAATCACGTGAATATTTTTTCAAATTACGTTGGTATTCCAGCATAGTGCCGTCTTTCATAAATCCCCCGCTCGCTTCATGCTTCGCATGACAAGACGCTCGCCGCCCCCTTTACAAAGTGGGCTTTTGTTCGCTTCGCTCACATCGCAGTAGAAAATCTGATGAGTATCAGAAAAGAAATGCATACGCTAATTTTGTTTTTTGATATTGTTAACCACCCTTATCCGTATAAGAAAGGTAGGGAGAGAGGATTGATGAATGGCAGCTAATCTATTTCAAACCAATTAATCAGAAGCTTCAAAAAATCGACCGTGTTATTTAATACGTGATCGCCACCTTCGACTTCCACATAAGTAATGTTATTACCATGCTTATGCAGGGCCTCTAACATGTCATACCCTTCTTTGACACATACGCGGGTATCGGCAGTGCCTTGGGCTATCATAATAGGCAAACTGGTTGAGATTTTGTCGACATATTTGATAGGTTGACGCTTAGCAATCCAAGCATCGCGTTTGGGGCCTTTCTTTTTGGGAAGTCCAAAACTGCTGCTCATGGTGTCACTAAAATCTTTTCTGTCTTCAACAGCATATTTCATATTCAATAAACCGCTGATCGAGGCAACTTTGCGCACCTTTTGTTGAATTTCCGGATAGCGGCCCAGTGCTAAAAATAACTGCATGCCACCACGGCTTGCACCCACCATATAATATTTGCTCGCATCAAATTCAACGCCGACTTTCTTTTCAAGCGTGGGAATATAATCAAACAAATTTTTTAAATCATTGACATCTTCACCACCAAATTCATCGGTTCCTTCGCTGACGCCGCCACGGTTGGTGGTAGCCACTAAGGCATAACCAGGATAAGCACTTAATTGGCCAGGATGGGGAACACCAAACTCGCGGTTTCCCCCACGCACTAAAAAAATCAGGGGTGGGTTTTTGACGCCAACTGGAATGCTAACAAAGGCTTTGATTTTAAGACCATCACTGGGATAGCTAAAAATGTAGTAGCGACGCTGTTTTTTCCGAATGGCCTCTTTAGCAACTTCGTCAGTGTATTTATGAGCTAACACTTCTTGAGTCACATCTTTGAAGTCTTCATTTTTTTTGAGCTTATACAGCTTCATGGAAGCTTGGCTGCGTTTTAAAATCTGCTCTGATTCTTTACGCAGCTCTGCTTGAGTTTGATGGCTTGTTGGGCATTTCATCGGTAGTTTACGTAGATTTAAGTCAGCGAGTAATAGGGGCGTCCATAACAAGAGTATGAGAAGTCCTATTCTCTTTATTTTCAATCAGGTAACCTCTTTGCCTGCCGCCTGCATATCCGCATGGTAAGATGAACGAACTAAGGGGCCGCTAGCAACGTTAATAAAACCCATCCTACGAGCTTCATCGGCCAGCATAGCAAATTCTTGAGGGGTCACGTATCGGGACACCGGCAAATGGAAGCGGCTAGGCTGTAAATATTGACCCAATGTTAACATGTCACAATCGTAGCGACGTAAGTCTGCCATTGTTTCTAAAACTTGCTCATTCGTTTCTCCTAAGCCCAACATGACCCCCGATTTAGTGGGGATGTGGGGAAAGCGCGCTTTAAAGGCTTGGATGAGCTTGAGCGATTCTAGGTAGTCTGAGCCGGGTCTTGCTTGTTTGTATAAATGTGGCACGGTTTCTAAATTGTGGTTAAACACATCCGGAGGCGCTACGGCTAAATTGTCGAGTGCAACTTGCATTCGCCCGCGAAAATCGGGTACTAAAATTTCGATTTTGGTATCTGGGCAATGCTCTCTGGCCGCTTTAATGCATGCGGCGAAGTGTGAGGCACCGCCATCACGCAAGTCGTCTCGATCGACTGACGTGATGACCACATATTTTAATCCCATTTTACCTAAGGCAGTTGCCAGATTGATGGGCTCATCTGCATCCAGTGCATCAGGTCGCCCGTGTGCGACATCGCAGAAGGTGCAACGGCGAGTACATTTATCGCCCATAATCATAAAGGTGGCAGTGCCATGGCTAAAGCATTCGCTCAAGTTAGGACAAGCCGCTTCTTCACAAACGGTCACCAATTTATGATCCCGCAAGAGTTGTTTTAAGTTTGCCACAGCTGGCGTAGCAGGCGCTTTAATGCGGATCCAATCCGGCAAACGTTTACGTGTCTCTTTGGTTGTGGGAACAATTTTAATGGGGATCCGGGCAAATTTTTCTTCACCACGTTGTTTCATAATCATGACTCCACAACTTATGTTGTAACAGGGGAACGATGTCTTGAATGACCGTATCAAGCGTAATCAATGGATGAAAATCTTGGATCTGTGTCATGTTTAATTGTTTAAAGCCGCATGGGTTGATCCGGGTAAAGGGTTCGAGATCCATACAGACATTTAAACTTAAGCCATGATAGGTATACCCACGCCTTACCCGAAGGCCTAATGAACAAATCTTAGCTTCGTTAACATACACACCGGGTGCTTCGCACTTCGTGCTGCCTTGAATGTCATACTCTGCCAGTAAATCAATGATAGTTTGTTGTAACTTGTTCACAAATTGTTTAATACCCACGTTTAAACGCTTTAGATCACACAGGGTGTAAATCATCAATTGCCCAGGTCCATGATAAGTCACCTGGCCGCCTCGATCGCTTTGGACCACAGGGATATCACCAGGAGCTAATATGTGTTCCGCTTTTCCTGCTTGTCCTTGCGTAAAGACCGGCTCGTGTTCTAATAACCAGAGGGAATCAGGCGTGAACTGGGTTCGTTGCATAGTGAATTCCCGCATTTTCTCAAAAATCGGCTGATAAGCCTGCAACTGGGAGAATTCTACAACTTCGACTGACATTACAATACAAACAAAACCAAAGGGTGATGACTGAGAACTTGATAAATATTATCAAGTTGCGCTTGGCTGGTGGCAGTGGTGGTGATGCTCAGAGCAAGGTATTTTTGGTTTTTGCTAAGTTTAGAGGTTACTGCCGCTTCGCTGAGTGAAGGGAAGTGGTGTCTGAATACTTGCAACACTTCGCTTTCAAAAAGGTCATTGGCAACGCCAATGACCTTAAACGTGAACTCACAAGGAAAAGTGAGCTTGCTTGGCTCTCTCTCACTCATTAGGTAGGGCTACTTTGCGACTCTTCCGAATTGAGCGCTTTATGAATACCTAAGCTAAAGTAATCTGAGACGCGGCTCCAAAGGGTGCCGGGTTTCACATCCTCTAAGGCCACTAAAGGAACTTCTGTGATCAATTCGTCATTCACTTTCACGACCAATTTACCGTAGTTTTTACCTTTCTCAACGGGGGCTGTGATGCGTTTATCAATATTCATTTTCGCATCCAGGTTTTTGTATTGGCCTTGCGGAATCGTAATATAAAGATCTTCATTGATCCCTAATGACAATTTCTTTTGTTCGCCCATCCAAATGCGGGGTTGGTTTAATGGGGTATGAGCTTGGAACAATTGGTGAGTTTCAAAGAAACGAAAACCATAGCGCAGTAAAGCAAGGGTTTGCTCGGTACGCTCAGATTCATTTTTAGCACCGACCAAGATCGAGATCAAACGCATGTGATCTTTTTTGCCAGAAGCCGCTAAGCAATAACCTGCGGTGCTGGAGTGACCTGTTTTGATACCATCGATGTAGGGTTCACGCCACAATAAGCGGTTACGATTAGGCTGTTTGATGCCGTTAAAGGTAAACCATTTTTCGGAATACACTTTGTAAGTCTCAGGGTAATCTTTAATCAAAGCATGCGCGAGCAAGCTCAAATCATAAGCCGTAGTGTAATGCTCTGGGTTAGGGATCCCGGTAGCATTCATAAAATGGGTATCATTCATGCCGAGCTTTTGGGCATATTGATTCATTAAGTCAGCGAAAGCTTTTTCGCTGCCAGCGACAAATTCAGCCAGTGCAACCGTGGCATCGTTACCCGATTGAATAATAATGCCGTTGATTAAATCCTTAACGGGAATTTTCTTACCAGCTTGCACGAACATGCGTGAGCCTTCGGTCTTCCATGCAGATTCGCTGATAGGTACTTCGTCGGTGAGTTTAAGGCGACCTGCCGCGATTTCATGATCCACCACAAAAACCGACATCATTTTGGTCAGGCTTGCAGGGTCAATGCGCTTTTTGCTTTCTTTTTCAGCGAGTGTCTTACCGCTATGGTAGTCAACTAAAATATATGCCTCAGCATCTACCTCAGGCGGCGTTGGCACGTGAGTAATCGCTGCGGTTTCTGCTAGACCTAGACGGCAGAAGAGTGCCAGGCATAGAAAACTCATCCATAAGAAAGCAAGTCGGTGCATGTTAGTTACCCCACAATATAAAATCATCAATTAACCACGGATTATTTTAACACGACAAGTGCAAATTCATTCGTATATTAACTTAGGTGTAGCACTGCTCTCCATCGCTAACAGCTGTTTTTGCAATTTTTGTGCTTGTTCTTTGCTTTTTAGAGGCCCCACACGTACTTTGTAGACATCTTTGTTAGATATCTTATTTGGAAGAACATGTACATCAACATTATTTAACGCTGAAGTGAGGATCCCAGCACGGCTAGCGAGCTGATCGGCATTGAGCTTTTTATTAAAGGAACCCAGCTGAATATAGAGTTTTTTATTTGCAACTTGTGTTGGTTTACTAGTTTTATTGCTAGCTTTAGAGGCGGCCTTAACAGTGGGTTTTGAGCTGGCTTTTGTTTTAGGCAAAGGAGTTGAAGTTTGCGCATGCGCGAGCTGTGTTGGTTTTGCCTGAGACTTAGCTTGTGACTTAGCTTGTGACTTCGATTTGCTCTGAGCATTACCCTTGGAAGTGGTTGGTTTGTTAGGCGCTTTCGTCATCATGGCCAGTGAAGTCTTTTGTTCTTTATTCCAGGCAACCGGATCAATCGCCGCAACTTTCACTTTGCCGATGCCAGAGGCGTGGATCCCTAATTTTTTGGCTGCTGCATAGGATAGATCGATTAAGCGACCCTTAACGAATGGGCCGCGATCATTGATTTTCACGATCACTTCTTTGCCATTGTTTACGTTGGTGACTTTGGCATAGGTCGGCAAAGGTAAAGAACGATGAGCCGCAGTCATAGCATACATATCATAGGGTTCACCGCATGAGGTGCGCTTGCCATGAAATGCACGACCGTACCAAGACGCAGTTCCCTCAGCTTCATAGCCTAGGCTATGTGGCAGGGTCTTATATTTCTGACCAAATACTTCATAATGTTTTGGATTGCCGTAACGGCTGAGAGGTTCATCTTGTGGCATGGCGTCGGGGATTAGGGAGACATCGAGTTCGAGATAATCATCTGGGGGTCCGTCGCCATAATCCGTTTCAGAAGAAGCGGCTTTTCCTTGCGATGCTGTTTTTGGACCCTCTACCGTACTACAGGCATGTAAAAAGACAATGGTGGGTATAAGTAATGCTTTCAGTAGGTTTGTTCGCATGATTCCCTTCTCTTTGCTTCCTGCAGGGGCGGACCAAAGAGGCCGCCCCTACGTTGTTAGGTAGTCGCTTGCGCTTGTTTATAACCTGCTTTTACTTTCTGACTTAAATTATAAACGGCCATAGCATACAGGTTACTACGGTTATAGCGAGTGATCACATAGAAATTTTGTCCGCCTAGCCAATACTCAGGACCTTGATTCCCATCCAGCGAAATCACAGCAAAAGGCAAATCTTTGTAAGTGGTATTTGCTTTACCTGGGGCTTTAACACCCAACGAAGATAATTTTGCTAAGGAATGTTCCGGTTTAGGGTTGCCTGAACTGCAAAGAACAGATTTGTATTTTTCACCTTTAACATTCGCTTTTAATACAACAGGTTTGCCTTTTTGCCAACCATGAACTTTAAAATAATTAGCAACGCTGCCAATGGAATCCTCTGCGCTGTTAATGAGATCACGCTTGCCCTTGCCAGTATAGTCAACTGCAAAATGACGATAGCTGCTAGCAATGAATTGTGGATTACCCATAGCGCCAGCGTAAGAGCCTTTAATACTTGCAGGGTCCCATCCTTCTTCCTTGGCTAACAGTAAAAACTGTTCTAGTTCCCCTTTAAAGAAGGGCGAACGAGGTGGGTATTCAAAAGCTAATGTCACGAGACTATCTAATACTTTGTAGTTGCCGGCTTGCTTACCATAGAATGTTTCAACGCCAATAATCGCAACGATAAATTCGGCAGGAACCCCATATTCTTTTTCAGCACGTTTTAAAGTTTGGGCATGTTTTTTCCAGAATGCCACACCTTCTTGAATACGTTTTTCACTCAAGAAAATGGGTTCATATTGATGCCAAGGCTTCTTTTCAGCAGGTTTAGCAATTGCCGTGAGAATACTTTGCTGCGTGGTGGTTTGTTGCAACAATTGATTTAGCTGACGCTCATTAAAATGATGCTTATTTACCATCATTTTCACGAAAGCTTCCACATCAGGGCGCGTCATAAACTCAGTCGATTGTTCTGCCTGCGAAGCGCAAACGAAACAAGATGTCATGATAAAAACAAGAATAGCGAAAATATTTTTTTGCATAGTTGCCTACCTTGGCAGGTTTTTTTGTTGTGATTGTATAGCTACTAGCATACCGAAAGCAGTCATCCACGTCACCAGGGAAGTGCCTCCGTAACTGATAAGTGGTAAAGGACAGCCTACAACGGGCAGCAAACCACTTACCATGCCGATATTGATAAAAAAGCAAATAAAGAAGCCAAAAATAATGCCACCGACCATTAAACGGTTAAAAGTATCAGGATTTTGCATCATGATCAGGATACCGCGCAAAATAACGCAAAAATACAGTGCGCAGAGTATACAAGCTCCAATAAAGCCGAATTCTTCACCTAACACGCTGAAGATAAAGTCGGTGGTACGTTCAGGTAAGAAATTGAGCTGAGATTGGGTTCCATGGCACCACCCTTTGCCATATAAACCGCCTGAGCCAATCGCAATTTTGGATTGGATGATATGGTAGCCACTGCCTAAGGGATCACGCTCAGGGTTTAGGAAAGTTAGGACACGTTCTCGCTGGTAATCATGGAGTTTCCACCACAACAAGGGTAACGTCGCTAAAGCCGCTGCGCCTAACTTGAAAATGATACTCCAGCGAATACCGGCAAAAAACAACACACCGAAGCCTGTGGAGATCACTAATAATCCGGTGCCGAGATCGGGCTGCTTGATAATCAATAAACCGGGAACGAAAATTATCGCTAAACTCACCATTAACGTCCTAAACGATAATGGCACAGGTTTATTATCCAAGTAATAAGCCAGCATTAAAGGCGTAATCAGTTTCATAAACTCGGAAGGTTGGAACTTAAAGCCGCCTAAGTTAACCCAGCGTTGTGCTCCTTTACTGCTGGTGCCTAAAATCAATACCACCAATAACATTATGACACCTACACCGTATAAAAGCGGTGCCCACTGTTTGAATGTTTTTGGAGAAAATTGCGCAATCGCCACGAAGATCGCAAAACTAAATCCTAAATGAATACCATGACGAAGCAGTATGCTGGTTTTTTGGCCGCTAGCGCTATAAAGCAATCCAAAACTCATAGCCAGCAGCAAACTAATAAATAGAAAGAGGGAATGATCCCAATGAATGGAAAAAAGCGTCCGGATCCCTGGCAGATTCTGCCAAGCTGGGCGATTAAGTCGCAGGGACGGTTTCTTGTTGAGACTCAACATATTGTGGTTCCATTAAATAAGCTTCAATCACTTGACGAGCCACTTTGGCACTGGCTTTTTGATTTTCCAAAATGACTGCTACGGCAATTCTAGGTTTGTCGACTGGAGCAAAACCAATAAAAAGTGAATGATCGCGTAAGTGATGTTCTACTTTATCATGCTCATATTTTTCGTTTTGTTTAATACCAAAGACTTGAGCTGTACCCGTTTTGCCGGCAGTTGGAATGGTCGTGCCGTTAAAATGACGAAAAGCCGTGCCTCTGGGATGGGCAATCACTTGGCGCATAGGTTCAATAATAGTAGACCAATGGTTTGTATTATCGAGTTTGAGCGGAGGGAGTTTCGCAAGAGGTGCCTCTTTGTTGAAGTGGGGGCGATAGGCTTCACCACGATTCGCAATATAGGAAGTCATGACTGATAACTGCAATGGTGTCGCTAAAATATAGCCTTGGCCAATTCCTGTAATAATGGTTTCACCAGGATACCAGACTGTACCTAGCGCTTTTTTCTTCCAAGCGTTAGAAGGCACAATCCCCTTTTGCTCGCCAGGGATGTCGATACCGGTTGCCTTGCCCAAACCTACGCGAGAAAACCAAGTCGAGAGCTGGCCGATCCCGAGCTTTTCTGCCAGCGTATAGTAATAAATATCACAAGATTCCCGGATAGATTTTTCGAGATCGGTCCAGCCGTGTCCATGTTTAACCCAATCACGATACAAACGTCCTTGTCCTCCTAGCTGATAAAAGCCAGGGTCAAATAATTTATGATTCACATCGACTTTGCCGGTGGCTACACCTGCCAGTCCCACAATCGGTTTTATGGTAGAGGCAGGAGGATATTGGCCTTGGATGGCTCGATTAAAGAGTGGCCGTTCTGGCGCATTCCGTAAAGCGTTGTAGGACTTTGAATCGATTCCGCGTACAAAATGATTCGGGTCGAAACTGGGGGTGCTCACCATAGCAAGAATTTCGCCATTGCTAGGGTCAAGTGCTACGACGGCTCCTTTATTTTCTCCCATTGCATTAGCAATGGCGATTTGTAAATCTACATCAATCGATAAATGTAAATCGGTGCCAGCCGTTGCCGGAAAGGTCGACATGGCTCGAACTTCTCTGCCCAACACGTCGGTTTCCATTTGCTGGATCCCAGGCGTGCCTTGCAATTGATTCTCGTAGAATTTTTCGAGCCCCAATTTGCCAAGCTGGTAAGTGCCGCCATAGCGTTTTTTATCAATTTTGCTCAGCTCTTCTTTATTGGCTTCGCTGACATAGCCCAAAATATGTGCAAGAAGAGCGCCGTAAGGATAATCGCGGATCAGATCGACTTGGAGAAAAAATCCAGGAAAGCGATATTGGTTCACCGCAAAAGTGCTGACTTCTTCTTCGGTTAATTTTAATTTAATGTATTGACGTTGATGGGAAGGGCTTTCCTCTATTCTTTCTATGAGCGCTTGCTTTTGCTCTTCACCAATCGGGATAAGCTGATTGATCTCTTCTAAAGTTTTATCTAATTCTTTGACTTGCTCTGGGATCATCGCCAAATGAAACGCAGGCACATTGCGCGCCAATAGCTTACCATTGCGATCAAAAATTAAACCACGAGTAGGAGCAATGGGCACTAGACGTAACTGATTACGCTCAGAAAGCATGGCATATTTTTGATGATCGGTAATTTGCAGGTAAGCAATACGTGACAGCAACACTAAAATCATCAACGCAATGATCCCGATACCCACAATCGCACGTTGGGTAGAGAGGCGCTTTTCTTGAAAGCGTGGTTGCAAATGTTGATGCTTGTACATTATTTAGTTTTGTAACATGCAAACAGAATGAAAGGGTTAATTATATCTTAACACGCCGGGCAGAATTTGGTGTGTTTGTGATGGCTTTTGAAGAAGGTTGAGAAGTGGTGGTTTTTTGTGAGTCTTGTTGAATAACAAACCGGATCTTTTGCTCTTGATTTTGCCCCTGTGTGCTGGCAGCAAAGCGCAATATTCTACTGGGGACAGATGGGGACGCTTGGGCGCATGAAGGAGCGGGTAATGGTGGCAGTTGCTGCATTGTTTCGAAAATAATCGAGAGATAGTTAAAAGCCCCAACTAACAACAGTAGCGCTGACAGCCATGTAGAGGTACAAAGATAAAATCCAACCAGCGCAAAGGCAATCATGAATTTACGTTTCGCTTGGGGTACTGCTGCCATCTGTTTTAAAGCCAACTAAAATATGAAAAGGCATCATAGAAAACCAAGCATTTTTTGTCAACTAAATAGCAAATTATTGATGTTTTTAATGAAAAGCTATGGCCTGTTGGGCTTGGTTCTTTTATGGTTTAGAGTGTGGTTACTCTTTATTAACTTGTGTAGTTATATTTTAGTTATATAACTTTTATCTGAGGTCTTTCATGAGAAAAACAATCGTTGCGGTTTCCCTGATGGGATGGTTAGTGGTTGCGAATGCCGCAGAAGAAAAGAAACCCTTTTTCATCGGTGAAGATCCAGGTCCTGTTTATACGCAAATGGTATCGCAATGGGCGCAAGCCACCAATTTCGCTAAAAACGCGAGTGATGTTGCTGTAGCAAAGCTCAAAGCCGATATGCAAAGAGATCCCAAATTAGCCAAAATTGTTTCGCCCGCTTTAACGGCTGATTTAGAACAATTTTTCTATGAGCTGTTTGCTTCCAGAGAAACCACGAGTGATTTAGCAAAACTGTATTCGCAATATTTCACGCTCGATGAGATGAATGAATTGGTGAAATTTTATAAAACGCCACTGGGTGTTAAATTGATTAAAACGAATCCCGAATTAACCATCAAAAGCCAACAAATCGGTGCTAACTTATTTAAAAAGCATGAGAGCGAGTATATTAAAGTGCTAGCAAAATATATGGCACCTGAAGCCTTACCAAAACCCAAATCAGCACAACCTGTCAAAGTGGAGTCTACAGTTGAACCCAAGGTTGAGCCTAAGCCTCAAACGCCTGCGCCAAAAGACGAACCCAAAGCCGATCCGAAGGCGGAGCCTAAAAAGTAAAAACCACGCCATTCAGTCTCTTGTCTCACTGCTGCCGCAGTGAGCTTTATTGTGTCCGTTAACCCCCCATAAGCGCTTCGCGCTAATGGGGATCATATGGCCTCGCTACCGCGCGACTAACAATCGGTACTCAAGAGGTTGTTGTTTTTAATTGCGGTAGCAATTAAATAAATTAGCCCCCTATTGGCGCGAAACGCCTATGGGGGGTATGGGATAGATCTGTAATTAAACCGCGGAAGCGGTTTAACATTGATATATGGGAACAAATTCATAATCCTAATTTTAAAGGTAACGAATTCGTAACCTTTAGAGCTGAAGCAGGTGGGTTTGCCTCAATCGGAACGCTTGAAAATGCTTAATCAGATTGCTATCACGCAGTTAAAATCACTAACGGCAAATATTATTTAGTAGCCTTCTTTGCCAAAAACCGTTCCAGTGCGTTAGCATTCCTCTTAAACGCTAATGCACGAGAATTTTTATGGCATACCGTTATTCCCACTTCGTTTATCACCTGTTTAAAACCGTTAATCCAAAATGGGCTAGGATTTTCTTGTCATAAAAAATGATTCGAATATAATGCGCTCCCTAAACCAAACAATTCGGCAGTGGAGCACGTAATGAAACGTGGAATAAAACAGAGCAACCAAGCGAAAAGTATTGTTGATACGTTTTTTAATTTTGGTAGAAATGCAGCCTATTTTATTAGCAACCCTTTTAGATACCTTGCGCCTTCTGAATCAAGAGAGCTAGCCGATCCTCGTTTGGTAAACAATGAAGAAGGCAATATGGAATCAATCTGGGTTCGTATTATTGGTCAATTTACAAGCCTACAAGATTTTCGCAATCTGCAATTTTCTTGCAAGCAATTCTACAATCTTGTTAGTCATTCGAGTTCCTCTACTATTATTTTTAGCAATCTTGCCAGAAATAGAGGAATGCCTAGTGACTTTGGAAATCGAGCACATGACATCAAAACTCGGCTCATTCAATTTAATGACAAATATCCTACAGAACTTGTCGAAGCGTTCGGTGGTTTGGATGAAATCCTTAAATTACCTATTTTCGAAATGGGTTCTACTAATCAATTTCAATATATTTGTGATGGCAAATACCTGATTCATCCCAATGAATTAAAAGGACATAAAGTAGTGAGAGGATTCAATAAGGGCGAACCCTTTATGTGCTTCTGTGTCAGAGATGACGATGGGAATATTGAAGCACGAACTTACTTTAAAAAAGAGAATCAAAATTGGTTCGGGCGGTCCATTATTAGCTACGTATTTGTGCCGACACTCGGAACTACCCCGTTCACTGTAAATTTCAATGAATTGAGAACCCTACTTGAAGGTGGTGTTGTTGATGGATTTCGGTTGACCGATCAAAGACCTGCAATCGCTAATAATCCTTAGCGCTTGGCCACAAACCGGTCCAGCGCATTGGCAAATGCCTGATTGTCTTGGTTATTCAATGGTTTTGGGCCACCGGTGATTTGCCCACTGTCTCGCATAGTGGCCATAAAGTTGCGCAGGTCAGGCGTTTTTAGTTTTCTTTTTTATTGCAAGATGAACTTTGGCTAATGTTTTAGCCGAAACTTTTTGTTTACTTTCCAGTTTACTGATATAGGCTTGGGAAACCTGCATCAATTCGGCAAGTTCAAGCTGAGATAGATTTGCCTTGATTCTAGCTAAGGCTACAGGGGAATCAACGTAATCCTCAAGAACGAAAGGTTCATAGTCTGCTTCCAGAATGTTATCAATTTCTCTTTTTAAAGCTTTATAAGCGGTAATAGGGAGCAAAACATATTCATCTTTGCCATCTATAGATTTAATAATTTGAAGTGTCATTTATAAACGTCTCCACGTGCACCAATTTTTTTGATTGCAATTACTTTCACTTCATCTTGTTTATCAAAAATAATTCTCCAATCTCCAACCCTAAGCCTATAAAAGGGTTGTCCTGACATTTTTTTGATATCTAATGTCGGATCATCGGGATCGTTTCCTAATCGAATAATCTTTTCTGCAATTTTCACTCTGGGCTTTTCTGGCAAATTTAGTAATTTCTTTTTAGCTGCTTACGTATAACAACTTGGTACATCCAATATACTCATAGAAAAGTTATAATTTGTTATAGTATAGGTTATATAAGGTTATGTGTAAAGATGAACTACACGTTAAGCTACACAGCGGTTTAACTTTTAGCGTATTTTGCCAAAAACCGATCCAGCGCATTGGCAAATGCCTGATTATCCTGATTATTCAATGGGCGTGGCCCGCCAGTGACTTGCCCGGCATCGCGCATGGTGGCCATAAAGTTACGCAATGACAGCGTTTGTTGAATATTTTCGGGGGTATAAAATTCGCCACGGGGGTTTAGTGCAAACGCTTCTTTAGCAATGACATCACTGGCGAGCGGTATATCAGCCGTGATCACCAAATCACCCGCTTGGGTTTGCTCCACGATGACTTTATCGGCCACATCAAAACCACCGCCGACTAACACAAATTTAATGTGAGGAGAGGGTGGGGTATGGAGTGGTTTATTGGCAAATAAGGTTACCGTAACAGGCACACGTTTGGCTACCCGATATAGGATTTCCTTAATTTGTTTGGGGCAAGCATCCGCATCAACCAATATGTGCATGTGTTTTACCTGCATTCATGATGAGCGCCTCTTTTTCTTTTTTGGTAAATTGCTTAATTTCATATTCACGCTTCAAGGCTGCTGATTTATCTTTTAAACGTTGCTGATAAACCAGTTTTAACGGCCCTTTACCGCGCAGATATTTAGCGCCTTTTATGCCGCTTTGGTGTTCTTGTAAACGCTTTTTAATATCGATTGCTACACCGGTGTAAAGGGTGCCAGAAACCGTTTGAATCATATAAACAAACCAAGGTTGTGCTTTAGCAACACGCTTGTAGCAATTCAAAGTATGATCATTGACCACGCCAATCGCTTGTAAGTAAGCATAAATAATGGTGCTGCCCACAAAACGAAAACCGCGTTTTTTAAGATCTTTGGAGATCTTATCGCTTAAGGCCGTTTTGCTGGGATACTCTTTTAAGGAAGTAAAATCGTTGATAACGGGTTTGCCTTCGACAAAGCCCCACAGATATTTGTCAAAACTGCCAAACTCTTGTTGCACTTTAAGAAAGGCTTTGGCATTGCTAATGGTTGATTCAATTTTAAGGCGATTTCTGATAATGCCGGGATCGCTTAATAATTTGGCCACTTTAGCTTGCGTAAACTTCGCGACTTTAACGGGATCAAACTGGGCAAAGAGTCTTCGGTAATTATCACGCTTCTTTAAGACGATTTCCCAACTTAAACCCGCTTGAGCACCTTCCAAAATCAGCATTTCAAAGAGATGGTGATCATCATGAACGGGTTTTCCCCATTCTTTATCATGATAGGCGACATATTCTGGGTTATTAGGGTTTACCCATGGGCAGCGCTGTTTACTTGGCATGACTATTCTCGATGGTAAGGGTGGTTCGCCAGTAATGAAGTGGCTCGATACAATTGTTCGAGCAATATAACACGGGCCAAGGTATGGGGAAAAGTGAGTTCAGAGAGCGACCATTTTACATTAGCGCGTTCAAGACAAGCCTTGGCTAAACCATCAGGACCGCCCAATAGAAACACCAGCTTAGAACCTTCTTGTTGCCATTGTGAAATATGCTCTGCCAATTTGGGCGTGGAGAAGGATTTACCTCTCACATCCAAGGCGATTACTTTGTCGGTGGGATTAATCTTTTGCAGGAGCTTGGCGCCTTCCTCATCATTATATTGAGTGGCATTAGCATTCTTGGTGCGATTAGCACTGGGGAGCTCTAGCAGATTGCACTTCATAAAGCGTTGCAGGCGTGTGAAGTATTCTTCACACGCCGATAAAGCCCAAACGGGCATTTTTTGGCCGATAGCAAGAATTTGGCACTGCACTAAGCGGTAGCCGCCATAGTCGTATGATGCGGCGCCCATAATTTTTCTAAGTGGTAAAAATCACGAGTGCGTTGCTGCATAATATGCACAACAACATCACCTAAGTCTACAAGAACCCATTCATTTTCTCTGTCGCCTTCAACGCTGAGTAAATCATGGTGGCGATCTTTCATTTTATGAATAAGGTTTTCTGCAATAGCTTTGACATGGCGACTCGAATTACCAGTGGCAATGACCATATAATCGGTGAGTGGAGTTGCTTTGTGTACATCAAGAGGGGTAACGTTTGTTGCTTTGAGGTCGTTGAGATCATTGAGAACTACTTTCAATAAATCGTTTTTCTGCATATCGTACCTTTTACCTATTTCAATATAGTTTTCACTAGCCATTGAAATCGATTGCATATCCTCCCTTTAATTCCGTGCTCCTACTTTTACTATATACAAAAAGCGCCGTTGTGTGTATAGGATTTCGATAAATTTACAGTTATTTTTAAAATTCGTTGCCAAAAACTAGCATTATCTCCAGACTTAAACTCTTTATCGGCAGCGCATAAAAAACTTAAGAGCATAGACCAATGCAGAGGGTCTTGTGCCTTCAACATTTTCAAGTATAGCACTTGGCTGGGGGCTCTGATCCCCGCTTGGGTGAGGGCCTGGCGTTTGGCGCTTTCGTGTTCTTGGAGGCTTGCTTGGATGAGAGCGCGCAGCATTTGTCCAACCGCCCAGACGATAAGCGGTTGAGCTGAGCCCTCATTTTCTTTTAGACAACTCACTATTTTTACGATCCGCTCCGGTTGGTGTTGCAATGCAGCTTCACAGAGATCAAACACGGTGAATTGGCTTTGTTGGGCCAGTGAAGAAGGACTGGCTGCTAAGGCATTATCAAGTGTTGCCCAATATAACTGCATGATGGCTTGATATGCGGCCAAACAGTTCCCTTCAGTTTGGTAAATTAACAGGCGCAAACTTTCATCACCGAGAACAAGCCCTTGTTGTTTGGCTCGATGGGAAACCCATGTGGCAAATGCAGGGCCTGTGAGTGGCCAATGTGTGATAATAGCCCCTTTTTGTTCTAGCAGCTTAAACCAGGGCGCTTGTTGAGTCTGTTTTGAGAGTTGCTCAATCATCAACAATAAGGTGGTATCGGGGTGGTCATTTTGTAAGAGCGCTAGTAATTCCTGAGAATCATTGGCTGTGAATTTGGAAAATTTAAGCTCAATCAGTTGATGATGGGAGAATAAGGAGACATGTTGCATTTCACCTTTTAGCCTGTCCCAAAAGGGTGTGGTATCGCTAAAGCGCTTATGCTCAGCCCCTTTTTCTAACGCTACATGGCGTATTTGATTGGCGCTTTCTTCCAGTAAGAAGGATTCAGAGCCTGACAGTAAATACACAGGCAGAAACCGCCTTTTAAGGTTTTCTGCTAATTGCTGAGGGGGAACTCGCATGATTAAAACCTGCGGCTTTCAAGATATTGAAGCAGCTGATCAATGATATCGGCTTGCATTTCTTGCTCAATCATACTTTTCTCTGCGTTGTCACCCAAATATTGGTTGCTATTGAGCTGTCTATCGCGAACCGAATACAAGTCAATTTCGGTGGGTGTTGGGTTGGCAAAAGAAAACCTGACTGACATTCTTAAACGTTCCCGCCTTAGCTCACTGTCTGGTCCATAAACCAAAGGTTGTTGGGTGGTTTGCATAGAAACGATTGTTAAGCGTGGTATGTCCGCATCAGCACAGGGATCCACAATGACCTGAGTAGAAGCTATCGTGAGAGCTCGTTGCAGCGCTTGGTGAAAAGTGTGCGAACCTGAGCGCTGTAACACCATCACAGGGAATTTATTTCCCAGCTCAACTTGGCTGGTTCGTAAATGAAAGCCGCAACCACTTAAGAAGAGGCTTAATCCCAACGTTAACATGGCCAGTGATTTTGTCATGAGTTAACTTACCACTATGTTGATGAGCTTTTGGCCAACAGAAATCACTTTGCGAATGGTTTTACCCTCAGTATGACGTTTAACGGTTTCATGACTGAGTGCTGCCGTTTCAGCTGCTTCTTTGGTGATATCGGCTGGTAGAGAAAGATTAGCACGCATTTTACCATTGACTTGCACCACAATAGTAATGGTGTCACGGATTAGCGCGCTTTCATCGACGAGTGGCCAAGTCGCATCGAGTGCAGCCTCTTTATGGCCGAATGATTGCCATAGGACATGGCTAATATGCGGCACAATAGGCGACAGCATCAAAATTAAAGCCTCTAATGCTTCTTGCTTAACGACCTTATCTGTATCATCTTCAACTGTATATTGGGCAATAGCATTAGTGAGTTCCATCAATGCTGCCAGTGCTGTGTTAAAGGTATAGCGTCGTTGAAGATCATCGGTCACCTTATTAATGGTGCTATGGGTTTGGCGACGTAAATCTTTTTGTTTATCAGAAAGAGTTAGTCCCACTGCCTTACGAGAGGTTAAACCTTGCTCATTAATATGCGTAGCGACCAAGCGCCACAAACGTTTTAAATACCGAAATGCTCCCTCTACCCCGGTGTCAGACCATTCTAATGATTGTTCTGGGGGAGCTGCGAACATAATAAATAAGCGAACCGTGTCTGCGCCATAAGATTCAATCAGTGCTTGGGGATCGACTGTGTTGCCCTTCGATTTTGACATTTTGCTACCATCTTTTAACACCATGCCTTGAGTTAAGAGATTGGAAAAGGGTTCATCGGACTTGGTTAAGCCGAAGTCACGAATGACCTTATGGAAAAATCGGGCATACAGTAAATGTAAAATAGCATGTTCAATACCGCCGATATACTGATCAACCGGCGCCCAATAATCTGAACGTTCATCAAACATTTTCTGATGTTGATCGGGGCATGCATAGCGTAGGTAATACCAAGAAGATTCCACAAAGGTATCAAAGGTGTCGGTTTCGCGACGCGCTTTATTGCCACATTTTGGGCAATTCACCTCATAAAATTCTGGCATTTGCGTCAAGATAGAACTTGCGCCACTTGGGGTCACGCCAGTGGGTAACTTGACAGGCAGATCTTTTTCGGGGACCGGGACAGTCCCGCACTCTTGGCAGTTAATCATGGGGATAGGAGCACCCCAATAACGTTGTCTGGAAACACCCCAGTCACGCAGGCGAAAATTAACTTGGCGTTGGCCGACATTTTTCTCTTCTAAATATTCAGCGATTTTTATCAGTGCTTCTTTTGAGCTCTGACCATCAAAAGAGCCTGAGTTAAATAAAATGCCGGGATCCACATAAGCGGATTCACTGATATCAGGTACGGTATCCTTATCAGGACGGATAACTGCTTTGATGGGGAGTTGGTATTTTTTGGCAAATTCATAGTCACGCTGGTCGTGCGCAGGGACCGCCATCACCGCACCAGAGCCATATTCCATCAACACGTAATTGGCTACCCAAACCGGGATTTTTTCATGGGTAATGGGGTGAATGGCATATAACCCAGTCGGACGCCCCTCTTTTTCAACGGTGGCTAAATCCGCTTCAGCAACTTTGATGTTACGGCAGGCTTCAACAAAGCTAAGTAAGTCAGGATTTTGTTTTAAAGCCGCAGTGACTAAAGGATGTTGGGGAGCCACTGCGAGATAAGTTACGCCCATCACAGTATCAATACGAGTGGTGTAAACGCTCAGAGGTTGTAAGTAATTGGGGCTATCAATTTTAAATCCGAAAGACACGCCTTCTGAACGACCGATCCAATTTCGCTGCATGGTGCGCACTTGTTCTGGCCAGCCCGGCATGTTGTCTAATGATTGTAATAATTCATCAGCATAGGCAGTAATTTTTAAGAACCATTGTGGAATAGAGCGTCGTTCGACTTTGGCACCTGAACGCCATCCTTTACCATCAATCACTTGCTCGTTGGCTAAAACGGTTTGATCGACGGGATCCCAATTGACCACCGATTCTTTTTTATAGACCAAACCTTTTTCGTACATTTTTATAAAGAGCCATTGTTCCCAGTGATAATATTCGGGATCACATGTTGCAATTTCACGGCTCCAATCAAAACAAAAACCCAAGCTTTTTAATTGGCCTCGCATATGAGCAATATTGTCGTAAGTCCATTCTGAGGGAGGCACTTGATGTTTAAGTGCGGCATTTTCAGCAGGTAAACCAAACGCATCCCAACCGATAGGGTGCAACACATTACGACCTAACATTCTCTGGAAACGAGCTATTACGTCACCAATCGTATAATTTCGCACGTGCCCAACATGGAGATGGCCACTAGGGTAGGGGAACATGCTTAGGCAATAGAATTTAGGCTTTTTGGCATCTTCTTTGACGACAAAACTATGGTTATTTTCCCAAAAGGTTTGTGCTTGGGATTCAATTTGTGCGGGATGATAATGTTCTTCGATCATGATGTCTTATTGCTGATGAGTGATTAAGTTAGATGGCTTCAATTCCACCCGAATATGCGAAGATCATATCATCCTCACATCAATTTTCACTAGGGTTGTTAAAGTTATCCCTAAATTTTTAGGAATAGCCTAGTGCTTTTGAGATGCTTGCCATAGCAAAGCTCCTCCCAATACCACGCCAAGAGCAATTAATAACGGCCAAATACCATAACGTACCCAAGGCGTCGCGCCTTCAAAGGCGATAACATCACTACTCATAAAGGCGGGTTCAAATTGAGGTGCTATTTCTACTATCTTACCTTTGTTATCGATAATCGCCGTAAAGCCCGTATTGGTAGCTCGTACGACATATTTACCGGTTTCAATGGCTCGAAATTGCGCCATTTGCAGATGTTGGAAAGGGCCAATTGATCTACCGAACCAAGTATCATTACTTACGGTGATAATGGCATCGGCTTTTTTACTCATGCCTTGCACAAATGTTGGATAAGCAATTTCATAACAAATGGCAGGAGCAAAGCGAAAATCTTTTACGATTAAAGGACCTTGATTTTTAGGGCCTTCAATAAAATTCGACATCGGTAAATTAAAAAACGCAATTAATCCGCGAAGCATTTTTTCAAAAGGAACATACTCACCAAAAGGAACTAAATGTTCTTTGTGATAAGCTCCATTACTGCTACCTACAGCTAAGAGTGTGTTGTAATAGCTTTGTTGATTAGCTACTTGGGTAGGAACGCCAGAAATGAGAGCAATATTTCTAGAGGCTAAGGCATTACCCATGTTATTAAACAGCGATTGAGACACAGGCAAGGGCACTGGGATAGCGCCCTCTGGCCATACAAGCAGATCAGTTTCGGGAACCTTGGCTAGGGCTGTTGCTGTTAAGGTTTGATAAATGTCGATAATTTGAGAAATATAGGCTGGATCCCAGCGTAACAGTTGGGCAATATTTCCTTGAATTAGTGTCGTTGTCAGTTTTTTGTCGGTAGGAGTGGTCCAAGTGGTTTCACGAAGCCCGAAAGCTGCGCCCCATACAGCAAATAACAACACAAACAAGCCAGCGAGATATTTTTTATTGGATTGATGTTGTGAAAAATAATTGACAAAACAATACAATATGCTCGCAACAAAAACCGCTGCCCAAGAAACTAACCATACACTACCAATCGGGGCAAAAGAAACCAATTGGTTGCCGATTTGCGAGTAACCCATGTATAGCCATGGGAACCCCGTTAATAGATACCCGCGAAGGATTTCAAACAGCACCCAAAGTGCAGGGAAGGCTAATAGGATCCTTATGTTGTTGTTTTTTGGGAAGCAACGCACAAGCACAGTGGCCAGAACGGCTGGATAAAGGCTTAGAATTAAAATAAACAATCCAGTGATGAACATGGCAAGTATTGGACCTGCACCACCAAAGTTATGAATGCTGACATAGACCCAATTAACACCCATGCCGAACATACCAAGTCCATAACAAAGTCCGACAACAAAGGCCGATTTTTTGGATTGTTTAGCCAGACACCAAAGAAAAAGGACAATAGATGAAATACTTGCAGAAGCGATTTCATATGGGGAAAAGCCATAAGTCATCAAGCCCCCACCTAATAAAGCGAGAATGAACGGCAGATAGGGTTTTATTTTTTTAAATAGGTCATTCATAAAAACTCATTTTTATTATCAGTCTTGTTTAATGGGTTACTTTTCAGGTGGCGTCAATGTTGTTTGTAACATTTGAATACGCCGGCTATTGGCTCTCAATACTTTAAACGGGATATTCTCGATCATAATTGATTCGCCGCGTTTGGGTAAATGGCCTAAGCCTTGTAAAACAAGCCCCCCAATCGTATCGTATTCATCATCTTTTAAATTGGTACCAAAAAATTCATTAAATTCTTCAATCGGGGTAATGGCTTTGATGGAGTAATAGCCATCTTTATGTTTACGAATATAGACATCGCGTTCAATATCATGTTCGTCTTCGATTTCACCAACGATTTGTTCTAGCACATCTTCAATAGAAACTAAACCACTGACGCCACCATACTCATCGACAATAATGGCTATATGGTTGCGGTTTTTGCGAAACTCATTAAGCAAGATATTCAAGCGTTTGTTTTCAGGAATAAAAACCACGGGTCGTAAAATTTCTTTGATGGAAAAGCGCTCGGTATTGCCTTCCATGTAAAAATTGAGTAAATCTTTAGCTAATAAAATACCGATGACTTCATCTTTATTCTCACCGATAACAGGGAAACGAGAATGGCCCGACTTGATTGCAATGGGTAAAATCTCATTGAGTGTAGCTTCTTTAGGAACAACCACCATTTCAGCGCGCGGGATCATGATTTCGCTTACACTCATTTGCGCAACTTGAATCACGCCTTCAATCATTCGTAATGAATCCAATTCGAGTAATTGGCTTTGGTGTGCTTGTTGCAAAAGCGTCAGTAGTTGCGCACGAGTCTTTGGTTTGGAAGATAACGCTCCCTTAGCCCGTTCAAATAAAGAAGGTTTAGGTTCGTTTATATTCTCTTCTTTAGTCATGAGTGATGTGAACTCCATAGGGATCTTTAAAGCCTAATTTTTCTAAAATAGTTACTTCTAGTGATTCCATTTCATTCGCATCTTGATCATTTTCGTGATCAAAACCCAAAAGATGTAACACGCCATGAACAACCATGTGGGCGAAATGGGCTTCTAAGGGTTTTGCTTGTAAAATAGCCTCTTGCTGAACGACTGGTGCACAAATAGCAATATCTCCTAACATATTGCCACGCACCTCAACAGGGAGCTGGCAAGGGAATGATAGGACATTGGTGGGCTTTTGCTTTTGACGGTAGTAAAAATTTAAGGTTTTCATCTCATCTTCATCAATGATTTTGATGGACAAGGAATAGTCTTCTTTTTGGTGTGTTAGAGCCGCACTAACCCATTTTACAATAGTAGTAGCGTCTGGGCAGTTGATTAACTCCGTCGCATATTGAACGTCAACTTGTGATGTCACTTATCACCCCTTTTGGGTTGTTCATTACTGAACTTATCATAAGCTTCCACAATTTTTTGCACAATCGGATGGCGAACCACATCGACTGATTCAAAAAAGGTGAAACTCATCCCAGGAATATTTTGCAAGACGGTGATAGCTTGTTTGAGTCCTGATTTAACGCCGCCAGGTAAATCGATCTGTGTGATATCGCCTGTGATAACCGCGGTAGAACCAAAACCAAGTCGAGTTAGGAACATTTTCATTTGTTCTGTGGTAGTGTTTTGAGCCTCGTCTAAAATAATAAAAGCATCATTGAGCGTTCGCCCACGCATATAAGCAAGAGGAGCAAGTTCAATGATATTGCGCTCAATTAATTTAAGCACCCGATCAGGTCCGAGCATTTCGTATAATGCGTCGTATAAGGGTCTCAAATAAGGATCAATCTTTTGGCTTAAATCACCAGGTAAGAACCCTAAGCGTTCTCCTGCTTCAACTGCAGGGCGCACCAACACGATCCGTTTTACTTTTTCAGCTTCTAGAGCTGCCACTGCGCAGGCGACTGCTAGAAATGTTTTACCTGTGCCCGCGGGCCCTATACCGAAATTGATATCGTTGGAAAGCACGCTTTTAATATAGAGGCGTTGATTTTTGCTGTGGGGTTTAATAGTCCCTTTAGGCGTTTTGATTGCAAGATCAGAGGGAGCAGCTGTACTTTGTTGTGAACTACTTTCTTCTGCTGATTGTTTACCTTTGATTTTTTCAAGCTTTTGAAAGCTTTCTTGAACGAGTAAATGTACTTTGGCTGGTGTTAATTCTTCACCGTTTTCAGTTTGTGCATAAAGTTTATTAATGAGGTTATGCGCTGCATGAACAGCGTCTCTTTCGCCTAAAATTTGGAATACACTGCCTCGGTTATTGATTTCAACGTTCAGTCTTCGTTCTATTTGTCGTAAATGCTCATCAAAACGACCGCATAGATTCATCAGCCTGCGGTTATCAACAGGGGAAAGAGAGATTTCGCAAGAACTGATTTTTTCGCTCAACTTGTTGTTAACATCCATTACCATGTCTATATCCTTTATTTAAGCACATTCTATTCTACCCGTTTGGCTTTATGCTTTTCTCTACACCATCACTCCTTCGTCATGTCCTTGTACACTGGTTATATTTCTCCCCTTAATGAAATTCGATGTGCTTCTTTTATGTGTACTGGCACGATTTTTCCAATCATTTGTGCATCACCCACAAAATTCACAATACGATTGTTCTCAGTGCGCCCAGTGAGTTCATTGGGGGCTTTCTTAGAAGGGCCTGTCACCAGGACCTGTTGTGTGGTTCCCACCATGCTTTCGCTAATCTGTGTTGATTGCAGTAATAGCAAGTCTTGGAGGATTTGCAGGCGTTCTTTTTTAACTTCAAGCGGAACTTGATCTGGCATAGTTGCCGCAGGTGTCCCCGGTCTTTGGCTAAATATAAAACTGTAAGATTGATCAAATCCTACCGATTTTACCAGTTCAAGAGTTTGGGCAAAGTCGCTATCCGTTTCTCCAGGGTACCCTACGATGAAATCAGACGAAATCGTAATGCCTTGGCGCACTGCTCTTAATTGGCGGATTTTAGATTTAAATTCTAAGACAGTGTGGCCGCGGCCCATTAGGTTCAAAATTCGATCACTGCCAGATTGCACCGGTAAGTGACACTGATTGGCCAGTTGGGGCACATCTCGGTAAGCTTCAATCAGGCTCGCAGAAAATTCTTTAGGATGCGAGGTAGTGAAACGAATACGTTCAATGCCATCAATTTTAGCAACAAATCGAATCAGCAATCCCAAATCAGCCAGATGGCCGTCATGCATAGGGCCTTGGTAGGCATTGACATTTTGTCCTAATAGAGTGATTTCCTTAGCGCCGTTTTGTGCCAGATGGGCAACTTCAGCAATCACATCATCAAAGGGACGATTGACCTCTTCACCGCGTGTGTAGGGCACGATGCAATAAGTGCAATACTTGCTGCAACCCTCTTGAATGGAAACAGAGGCACAGGGTCCTTCGACTTTAGGATCGGGCAATTTGTCGAATTTTTCAATTTCAGGGAACGACACATCAATCGCAGGTTTGCCATCACGTTTAACAGCATTAATCAGCATCGGTAAGCGGTGCAAGGTTTGTGGACCAAATACCACATCGACATAGGGAGCGCGCTGTCGGATGAGAGCCCCTTCTTGTGAGGCAACGCAACCCCCTACGCCAATCACGATATCAGGACGAATTTCTTTTAAGGCTCGCCAACGGCCTAATTGGGAAAAAACTTTTTCTTGGGCTTTTTCGCGAATCGAGCAAGTATTCATGAGTAAGACATCTGCATTATCTGGAGAGTCTGCTAACTTCAGGCCGTGTGTTGCTTCTAAAAGCTCAGCCATCCGTTTAGAGTCGTACTCATTCATCTGGCAACCCCAGGTTTCTATGTATAACTGCTTGCTCACTGCCTTCAAAAACCTCAATATCAAACAAATCAAAGCTAAATTTTAACGAGTTTTGCCAGGGGATGCTATTGTTATTAAAAAGGAGCAGCACTCACATGACACATCCACATATTCCAGGTTTTAGAAAAGTCCCTCGGACCGGCGTCATTTACGTCATGCACCGTGCACAAGAAATGGGTTATCGATTGCAAGATAATGATTGGGTGAATTTGGGACAAGGTGCGCCACAAACCAATCATATTCCAGGTTCTTGCAACCGCATTAAGCAATTAACCATCGATATGACAGATCACGAATATGCACCAGTCACGGGTCAAAAAGCGTTATGTCAAAAAGTGGCTGATCTTTACAATACGTTGTATCGCAAAGGTAAAAAATCGCAATACACCTGGGAAAATGTGAGTATTAGTGGCGGCGGGCGTGTTGCATTGACACGAATTGTGGCTGCGCTGGGCAACATTAATATGGGGCATTTTCTTCCCGATTATACAGCTTACGAAGAATTACTCAGCATCTTTAAAGCCTTTATCCCTATTCCTATTTTATTGTCACCTGAATTTGCTTACAAAGTACCTATTGAACAGATCAAAAAAGAAATCATGGGACGGGGTTTACAGGCACTATTGATGAGTAATCCCTGTAACCCAACTGGGCAAGTTATTAAAGGAGAGTTGTTAAACGAGTGGGTGCAATTAGCCAAGTCGTTAAATTGTTCTTTAATTTTAGATGAATTCTACTCACATTATATCTATGACACTTCCAATAATGCCGAGTTTCCACAAACCAATTCGGCTGCGCAATTTGTGGATGACGTGAATCAAGATCCCGTGATTATTGTTGATGGCTTAACCAAAAACTGGCGCTATCCAGGTTGGCGGATCAGTTGGACACTCGCACCTAAGGAAGTGATTGAGAACATAGCTAGCGCAGGCTCTTTTTTAGATGGTGGCGCGTCTAACCCATTTCAAACCGAAGTGGTTCGTTTACTAGATCCGAGTTATGTAAAGCAAGAAGCACAGGCTTTACAGCAGTGTTTCCAAGAAAAAAGAGATTATGCATTACATCGCTTAGCTGAGATGGATATTCAAGTCGAAGTGAAACCGGAAGGTGCTTTTTATATTTGGGCCAATTTATCAGCATTACCAAAATCCATTCGTGACGGTATGGCTTTTTTTGAAGCAGGTTTAACCGAGAAAGTCATCACAGTGCCTGGGGTTTTCTTCGATGTGAACCCTGAAAAGCGTCGCTCCCATGCGCAATATAGTCAATATATTCGTATTAGTTTTGGCCCAGAAATGAGTGCTTTAGAAAAGGGTTTAAACGCGATTGAACGCGTTATTCAGAAGGCAAGCTAATTAATTTGTTCCATCTCAAGAAGCGAAGTATCTCTAAAGAGATCATGAGCAGTATTTGGTGCTCATTACATTAGCAAGTACAATTAAAAGATAATCATCCGCATTTGCACTAAATGCAATCTAACTAAATCATGCAGACTAAGGGGTACCAATGAAAAATATACTTATCATTTGCGGAGGGAAGTCTGCTGAACATGAAATTTCGTTAAAGTCTGCACGCAATATCGTGGCTGCCATGGATAGAACGGCATTCTTGCCGATCCTCGTGGTGATTAGTCGGCAGGGCTGTTGGCATCTTGTCAACGAACCCGCTTTTTTTAATCAAGTTACCCCTTTTGAGGAAGTGCTGTTATCAGCCGATATCTGCACACTAATGCGTTTGCCTGAACAAACGATACTCACGACAATATCAGGCAAACAAATTCCCATTGATGCGGCTTTCCCCTTGGTGCACGGTCCGATGGGAGAAGACGGAACACTGCAAGGTCTTCTGGAAATGATGAGCATTCCCTATGTAGGCTCAGGTGTGCTTTCATCTGCTATCGGTATGGACAAAGATATTCTCAAACAATTACTTGCAAAAAATAATATTCCTGTTGGCTCTTTTTTTACAATAACCGATAAAAACAAGATCCCCTCCTATGAAGAGGCAACGCAACGCTTACATTCCAACATTTTGTTTATTAAACCCTCGGTGATGGGTTCTTCGGTTGGGATCAAGAAAGTTAGCAACAAAGAGCAATATCAAGTAGCAGTCGATCAAGCTTTCTTATATAGCTTTAAAGTATTAGTTGAAAAAAATTTACCCGGCAGGGAAGTGGAATGCTCAGTATTGGGCAATTTAGATCCTATTGCTTCATGTGTCGGTGAAATAATTCCTCATCATGAGTTTTATTCGTATGAGGCAAAATATTTGGATCCTAATGGCGCAGAATTAATTATTCCTGCCAAACTCCCTGCAAGCTTGGCCGAGGAAGTAAGACAGATAGCCGTGCTTGCTTTTAAAGCGATTGAATGCAAAGGATTTGCCCGAGTTGATTTCTTTATTACACCTGATCATAAAGTGTACGTGAATGAATTAAATACGATCCCTGGCTTTACCGCGATTAGCATGTATCCCAAAATGTGGGAGGCCTCAGGGCTAGGTTATACAGCGTTAATTAGTAAATTAGTTGAGCTGGCCTATGAAGAATTTGCAGCGAAATCGGCGATTCATTTATGTCCTGATATTCAGATCTCTGAGAAAACAGCTGAACCTTTATTGCATTCTGCTTCTTGATGCCAAAAGGAACAGCCGCACAATAGTGCGGCTAACAAGACTACAGTTTTGCATTCATGTGGCGTGTGTAAATGGGTGATACAACTTTGGGCGTTTGTGGCATAAAATCTCCTAACGTAGCATAATTTGGTGTGTAGGTGATTTCATCACTTAGACTATCAAATTCATGCTCGTCTTCATCAATCGATAATTCATTAAGCCTATCGGATAATTCAGCTAGTTCTGCAGATCTTCTTGCCGATACCTTATTGCGCATTTTTTCTCGATTATAAATTTCCGTTCTGTTTTTATTATGGCATTCGTAACTAATACCGCCTCGTTTTAGAAGATAGGTTGTTTCTGATGGGAATTGAATGTGACTACCCGCTAATAAACCAAAAAAATCAGCAAGGCGAGCATTTGCAGAATTAATGGCTATATTTTTAGGGTTTCGGGCTTGTAAAGGATAAATGGCAACATAGAGTTCTTCTGCTAGCCATTTTTTATCTGAACGAGATAGTTGTCGTGTTCTTAAGGTGGTATCTGCGTACTGTAATTTATTGACGATATAATTTATGGTGTGCTGAAGATGACGAAGCTGGTAAGACATAATGCGCTCTCCTTTTAGATGAGAACAGGCAAGTAGAATTTTAATAACTACATTTTCAAGATATGAAAATTTATATGGAGTGTCAAATTAAAAATAAGGTGCAATTCTCAGGCCAAAAATTGTAAAGTGGCGAGCTAAATAAGTGCAAAAACCCAAAGAATAATCGCATTAAGAATGCTTAATAATACAGCGGCAGAGCCAACATCTTTGGCTTTTTTCGATAAGGGGTGACGTTCAGTAGAGATCCGGTCGACAACGGCTTCAACAGCAGAGTTAAGTAATTCCACCAATAATACTAAAAACAAACTACTGATTAAAATAGCTTTGGTAAATAGGGGTACTTGCAGCCAAACGGCCGTTGGGACAAGAAAGAAGCACAGTAATACCTCTAGAACGAAAGCAGGCTCAGTTTTTAAAGCAGCGCTAATGCCTTGCATGGAATAGCCTGTGGCTTTGAAGAGGCGAGTGATATGAAAAACAATAAGATTCATAGTCTCTCAGTTAATCGGATCATCCTGCCCGAGTCAATCTGATGAAATACACATATTGTTAAGAAAGGGGGTATATTAACAGTAATCGGCAGGATAAAGTTGTTATTCAGAGTGATAGTTTGTATTCTAAGTAAATATGGGTTAGCTTCGCGAGGTAGCTAATGGGAGACATAAGTTCAGAGGATATTGAAAGGCTTCAACAGCATGTAATAAGTAACTATGAAGGCTTAAAGGATCATCAAGATGTTGTTAAAGGCGAATTCAAACGAATCATACCATTGGGCGATGGGCGTGCCGTAGCTGTGATGACCCAACAGGTCGCAGATGAAAGTCTAAAAAGGGAATGCCAATATTTACAAAGTTTAGAAAAAAATGGTGTGCCAGCCTTAAAAACCTATGGAGAAGTTTTCCATGTCGGAAAAGAACAACATCCTGCTGTGATTGTTGATTGGATCCCGAATGCTACTTTAGTGGATGTCAAACATCCTGACGCCATGCGCGCCATAGTGCCTGCAATGTTACTTGGCGTAAAAGTAGGTAAAGGCGAAGGAGGGCTTGCATTTGCCCTTAACAATATTAAGAAAGCAATCAGCGATATCAACCCGGATTCACATTCTTTGGAAAAAATCAAAGAAAGAGCACAAGAATTAGCTAAAGCTTTTACTGAACTAGATTTTCAAATCAAATCAGGAAAATTACAAATTATTGATTTGCAAGTTTTAGTTGGTGAAGACAATAAATTAACCATTATTGATCCTCAAGAAGTATTAAATTCAGAATATCGAGATGTTCTGAATCCCAGTAACAAGGTAGATATAGCACATAATCCGGATTTGCTTGAGTTTATTAACAACTCAAGAACATTACTCCAAAATTATGCTCAAATGTTAAATGCAGTAGCCAAGGCTAACAACATAGAAGAGCTGAAAAAAGCACTCTCGGCAGAACCTGTTAAAAAGGCAGCTGCGAAAGGAGGAAACCCTTTATTGCGCAAAGCTGTTGAAGGAGCGACAGCCAACCGAGCTTTGGAAGGTGGCCGTCCACAATCGGCACCACTGGCAAGAAGAAGCCCATTAGTGATGTCACCAGCAGCGAGGATGAGTCAGGGGGCAGCAGAATTAACTCAAGAGGGTAGACCTAAAAGTGCTCCAGCAGTACTTCAAACGACGGATAGAACAAATAAGACAAATGCCTCTGATGAAAACACGCCACGGAAAAAAGGACCTAGCAAATAATAATGAATAACCGTCCTCGCATATTCGAGACGGTGTTTGGTGAGAAGTGGCAGCAGCTACCTCTTGTATTCAAACGCCACTATGATATTCGCGCCTATAGTAATGATAAAATAACCGTAAACGGGAATATAACCATTCGAACAAAAGGGCTGATGAAATGGTTAGGCCCCTTGTTTGGTTTGATGAAAACCTTAGCACCTTATGAGGCTGAAAATATCCCAATCACTGTTCATTACGCTTCTTACCCAGACTCAGAGGGTTTTCACTTAGAGCGAACATTTTATTATCCGGATAAGCCTGCCTATATTTTTAATAGCAAAATGATCCCCAAAGGAGACAATGAGCTTGTGGAGCTCACCCCCTCTCATATGGGTTGGAAGATGGCTTATAGCTACGATGGGGATCGAATTAATTTAATGCATCGTGGGTATATCTTGAAATTGTTCAAATGGACTATTCCTTTACCTATCGAATGGTTAATAGGTTCTTGCGAGGCTTATGAAATTGCACTATCGGACACTCAATTTAAAATGTCTATGCAATTCATTCATCCATGGTTTGGGGTGATGTATGCCTATTTCGGAGAGTTCACTTTTTAGATTTATTATCTACTTTTTTCTTTCTTTCTATTCTTTTAAGCGCTGCTGCTTTTAAAACTGCTAAAGTAGGAGAGCTAGGTCCCTCTGCTGAATCCTCCTCAAATTGGCGCATGCGTTCTTTGATAAGCGGAGCAATGGAGCGAGTTGCATGACGTTGTTTAGGGATCTCGACAATGGCTTTATCAAGTGCCTCTTCAAGCATTTGTACAGGCTGATCATGATCATGATCGTGAGGATGGTAAGCCGTTACGATAGGTTTGTTAAGGGTGCCAAAAATCTGCTCAAAGTCAATGTCGGGTAAAGTATTATCTAGCGCAAGAACCTTAACTAAATGATGAGTTTCTTTTAATGCTGTTTTGTGGCCTGCTGAAATGGCTAATTGGTAAGTATTAAGGATAGCCTCAGATAAATCAGGTGATTTTCCAAGGTTTTCTTGTTGTTTTATTTGATGCAAGATTTCATGTAACAAGGTTTGAGTAACGGGTCTTGTGCTTTTAGGCAGTAATTTTCTGACTTTGGTATATAAAAGTGTTCGATGCAACCTGTTGGCCATGTCAGGGTTACGACTTTTAAATTTGCGTTTAAAACGACTAGGTAGCCGTTGGTAAATCTCAATGACATTTTTTCTATCAGTTCCTTCATTTTTAGTCCGACTTTTATGCCCCCTGATGTATCCTTCAGCGATATCGTAATACATGTTGGCTTTGGCAATGTCGCCAGATTTTTCAGCTGCATTCAATTCATCCATCAATTGCTGAGCTTTGCGAAATCGCCCCTTGTATAAGAAGTCGCGATAAGCGCGTCTTGCGGGGAATTTGCAAGCCTGCAACGTACGATTTAATTGATCTGCCTGCATGACACATAAAAGACCCTCGATATTGCTGCGCGGATTAGTATAGCTACAGGTGCCATGCATTTGTAGTTTATCACCTGTTTCCAGTAACGGATGATCATAGTCGACATATTGATGAAGTTTGTTCATCACAACTTCTTCATCGCTACTAACACTGAAAGTGCTTAAGAGATCACGAATGGCTGCTTCACTAGTGTCATTGAGCTGAAATATTTTGGTACATTCATTGAATTTTTTTCCTGAAGTTAAGAATCTATCAGTATAGATCAATTTATCCTTATAGATTGCCAGCCCAACCCCATGCCCTGGAATAGTCACAGGCAAGATCAAAGGTTTGTTGGCTTGATAGGCAGCGTAACCATCATTGATAGCAGCTGCTCTATTTTCGGAATTGATAAGACGGTTGGCTAACGCAACAGAAGCATAGACAGCATTAAAATGACTATGTGCCAAAGCTTCTGTATCGATGTGCTTTCGCAATTCCTCTTGTAATACGCGGTAACTTTCCTTGCGATGCCAAGATTCAGTGTAAACAGGTGCTGTTTGATTATTTTGTCCGAGTGGGACGTTAACCACTCCGCCCAAGCCTAATTTTTTACCTAATTGCAAAAAGGTGCCAATACCTAGAACGTGGCCATATTCTTTGACTTTTTTGACATCCTCATACCAGTTGGCGTTCATTTGTTTTTGAGCTAAATAGTCTAGGACTTCAGCATGATGCCTTTTTCTAAGTAATTCTAAAAAGGTAACACCATCTCTATTCACTGCACATACATTGGCGCCATTATCAATTAAAGCTTTGACGCCTTCAATATTAGAAAATCTGGCGGCAACCATAAGAGGCGTTTCCATGTTATCATTGCATGCATCAAGGCTGACATTGTTGCTGTTAAAGAACTTAAAGATTTTATCTAGTTCAGCTTGCGGTTTGCGACTTTTAGCCAGTGCATGCACGGGAAGTTGTCCATATTGATTATCTTCATAAATGGAGAACCCAGTGATTTTGTGTACCACAAAAGCGGCTGCTTCATAAAACTTATTTTTGATGGCTGCAAAAAAAGGTGTGCTGCCACCGGAATCAGGTTTTCGAAAATCAGCTTTGGTTTTTGCAAGTCTTTTAAGAAAAGGAAGTTTACCTTGAGCAGCACTAATCCAAGTGGCTGTTTGACCAAGATCATTAGTTTGATTGACTTTTATTTTGGGGTGACGAAGGAGCAATTCAAATATTTCTTCATTATTTTCTCCGATGGCATCAATCAATGGGGTTCTGTGTCCGAGAACATGGTTAACATGGGTATACCCATTAGCATTTAAAAATTGCTTAAGTTTAAACATTCTTCGGATGATGATATGCCTATTTTGGCACCAAGCCACTTCTTCTGGACTTAGGTTGGGTTTGGCCAAGGTTTTTCGTAAACCTTTAACTAAATCATCAATTTCTTGGTCAATTGTTTTCATCAATTTAACTGTGCCACAACATAAAGTATGCTTTTTAGACAACTTAGTAATTAAAAAAATTCCTTCAATATGCGATGAAAGAAGTGGAGATACACTCTATAGGCTATAGACGGGTTACATAGTGCACCATTGATATATTGATCAGTTGTTCTGACCCTTAGATAATTTTATGCTCATGAGAGTTGAAATCTGCAATGGATGGTGGACGACATGCCAAAAGGTACTCCCTTCTTTAGTGCTTTAGAAGATCCCAAGGTTCAATACCATTCCAGACCACAGAACTGGATAAGTCGAACGTTTGCTACACTTTACCAATCGGTATCGCGTAATAAAGTCATCTCTTTATTGGGCTCTGGGATCTTAGCGATCGGTAACCTTTATGCTGTTACACAGCTCCCTTTATATGCTTCACTTCCTTTAGAGGCAGGAATACTTTTCGTTGGAGCACATTATTTTGCTTATCATTTAGCCCAGCGCAGAAAAGTAGCTTTTTTGCATAAGACCGCTCAAGATTCACCCCCTAATGATATGCATCCCATGTTAAAGGAAAGAAAAGTCGCTACCTTTAATCATGTATTCAGTTTTATTAAAGCTAAAGGACAGATTTGGTATGCGTTAAGGGAAAATATCAAAAAACCACCTAACTGGCAGTTATTCTATATCGACAATTTGCAAATGACCCCTCGGCAATTTGCCAATGCTGAGATGATTGCCGATGGTGAAAATTTTATGTTACGTGTTCCAGGGAGGCGTGTCGACACTATTTACTACAAAAAAGTCATTGAAGAAGCAAGAGTAGGTGAGCACCATATAATAAGCAGTCTTTGTGAAGAGCCAGAGGCCATTGATAGTTGGTTTACCCTGCCAGTCTTGAATTTATTAAAACCAAGCCAATTGGGTAAGCGCCTAACATTAGCAAAAAATGCGAAATGGGCGATGAGCAACGCTGGGGAGTATAAGCACCAGGTTATTGATAACAGAGGCCAACAACACGCGAATTTACCGATCACGACTGTTTATGAGTATGATCAATTGTTGATGAGTTTGCACGATCCTTTTGTTGAAAAAAATTCCACGTTCAAAGTTTCGCTTCCACACCTTTTTGAACAGGCTAATCAGATTGAAGCGAGTGCCTCAATCCTTTTTGCAAGTTCCAAAAAAAGGAATACCATACAGTTATGCAGTATCTACTTAGATTATGATAGTGAAGGAATTAATCCCTTGCTCTCTTTTACTTTTGATGTGAACGAACACAATAAAAGATTACTGCCAATCAATAAAACCCAATCTCACCGATTGCCAATCGGAATGGGTCAAATTATGAATCTCACAGTTTTACAATGTGGACATAGGCCCCATAATGTCGAGATAAGGCTTCAGAGTAAAAAAGAGCCACATTGTTTTTATTATAAGAAATGGGACGATCAAGAATGGAAATTATTTGACATGAAAACGGGTAGAATCAATCACCATGTCAAAACTCAACAATCAAGAGCACAAGAAAAAGTAACAAGACACCAAACAAATCTTCCATTTGTGTTTGCAAACAAAAGTGTGAGCAAAGTGAGCCTGTATGATTTTGATAGCAACGCCACTTTTTGTTCAATGGTCTTTGAAATTCACGGTAAATTAAACCATTTTATTTTGCGTCGACATAAAAGCCTGGTGAAATCGTTTTTAGGTTATCAAAGTGAAAGCTGGTCATTAAACCCCGATCCGCAGCATCATAAAACCTCATTTTTATCCGGGTCTGATGCCATCTCGGTAGAAGTAAAATGTCTAGGTGATGATATAGCCATTCATTCTCAAGATAAACGTTATGATTTTAATATCCATTTACAAAAACAAATGAAATCTTCACCGTTGCCATTGCCTCTGGAATTTTTGCGAATGACTCGCTCAAGAACCAAACAAACCATGTGTGATGATGTTCATCATCAACAGCAAAAAATCAGAGTGTCAGTAAAGTGATTTATTTCTTGTACTTCGCAACATCTGATGGCTCAGGGACACCTTTATTTGATTGTAAGGCAGGCCCAATCGTTCGAGATCCTTCAACGCTTCGTTGAAAAGCTGGTGTCACAGGCGACGGACGAGAAATGGCTTTATACCAGGTGGTTTGCTTTAGAATCATATCAGCAAGATTGGTTGCAGCTCGTTCGCCTTGGTCGGAAAGTACCGTGATAACGGTACCATTTCTTAATGAGGTATAAAAATGAGCTGTATCAGCATGGAGACCACTGTGCTCAACTGCCTGCTTGTCTTTATTATAAAACTCATCGCCATGCGTTTTGATGAGTCTTTCAAAATTGGGGCTCTTTTGACATGCTATTTTGATCCATTCACCAAATTTTTGTAAATCCTCATTTGTGGTCCAGTAGCCCCCTGCAGTGCAACCAAATCGTGAAGACACATAGTCTTGTATAAACTTGGGATCTTTATTTGTTAATAACTGTCTTTGCGGATTTCTTTGTTGAGTTGTGTTGTATTTTCCATCGGCAGGTCTTTTTGGATCGAGTTGGGCCATTTTTATTTCTTGCTTGGCAAAACGTTGCATAATTTCATCAATTCCCAAAAGTGGTAGTTCTCCCCTTTTTCGTTGTGCATCTTGGTATTTTTTTTCGATAGCGAACCCTAATAAAAGCATGCCTAGATTACTGTAATGAAATTGCCCAGCAGGTCGATCACCTAGCGATTTATCACCATATTTGACGAGATCAAGGCTAGATGTAATGTTGCTACCGGTTCTGTGTTGATTCAAATTGTCTTCAATGCTAGCAGAGAGTCCTGATGGGTTGTCTAGATAATCTCCTAAACCACTTTCATGAAGCATAATTTGTTTAAGAGACACTTCTGTTAGACGTTGTTGTACTTCTGGTGATAGTGCTCGTAAAACAGCTTCGTCTAGTTGAATGGGTTCATCCAAATCACTTTCTGACATGATCCCGTCATCGATCATTTTCATCAGTAAAACACCCGTAAACACTTTGGCGACTGAATGAATTGAAAAAGTAGGATTTCTGCCAAATCGTTCGTGATCAATCACATAAGACTGATTATTATTAACAATGCTAACGGCAGCTGAAATTTGCATTTCACGCATATATTCTTTTAAATCCGCAATATCGTCTGGGGTTATATTGGGATCGGCGTTATCAACGGAGGGTAGACTGAGATGCTCACCATTTTGAATTTCAGCCAAAGTTTTGTCAGATTCTGCATCAATTTCTTGTTGAGTGATGTCAGAGCGACCAGGGGTATTTCTCTTGAGTTTTTCATAAGAAGATTGATTCAGTGCATCATTGACGATTTGCTTAAATGCTTTGAAATTTCCTTCGCGAATAGCTTCGTTAAAACTTTCTGAGCGTTCGGTTTCAACATAGCGTTGGTTTTCTTCTTTTAGTAGACCCAGAACCGCTTTTAAGATGTGGAATTTTTTAAGCTTATCATCAAAACTTGGGATAGATTGGATCTTATCCCACAGCGATTTAATCATTTCTTCGCGAACAACGGGTTGCATGTGTTCTTGATTTTCAGACCATCTTCCCATGTTTAGAGCTCCTCTTTTACTATTATATGCTTTCTAACGCTGGCTGCAGTGGCCTTACACGCAAACTAGCGTGAAAATCCCGTTTGCACAATTTCACGTTAGTGATATTTTATAGACCGGATTTCAAGTATGGCCATTTAGTTGGCTAAAATTAATATAACTTACAGGGTAGTTAAATATGTTACTCGCTTTTCAAAATCACCAAAAAGTCACACAGGCCCAGAATCCAAAAAATCAAATATTCAAACATCTCCCCAAAGTTGAACTTCACGTGCATGCAGAGGGAGGCACGCTAGATCAAGAAACGTTAAAATATTTAGCACAAAAGAATCGGCTACCAGAGCCCTATGATCTCTTCAGCCCAGATGATAATAGGAATCTTGCCTACAATGCCCCCGATTTTGGTCATTTCTTGTCAGTGTATGATCAGGCAACTTCCTATATCCAATCGCCACAAGATGTGCAGGAAGTCATATATCGATATTTAAAGCGATGCCATTTGGAAGGGGCAGTTTATATTGAATTAACCTGTTCTCCTGACCATGTTCAGAAGTTTCGAAAAACGTATCTAGATGTGCAAGCTGAGTTGGCAGGTGAGTTAGGAGCCAAAGAGGCAGCAAAGCCATCAGCTTCCCTTGAGGAAAGTATGTCTTACGCCAGCTTTGTTGAAGCTGTGGTGGCAGGTATCAATCAAGCGAATGAAGAATTTGGAATCGAAGCCAGAATATTGATGGTGTTATTGCGTCACAATGGTAGTGAAGCAGCAATGAAAACCCTAGATGATATGATTGCCTATCCCCATCCCTACGTGGTTGGCATTAACTTGGCAGGTGATGAAGAAAAATTCCCTCCTGAATTATTCGTGGACTGTTATGCAAAAGCGAAAGAACATGGTTTAAAGTTGACCGCTCATGTTGGAGAACATGCCGGCCCTGATAAAATTGAAGAGGCCGTGATAAAAATGAAGCTCGATAGGGTTGGGCATGGAGTGACCGCGATACAATCACCCGGTGTGATGCAGTTTTTAAAAATAAATAAAACTCCGTTAGAGCTTTGTCCAAGTAGTAATCTTTCATTGGAATTATTTCCCTCGTTAGATGAACACCCACTCAAGACTTTTTTAGAGTCTGGGATTTCATTTTCGATTAATTCAGATGATCCCACTTTTTTTGGGAGTAGCTTAGGTCAAGAGTATGCGAAAGTTCAAGCGCATTGGGGATTGTCTGATGCGCAAATGTTAGAAATATCAACTAATGCCATTCGTGCAAGCTTCGCTGAAGAAACCTTAAAAGATCAATTGTTAGCGCAAGTGGTTCTTTATGAGCAATTTCATAAATTAAAAAAATTACTTGAACCTTACATTAAAAATATAATCTATCAGCATTTATTAAGTTATGAGGCGGATCCAACAGTTCAACTGGCTTTAGTTCTGAACAATGGTATACAAGAAGATTTTGAAGATGACGAAATCAAATTTCAGGCGCAAGCATTTATGATGGCGAATAGAGCTTTTCATGCTGCAAAAACGCTTCATAAAGCAACCATCGGCGAAAGGATGGTAGCATTTGCTGAAGCAGGGAGCAAAACGCCTGTTAGTGAAACGAAGAAAGTAGCACTAGGTAATTAATTTTAAGATAAGATGGGCTAAGGAAGGCCCATCTTATAATTGGGTACGCATTAACGAATATCTGTTCTCAAGAAGTTGTTGTGTGTCTGTAAAATTGCGTACTTGTCCTTTAGTACGAACAGCTTCAAGCATAGCAAAATCACACTCTCCAACGATCATTTCTTCTTTATTCATAGAGCCTTGACTGATAGTGCCTTCTTCGTTAAAGCCGTCATCGATGGGGCTAAAAAGATTGGCTTGTCCGGACAGTGTTTCTTGCTCACCGCCAAAGTGCACGTTGCCTATTGCACTTGACATGAGCATGTAACATTGATTTTCAATTGCACGGGCGCGACAACTATAAAAGACCCTGTTAAAGCTTTTTAATGAAGGGGTATAGCTGGGTACTAAAATCAATTGGGCTCCTTGCAAGGTGAGATTTCGAACTAGTTCAGGAAATTCACTGTCGTAGCATATGGCAATCCCAATTTTACCTAATCCCGTGTCAAATAACGATTGCGTGGTTCCAGGTTCAATTAATTGATCGGCAGCTTCGCTCGCAATCAGTTGCAGTTTGTCTTGATATCCATAGTTGCCATTAGGGCTAAAGAAATAGGCACGGTTGTAAAAACGCCGATTTGGCGATTGCACCATGATAGTACCTGGTTGTAGATAAATTTCAGAATCAATGGCGAGTTGTTGATAAAATTCAAGGTAGTTTTGTAGTGCCACTTGGATCTGAGTAAATAGCGTAAGGTCATTTTTGGGCGAAGAGCTAACTGTTTCGATCCCGGCATATTCGGGTAACAGTAATAATTTTGCTCCTTGCCATTTAGCATTCAGTACGAGATCGGTTTGTTTCTTAGTAAACGTTTTCCAATCTAAAGCGCTTTGAATAAGATACTGAGCTGCAGCGACGGTTATCATAAGCTTTTCGTCCAAAATATCATGGGTTTGCTCGTTGCTTTGTCTGAGTCGATTTCTTTCCATTCGTAAAATGCACGCAGTTCGGGATGTTGCTGGTAGCCAAAATGCTGCCAGATCCCATCAAGAGGAGTATAGTCTGAAGGGCATCTGGGATCATCATCAGGGCGAGACACTGCACAAAAAGCGGCCATCTGGCTACCGTATTGTCTTGCCGCATTTTCTCTTTCATGGAAGAAGCTTCGATATACCCCAGTGCCTCGGTATTGGGGTAGTAATACGGATTCGCCGAAGTAAAAGATATGATCGATAGAAAGCTGATTATCGATAAAAGGTTGCTGACACTCTGGTGTTTCAAATTCTAGTGGAATGGCAGATGAAACACCGACCACTTCTTCTCCATCTTTTACTACCACGAGAACCGATTCTTGGCAATTAGCATAAGTGCTCAGGTATTTTTTCTCGTAATCTAATTTGCCGTCATATAAATAGGGGTACTCCCTAAAAACTTTAATTCGCAGTTCCGCAAGATTATCAATATAGGGAAAGGCTTGGTTACCCTTAAAGCGTTGGATAGTTAGTTCAGTCAATGTTTATTCCTCAACCTGTTTTAGCCAATGTTGTAGATTATAGTAGTTTGTGACACGAGTAATTTTATTATTGTTAATTTCAAAAAAAGCACCGCAGCGAAGCTCATAATGTTGGTGACGCGCAGAAGGCAAGCCTTGGTCAGTTTTTTTGTAGGTGCCTATAACAATAAACTCAGCAGCTGCTCTGGTGTCATCATGGTTAGTCATAATCACTAAGTCTTTGATATTTTCTTCGTAAGCATCATCCATGCGTGACATAAAAGTGGTAAAAGCTTCAATGCCGATTTCGGTCGCCCCTTGGTTAATATCATGGACTACGTCATTAGCTAGCAAACTTAAAAAAGCGGGAATATTGCGCTGATTGAAATAATCATAATACTGCTGGATTAACTGCGTGCTATTCATATTCTTCCCTTAAATAAATTTATGATAATTAATGAGGACAGCCATTACAATAGTTTAACCATACGTTAATCCTCAATAATGTTATGTTTATTCTGAAATTACCTAAATCCAAAATAATAGATGATTTTTTTATTGAATTGGGTGAATTTGAGTGGCTTAAAGTTAAAATTGATTTAACAAGTAACAATTTTTCGCAGCATTAATGCCTTTAGGACGTCGTTCTTTATTTTTGTCACCGAAGTCGGCAAGGATAAGCGTATGTCCGATGGCATGGAAGAAGTTTTTCTCAAGATGTTTGACCATGTCGAGCCATCCATTGCTGCTTAAATGCAAGCGGTTGAGGATAGGTGCGAGATGTTGTGGGATGGCACCGCGTTTACCTTCGCGCAAAGCGCGTCCTGTTTCATCGATGAGTTGTAAATAGTCTGAGAGTTTAAAATCGATGTGAGGTGCGTCGTTGGCAGCAGAGGATTTCCCATTGGCAAAGGCCATGAGGCTTTTAGGCTGTTTAAACTGGTCGCACAGTTTCG
>JBFWUT010000009.1:0-81165 GCA_050247135.1 Candidatus Berkiella sp.
GAGAATTTTTCGGTGTATTCTTCTTCGAAATAGCCTGCATGGATCCCAAGGCTATCGGTTGCTGGATTTTTGCCAGGAATAATATAGTCGACTTCGTATTTAACATACACTTCAGATAAACGTGCCTCTGCGTGCAAACGATGCCCGAAGGAATTGAGACGGCGTCTTGTCCATGCCGCTTTTCCCCGAATACCCGTATCGGTACCATAGCCTGCTCCTAACAGATAGTGATTAGGTTTGGCATCTTCTAACGCTACGTTGATCGGTATAATAGGCGAATCAGTCATCTGCGGCTTTACATCAACTTTTGAAAAGTAATCACTTTGGCCCAACCGGCTTTGTAGGATAAGCACTTTTTCGGGCGAATAGATATCACCGGCTTGAAAGGGAGAATAGCGATCCAAGAACTGATCTGATAGCGCAGTGTCACTAAAGGTTAGTGTGCCAAAATAATGTCTTTGTTTGGTATCCAGCGTGAGATAGATCTCAGCAAGTGAAGAGTCAATGTTGACTTCTGCACGATGCACACTAAAAAATGCGTCAGGATAGCCGTTTTGGATAGCTTGCGTGAGCAACGCTTTTTTTCCTTGCTCGTACGCTTGGTGGTCAAATATTTCGCCTGGTTGCAGATTAAATGCCTGCTTAATGTCTTTAAGACGAAGATCGGTTGCCCCATCGCCAACTACCTGAAGAATAATCTCTGCAATACGTACCGGTTTGCCTAAATTAATCGTAATAATGACTTTTTTTTGCTGAAGATCGGTATTGATACTAATGCTTGGCGCATAATAACCAAAAGGTTGCGTGGCTCTGGTAATTTCTTGGATAGCACGCTCTTCATATTCTTTAATTTTACTTTTGCTATCCAGTTCACTTTCTTCTGGCTTTAATGTCAAATTAGAGCGAATATTATCTTCAATGGTTTGACTGACACCGCTAATGAGGATGCTAAAATCATCTGCCTGTGCACAAATGCTGTTAAAAATCAAAGCACTGACAAGGCATAACGATGTGAGTTTGATTCGCATCCTAGCGCGGATTTTCAAGGCTTAATATTCCTGAGTCATAATCATAGGCAAAAATTTCGGCATATCGTCCCCAATCAATCATTACCGTGAGTATTCGCCCTGCTTCAGCTTCAGTAAAATGCTCTTCTAGTTCACGTAAGAAATATTCTTCAGATTCGCGATGGTTAGGTCGATTATCTAATGTTTCACGAATATGCTTAGCTAAAGGCAGATTTTCCAATTGTTTAGCAAAGATTTTCTTACGTTCTAAGATAGTGGCATCAGCAAAGCGTTTACCATCTTCGGTCAGCGTGATATCACCCTTAGAAACGGTGGCAAAATGGAGAATTTCTAAAGCTTCTGTTAAGGGGAATAAACTATCCACTTCCAGATGTAATGTTTCCGCTAACAACGGTAAATCCGTTGTGGCTGCATCATCTTCCGCCCAAATAGCATCAATTAAGCCTGTAAGCTCTGAAATGCCCGCATCGGGTATGCGATAAGCAAAATCATCTTTAGAGATCTCTCCGGTGCGTGTTCGTTTGCGTTCACTGGTCGTCATTAAGGTATAGATATCATCGACAAGTTTACGAAAATGAGGATCTTCAGGGTCGCGTGGCAGGGGGGTGCTGACGCTAAGCTCTGCACGAATTCGCCCAGGATTGCTGGCGAAGATAATGATTCTATCAGCCATCAGCGCAGCTTCTTCAATGCTGTGGGTCACAAACAAGATCCCCTTGGTACGGGTACGTTTGGCGAGCCACAAATCAATCAAGTCACTTCTTAAGTTTTCAGAGGTTAATACGTCTAAAGCCGAGAAAGGCTCGTCCATCAAAAGCACTTCGGGATTAACCACCAGTGCGCGTGCTAATCCCACCCGTTGGCGCATACCGCCTGATAATTCTTTGGGGTAAGCCGATTCAAAACCGTCCAAACCAATGGTATCAATGGCTTTTAAGGAACGCTGACGCCGCTCGAGGCGTTCAACGCCTAAAGCTTCTAAGCCAAGCTCCACATTTTGTAAGACCGTCAGCCATGGCAGCAATGCAAAATTCTGAAATACCATGGCAATACCCTGTACGGGTTCATGAACCACTTGATCGTGATAGACTACTTGCCCACTGGTGGGCTTCATCAGACCGGCAATCGTTCGAAGCAAGGTCGATTTACCAGAGCCCGATTTGCCAATCAAAGCGACGATTTCATTTTCATACATGCTGAAGTTGACTGAATCCAGAACGGTTAATTCTTGACCCTCACTGGAGCGGAAGGTTTTTTTAAGATCCTTCACTGTAAAAATGACGTTTTTTTGTTCTTCAGCCATGTTTAATTCACCTGATATCTTTCTTCAGCAAAGTCGTATAATTTTTTCCACACGAGTCGATTAATAATCATGACATACAAACACATCACAGCAATGCCAAGTCCGATGCGGACAAAATCACCCACTAAGGTATATTCTGCAATATAGCCACCAAGGCCTGTGGCGTGTAAAGTTTTACCGCCCCAGCTCACGACATCGGCCACAACACTCGCGTTCCAGCAACCGCCTGCCGCTGCCATGGCGCCCGTAATATAGTAGGGGAAGATGCCTGGTAAAATTAATTTGCGCCACCATAACCAACCTTTAACCCCATAATTTTGTGTTACTAGATGGAGTTCTTGAGGTAAATTTGAAGTACCAGCCACGACATTAAACAAGATGTACCATTGGGTACCTAAAATCATCAATGGTGCGCTCCAGATGTTGATATTTAAGTTGTAGGTAATAATCAACATGAAAAGCACGGGATAGACTAAATTCACTGGGAAAGCGGCTAAAAATTGCGCAATGGGTTGCATGATTCTGGCGACAGAAGGCTTCATGCCCACCCATACCCCAATCGGCACCCAAACCAGCGAGCACAGGATAATGAGAATGGTCACTTTAACGGCGGTGATTAAGCCCAGCCAGATGACCCAGAGAACTTCGCTCATATGCAATTTAGTAAAAATAAAGTGCCCTAAGAGTCCTATTGAGCTAATAAGACCAATAAACAAGAAGCTATTCCAAAATGTCACGGCCGTCCAGGAAAGGGCTTGGCGAACCCGGGGGGGGAGGCGTTTGATATGATGCTTTTTAGGGAATAGGGGGCCTGTTAACAGATCGCGAAATCGAGCAAGAAGCTTCAGAAAGTAATGGGTGATATGTGCGCGCTGCAAAAGATTGAGAAACCATGTTTCTAGCTCTGCGTCTGGGTTGTGCTCCATTTTAAATTTTTCAGACCAGATGATTAACGGACGAAAAATAAGTTGATCGTAAACCAAAATGACCAGAAACATGGTCAAAATAACATAGGTAATGGCCGTATAATCACTTTGCTGTGTTGCAAGCATGATATAAGAGCCAATACCGGGTAGGGTAATGGTTTGATTATTGACTGAGATTGCTTCTGAGGCGACCACGAAGAACCAGCCAGCCGATAAAGACATCATGGTGTTCCAAATTAAGCCCGGCGTCGCAAAGGGTACTTCTAGCCGCCAGAAGCGTTGCCAGGGGCTTAAATGTAACATGTCGGTAGCTTCTCTCAAGTCTTTTGGGATCGTGCGTAATGACTGATAAAAAGACAGCGCCATGTTCCACACCTGAGAGGTAAAAATCGCAAATATCGCAGCGCACTCAGGTCCCATGCGGCTGCCAGGAAATAAATAGATAAACGACAGTACTGTAATCGATAAAAAACCCAAAATAGGCACTGACTGCATAATATCGATAAACGGCAGAATAAATTTTTCAGCACGGGCGTTTTTGGCGGCTAATGTTCCCACGGTAAAGGTAAAAAGTAATGAGAAAAAGAGGGCTATACCCATGCGAATAATCGTGCTCATGGCATAACCAGGTAGCATTTCAGGATTCAGTGAAATCTCGATCGTACTTCCCAATGCATAAGGGAGGGTCATCTTTTGCGCCCCCCAAATCAAGCCAGCAAACAAACCGAATATTAGAACCAATACCACGAGATCCCACTGATTAAAGGGCAGATTGATCTTACTTTTTGGTTGTTCGTAATACGGTTGATTTGGCATTGGTTTCATCTGACGTAAGTTCGTATTGTTGCCCCATTATAGGGGGCAGCAATCAACAAACAACAGAGAAATTTTAACTAAATTAAGAAAGTGAATAAACTATTATCATTGAGCTTCTGGTCAGTGTTTGTTAGCATCCGTTAAGCAGAACATGATGGGATAAGTCAGTATGAATAGGGTAATTTGGCATAGCGATATAGCTACCCTGCCTCAACAACCCACTAAGAGCCTAGAGCTATGGCTCACTAAGCCGTCTATTTTAAGCCAAGCGCTGAAATGTCACTGTCAGCACTTATCTGTAGAAGTGCTTTCTCAGGATTTTTCGGCAGTGGATAGCACTGAACAAAAACTGGTTGAAGATGGAAAAGATCCTTTTGTGCGACGGGTCTTTTTGCTGGGTGATAACGAGCCTTGGACCTATGGCCGAGTCGTCATTGCGCCTAGCACTTATGATGTTCATTTTTCCAAGTTTATATCTTTGGGCTCGAAACTCTTAGGGGAAACCTTGCTCTATAATAATCCTGATACGACTCGCAGCCGTTTTGAATATGCCGCATTCAGCGCTGACACCCCTTTGTATCAAGAAATTCAGCAACACCTGCAGCTAACTCTACCGACCTTGTGGGGGCGTCGTTCATATTTTTATTTGAAAGAAGCGCCGTTGTTGGTGACGGAAGTGTTTTTGCCAGCACTTCCTGATTACGAGGCTTAGACAGAGCCATGAAGTATCCCTTGGTTGAAGAACTGACAATCACTGATCCTTTAGCTATTTTTGCACGCGTTCCCCGTGAAGGGGCTTTATGGTTGGATAGTGCCGCGACATCTAAACAAGGCCAATATAGTTTTATTGCCTTTAGTCCGTTTCAAATGATCATTAGTAAAGATGATCCAGTGAATCCATGGGATACCTTAACAACCTTGTTCAACTGCTACCCTTTAGATCCCATCGCGGAATTACCCCCTTTTCAAGGTGGGATTGCGGGGGTTTTTGGTTATGGCTTAGGTGAATATCTTGAGCAGCTGCCACGTTCTAAAATCGATAATCTCGCCTTCCCAGATTTAATGGTGGGTTGTTACGATTTAGTGATAGCGATTGATCACCAAGCTTCGCGTAGTTGGTTGTTTTCCAGTGGTTTGCCCGAATTAAATGAAGACCAACGACTTATTCAAGCTAAAAACCGCATGGAATATGCTAAAGCATTATTAGCGACGCCGGTTTTTCTTGCACCAGTGAGTACGGCTACTGTGCCAGATCAGGCTATTCATTCACCATTTACTCAAGCAAGCTATGAAGAAACAGTAGAGCGCGTTATTGAATACATTCGGGCGGGCGATATTTTTGAAGCTAATGTATCGCAATGCTTCTCTTGTGAACTACCACAGAATTTAACGGCTTTCGATCTTTATCGGCGCTTACGACAATATAATCCAGCACCCTTTGCGGCCTATATGCAAGTGGGTGAATTTGCGATTGCCAGTGCTTCTCCTGAACGATTTTTACAGCTGCAAGCAGGTCGAGTTGAGACCCGACCTATAAAAGGCACAAGACCAAGGCACGCCAATCCTCAACAAGATACGGCCTATGCTAAAGAACTGCATGAAAGCGAAAAGGATTGGGCTGAGAATGTGATGATAGTGGATTTAATGCGCAATGATTTATCACGAGTTTGCTTAGCGCATTCTATTAAAGTGACCCAATTGTGCAAAGTAGAATCTTTTGCGACGGTGCACCACCTTGTTTCAGCGGTTGAAGGTCAGCTTTGCCCACAACTGAATGCCATTGATCTACTGAAAGCGACTTTCCCAGGTGGCTCTATCACGGGCGCACCTAAAATTCGTGCTATGGAAATTATTGCTGAATGTGAACCCACCGTACGAGGCCCTTATTGTGGCAGTATTGGTTATCTTGGCTTTAATGGTTGTACTGATTTATCGATTACGATCCGTACCTTTGCAATTAAAGGAACAGAACTTACCTTTCAAACGGGGGGGGCAGTCACCATCGATTCGGTTCCCACTGAGGAATTTGAAGAAACGCTTGCTAAAGCCAAAGCGTTGCGGCGGACATTGACTACTGCACCGCTCTAATCAATCTAAAACGTATATAATAAGTAGAAGCACGGATGAAGATTATCAATGTCTTTGTAAGCCAACTAGGATGATTTGAGGTTACTATGGCGAATAAGCCGCTCATTGAAATAGGCTGGGAAGAATGGGTTGCACTTCCTGAGCTGAAATTGCCCGCTATCAAAGCCAAAGTGGATACCGGAGCGAGAACATCGGCACTACATGCCTTCATGGTCGAAAAAATTGAAGAAGATGGTGATGTGAAAGTGCACTTTGGGATCCATCCTATTCCTGATCGTCCTGAGATAGAAGTGTATTGTAAAGCACACTTAGTCTCAGAGCGTGAAGTTACCAGTTCCAATGGACAAACAGAACTGCGTTATGTGATTCGCACGATGGCTCAATTTGGCAAGAAAAGATGGCCGATTGAAATTACCTTAACCGATCGTGAAACCATGGCTTATCGAATGTTGATTGGTCGTCAAGCGATGGAGGGGAAACTCACAGTGATCCCCGCGCAGTCTTTTATGCTGGGGGCATTACATCATTCTGCATATGATCATATCGTGCCGAAACGAAAAAAGCGCAAGCTCAAGATCTGTATTTTAAGTCGTTCTCGTAATATTTATACTACCGATCGCTTAGCCTCGGTGGCTGAAAGCCGTGGTCATAAGGTAGAGGTAATCAATACCACGCGTTGTTATGTTGATATTAGCTCGCATAAACCTGCTATTCATTATCAAGGTCATAGCTTAGCGCGTTATGATGCATTATTTGCCCATATCCATCCTAGTCATACCTTTTATGGTGTGGCGATATTGCGCCAGTTTGAATCGCTAGGCACTTTCTGTGTCAACAGTGCCACTGGCATTGCGAACGCCAGCGATAGACTTTTTGCTCATCAATTATTAGGTCGTGCTGGCGTTAGTATGCCAACAACAGCATTTGCCCATTTTCCCGGTGACACCAAAGATATGATCAAAATCGTGGGTGGTGCGCCATTAGTCATTAAATTATTAGAAGGCCAGCAAGGTAAGGGAGCAGTGCTAGCGCAAACGAATAAAGCCGCAGAAGCAGTGATCCAAGCGTTTAGGGGCTTAAGAGCCAATTTTATTGCTCAAGAATACATTCATGAGTCCAAAACTAAAGATGTGTTTTGCGTCGTGTTAGGTAATAAGATCATCACTGCCATTGAAAAAGAAACCTCGACCTTAGAATTGTTAGATGATAACATGCAACCTAAAAAGCCCCGCACCATTGAAATCACACCTATTGAACGTAAAATGGCTGTTCGTGCGGTGCGAGTTTTAGGCTTAAAATTTGCTGTAGTAAATTTTATACGAACCAAATCAGGGCCGAGAATCATCGATGTGAATTGCTCACCCTCATTTAAAAAAATAGAAAAAATTTCTGGAATTGACTTAGGTGCTTTGATTATTGATTATATCGAGCACCATGCACGGCCTCGTTTACCCAAGCGAGTAGTCGGTTACTCATAAGTGGTGTTAGCTATGAATGAATTATCTGTACATTTATTTGAAACCTTAAGTGCAGTGATCTTTTTGCTGCTCATTGATTTTATCGTTGAAATCATCCTAGTCCGCAATATCAAAGAGAAAAAGAAAAGTTTTAAAATACGGGTTTCTTTTCGTTATGTCTTATTTATCTGCTTTTTATTTTTCATGGCGAAGATTTGGGTTGAAGGTTTTGGCTATTTACTTACCTTTATTGGTGTTATTTCTGCCGCTTTAACAATCACTCAAAAAGAATACCTCATGAATTTTATTGGCTGGCTAATTATCATGTGGCGATCGTTGTTTAGTGAAGGGGACTATATCGAAATAGGCAATTATAACGGCTACGTAAAACATATTGGTACCTTATATTTTTCCTTAGAAGAATCCAGTAAATTAATTCATGGCGATAAATCCGGCAGAACCATTAAAATTCCTAATAGCTTGGTCGCCAATCACCCCATTGTGAATTTTTCACTTGATCGCGCCTTTGTGGAAGGGCAGAGCAGTTTTACCTTCACTTTTGGCTCTTCATTAGAAAAAATTCAAGAACTGATTGAAGAGATTGATCGCGAAATAGACCAATTACTCAATCGTTTACGTAGTGATTGGTCAAAAAAGCAGCAACATGAATACGAACATTTGAAATCAGATAGCAAGCATAAGCCACACTTTCTGCTTCGTGTGCAACAAGACCGCCCGCTAGGTTTACAGCTAAAAGTCCGCTATTTATCTTTGCGTAAAGATCAAAAAGCGCTTGAGGATAAGATAGCCAGTGTAGTGATGATGTTTGTGAATTCGCAGTCAGATATTGCATTGAGTTTAGCGACCTAATAATTATATTATATGTAACATTAAGTACTATCGCAGCACATATTTGTTACACGAAATATAATCAAAAGCCCAAAAGCACTGTGTAGAGTTATAAATTGTGTAAGCGCACGGATTAGCAAGAAAACTCTGCTAGCCTTTGAAGATAGACCTATTACCATCTATCGAGAGGGCTACACGTAATGAAAACCAGTGTCATTCAAAAGAAATCGGTTTCGTTTGATTTAGATAAAAATACAATACATGTTTGTACAGTGTTATATCCCAAGGGATCTCTAAAACCTCCTCCAGCAGACACCAAAGAAAAACCTAGTATTCCAGTGGATCTCGAAGAAAAAGGCATCATCAAAAATTACCTTGAAAATGAAGATGATAAATACAAAGGCTTTATTCTAGTTCAATATCGCAACTATCAAGATGGTAATTACACGCTGGATTTTATCGATCCCAATACCAAAGAGCGTTTTGCGCAAACCTTCAACCAAGAACAAATTGATGCGATGTTAGAAGCCAGCAAAGCAAAACCTAAGATATAGGCGCCAAACGGTAGAGATCCTGCGTCAACTGGTATCTTGGTTAACCAACTTTTTACGTATAATACCCCATAGCAGAAGTTTTAACTGTTGCGTAATTACACGTTTTTAAAAAACATGGGGAAGCAACCAATGTCAGCAAATGGCGCTACCAATAGCACAACCCAGCCGCAAACCGGCTTAGGTTTAGATATGATTGAACTGGATTTTAATAAGCTATGCAAAGTCAGCGGTTGGCATAACAACTGTGGTTTAAACTGCTTAAGCCATTTTCTGTTTGATAAGCTTTCCTCACTACCCCAAGGTGAGTTTGATCTGTTTATAGCTGCCAACGAAGAATATGTTGAGATATTGAAAACGTTTAAAGAATATTATGGTCTTAACAACAATGTGGGCTGGCAAGATATTTTAGGCTTGTTGCGCGCTCATCCTGCTGCGACAGATAGAGAAGCGTTGTTAGCACCGGTGTTGCGCAAGCACTTGGGTAAAATATTATTAGGACACAGTAATGAGTTATGGGATACCAAGGCTTCAGCTGCTTTTGGTGATTGCATTGATCTAGAATCACAAGTTTATCAAGATATTAGTGTACCCATCTATCACTCAAATAAAGCCTTTTATGACAAGTTAAGAAACGAATTTGAAGTAGCCTTTATGCAAGCTTTAGAAGCTGAGGTAACACCCGCTGAGAGATTAATAGCAGAGGCGCAATTAAGAGATAATAGTAACAATAAAAAAATCCCTAATTATCAACCTACTAATGACGATATTTTGCGTCATGTTATCTTTCAGAGAAAATCAAGACTGCAAGATCAATTCAATGATAAAGCTCAAATAAATTGGATGACCGAAGGTTGCCAACGCTATGCCGATCACATCGGTGACATGAAAAATATGGTCATGATTTCAGCCGATCAATTGCAACTGCTTTGTGAAAGTTTAAATATTGGTCTTGACGTATTCACTTTTGCCTCAATGCAACAGGCCATTACCAATAGAGCCACAGGTGAGCATACCCGCGGAGCGCAATGGGTAGCAGAAAGAGAATTCCACTGGAAAATGAAAGTATTTAACATGGGTGGTGTGCACTGGATTTTCCAAGAACCAAATCGTGATGAACAGAAGGTCAAACAGCACAACCAATACTACACTGCTCCGCTTAGTCCTGAGCTAGCAGGCAAGTATAGAATAGCCTGTGGCCCTGTATCTAAAGAGCTTATCATTGCTGAAGTTAAACATATGATGGGTGAAATGAGCATTGAGGAATTGACCCAGATCAAGCAAATCGCCGAATTAGCAGCGGCTCTAGCGGCTGCGCAGCGCCAAGAAATGGCTAAGCAAGCACAGCAGCAATCTGCTTCGCTTTTGGTTTTTAGTGTATTCGATTCTTCAAAAGAAGGTAAAGCGCTTTATGAATTGATTACTTCTCATCCTGGCGCATTAGCACTGGTTAATCAACACTTTGATGTTACCTTGGCCAGAGCTTTCGTACAAAAGTTTGGTTTCAATATTGAAGCGCTTAAAGCAGTAAGCGGACCGACTTTGGTGGTCTTTTTAGACAAATTTGCCAAGCAACATAAGCCTGTGCAAGTCGTTGGGCATGCCTTAACAAATGCTTTCAATGCCTCTTTGCCTGCCCCCATTTTGGTTGCCAGAGATAGCAAGCCAAGTATTAAATTAACACATTTAGCGATAATGCAAAAAAATGATACAGCTAAACGCATGACGGTGTTGATTGGAGCAAATCCTTTAGCAGTAGCGGCATTTAATCAATTTTCTGATGAGTGTGTGCATCGCTTTGCAGATTCATTAAAAAATCCACAGTTGTTAGAGGCTTATGCTAAGTTAGCGCCTAAAGACCAAGTCGTTTTTATTCAAAGATTTGCCGAAAAACAACTCACCCAGAAGGCGGCTGTTAAGAACGCTTTATAGACTGGATGCCTGAACTAGGCCCTGCTACACTAGCTGTGCTAGCTACGCAGGGCAAGCAAGATTATTCATCCCAACTTAAAGTGCCGCCCGTTTGGTATTCAGTGACGCGGGTTTCAAAAAAGTTCTTTTCCTTTTTCAAATCCATCATTTCACTCATCCAAGGGAAGGGGTTGGTTGCACCAGCGTATTGTTCAGTAAGCCCAATTTGGCTGCAACGACGGTTGGCAATAAACTCTAAATATTCGCGGAACATTTGCGCATTCATGCCTAAAATACCGCGTGGCATGGTGTCGATAGCATATTGATATTCTAAATCAACACCTTGGCGAATGAGATCAATCATTTCGCGTTGGAAACTGCTCGTCCATAGCTCGGGGTTTTCTATCTTAATTTGATTAATGACATCGATGCCAAAATTAAGATGCATCGACTCATCACGTAAAATATATTGAAACTGTTCAGCGGTACCCACCATTTTGTTACGTCGACCAATCGAGAGCACTTGCGTAAAGCCAACATAGAAGAAGATCCCTTCAAATACCACATAAAAGGCAATCAGATCTCTTAAGAGGCGTTGATTGGCTTCAAAGGTACCGGTATGAAAGTTAGGATCACCTAAACTTTCAGTGAAAGGTAAAGCCCAAGCGGCTTTATGCGAGACAGCCGGTAATTCGCGATACATATTAAAGACGCGAGCTTCATCCATGCCTAAGCTTTCAATCACATATTGATAAGCATGGGTATGTAATGCTTCTTCAAAAGCTTGACGCAATAGATATTGGCGGCATTCTGGGTTGGTAATATGACGGTATACTGCAAGCACCAAATTATTGGCTACCAAGGAATCAGCTGTAGAGAAAAAACCGAGATTACGCTCAATCATCATGCGCTCGTCAGGCGTTAGACCATCGTTTGAGCGCCACAAGGCGACATCTGCTGTCATATTAATTTCGGTTGGCATCCAGTGGTTGGCACAAGCCACTAAGTACTTGTCCCAGGCCCATTCGTATTTAAAGGGTACCAGTTGATTGAGATCAGCCCGGCAGTTAATGATTTTTTTATCATCAACTCGAATTCGAGCAGCACCCATTTCTAGGGCTTCTAAACCTGTGGCGCCACCAGCAGCTTTTTTATTTGCTTGGGGTGTCATAACTGTCATGCCTATTTCTCCTATTGGCAAGCTTCGCAAGAGGGATCATCAATTGAACACATCTTAGGGGCAATCATCATGGTTTCATCCATGGATGAACTTACTGCATTTAATGTGCCGCGAGTTACCGTGGATTTTTCTGCATCAGAGGCGCCTAAGGTACGGCAGTAGTAAGTCGTTTTCAAACCACGCAGCCATGCTAACTTGTAAACCGAATCAATCGCCTTACCAGAGGGTTTAGCAATATAAATGTTCAAGGATTGGCTTTGATCAATCCATTTTTGACGGCGTGATCCTGCTTCAATCAGCCAAGCAGGTTCCACCTCAAATACGGTGGCGTATTTTGCTTTCAATTCAGCTGGAATACGATCGATCTGTTGTACGCTGCCATTAAAGTATTTTAGATCATTTACCAGCACTTCATCCCAAATATTCAGCTTCTTCAAGTCATTGACCAAATAAGGATTGATGACAGTGAATTCGCCAGATAAATTTGATTTGACATAGAGATTTTGATACGTCGGTTCAATCGACTGAACAACCCCGCAAATATTAGAAATTGTTGCGGTAGGAGCAATGGCCATGACGTTAGAATTACGCATCCCAACGGTTTTGACACGCTCACGTAAAGTTTTCCAATCAAAAGTCGCGTTCGTGTTCATTTCAAGATATTTACCACGATACTCTGCTAAGTTAGCGATGGAATCGATAGGTAATACGCCTTTGCTCCAGAGCGATCCTTTAAACGTTTCATAACTACCACGTTCTTGCGCTAAATCAGTAGAGGCTTTGATGGCAAAGTAGCTAATTGCTTCCATGGTGTTATCTGCAAATTCCACAGCAGCTTGCGAAGCATAAGCAATGTCGAGCATGTAGAGCGCATCTTGAAAGCCCATTAACCCCATTCCAACGGGTCGATGACGTAAATTAGAGTGTCTAGCTTGTGGAACTGAGTAATAGTTAATATCGATGACATTATCTAGCATCCGTAATGCCGTATTCACGGTTCGTTCCAGTTTGGCCAAATCGAGCTTGTTGTCCTTAATATGTTGGGACAAGTTAATACTACCCAGATTACAAACGGCAATTTCATCGTTTGAGGTATTGAGCGTAATTTCTGTGCACAGATTTGAGCTGTGGATCACCCCGGTATGTTGCTGGGGTGAACGCAAGTTACAAGGATCTTTAAACGTCACCCAAGGGTGGCCAGTTTCAAAAATCATACCCAGCATTTTGCGCCATAAGTTAACAGCAGACACTTTCTTGAAGTTCTTGATAGTGCCATCAGCGACTTTTTTCTCATAATTTTCATAAGCTTCGTCAAAAGCTTTGCCGTAAAGATCATGTAAATCAGGTACATCATCTGGGGAGAATAAGGTCCATTCTTTGTTTTCCATCATACGCTTCATGAATAAATCCGGAACCCAGTTCGCGGTGTTCATATCATGGGTACGACGACGGTCATCGCCGGTGTTTTTACGCAAGTCTAGGAATTCTTCAATATCTAAGTGCCAGGTTTCCAGGTAGGCACACATAGCGCCTTTGCGTTTGCCACCTTGGTTTACCGCAACCGCAGTGTCGTTAGCGACTTTTAAGAAGGGAACAACGCCCTGTGATTTACCATTGGTACCTTTGATGTGAGCGCCCATGGCACGTACGGATGTCCAGTCGTTTCCTAAACCGCCGGCAAACTTCGAGAGCAGTGCATTATCTTTAAGCGAACTGTAGATCCCTTCTAAATCATCAGGAACAGTGGTTAAAAAGCAGCTAGAGAGCTGTGAACGCAAAGTGCCGGAATTGAATAACGTTGGGGTCGAGCACATATAGTCAAAAGATGAGATCAAGTTATAAAACTCAATCGCGCGTTGATTCTTTTGTGGTTCTCTTAAAGACAAGCCCATGGCGACCCGCATAAAGAAGACCTGCGGCAATTCAAAGCGGACATCTCGCTCATGAATAAAGTAACGATCGTAAAGGGTTTGTAATCCCAAATAGGTAAATTGGTGATCGCGTTCGATTTTAAGCGCATTAGCCAGTAAATCGAGATCAAAACCTTCTAGCTCATCACTGAGTAACTCAAGCTTTACCGCTTTATAGATGAATTGTTTAAAGGCTTGTTTATAGATAGAAGCTTTTTCTTGGTCATTTTCAGGGGTATTTAAGCCTAAAAACTCGCAGCCTTCGCTCATTAAATCATCTAGTAAGAGGCGAGCTGCAACAAAGGAGTAGTTGGGCTCTGCTTCGATTTTGGTGCGAGCACTCATAATGAGTGCTTTGCGCAAATCGCTGGCTTTAATGCCGTCAAAAATATTGCGTTTGGTTTCGGTCACAATAGCCATTGCATCGACATCACTAAGATCTTTGCAAGCAGCAGCTACGCGGTTTTGAAGGCGAGAGTCATCCAGTGGCACACGCTGTTCATTCGATAGTGTGACATACAGGGTATCAGCAGGCAGTGCTACCTTTTGTTGCGCTTCTCGTGCTAAACGTCGCTCTTCACGATATAAAATATAGGTACGTGCTTCCTTGTGGTAACCGTGGCGCATCAGCGCTAATTCCACTTGGTCTTGAATTTCTTCGACTCGAACGACACCACCGGTTTTTAAATAACGCGAAACGGCTTTATAGACATAGTCGGTCAGTTCATCAACGACTTCATGAACACGGCGGGAATCCGCAGCATTCGTGCCTTCAACGGCAATATAAGCCTTGGTGATAGCGATTTTAATTTTTTCAGCATTAAACGGTACCAGACTACGGCCATCACGGCGCATAACATACAATTGGCCTGGTTTCGGAGAAATAGGTAAATTAATCAAATTGGTTTGTTCGTTTAACATATCGGTTTGCATGGCTCCTCCAGCGCATTTGGAAGAAAAAAGTCAAAAAAAGTCACTGCCAGCTAAAATTAGTGGCAAAGTTTAAATACTAACTAGTGGTGAATCAATTTGGGGAAATACCTTTTGAACCCCAACATATAGAAAAATCCCAACAGCTATATACAAGATAGTGCGGTTCAATAGTGAATGCAAGTGAAGAACCTGGGTATAACTTGTGGAAAAGCTGGGAACAACTTATGTATCAGTCACTTGGACTTTGAGCATGAGGGATGACCCTCACGAGGAATGTCTAGAAGCTTACAGGGAAAATAAAAAAAGCACCATACAGAGAGGATCAATATGGTGCTTTAGTAGAGAGGAACAGAGTAAGTAGACTTAAACAGCTTCAACCCATTGGTTTAAGTATTCGCCTTGGCGAGTTACGAACTGTGGGTCTTTGAAAGTTAATGTAATTAAATTAATACCTTGTAGGCTTGCAACTAAGTTAAGAGCTAACTTTGAAGAGTCATCATCTGACTTACCTAAAGATTTAAATTGCTTCTCACACCAGCCAATGATGTCATTCATTAATTGGGATGCAGCAGTACCGATGGTGCCACCTTGTTTGCCCAATTCTTGGCATAAGCTACCTAAAGAGTCACCAAATTTCGCGGATTCATCAGCTAAAGTGCTGACGTATTGAATTAATGCACGTAAGCGGGATCGAACATCAACTTGGTTGTTCCATTCGCTAAACAGGGTTGCCAAGAGCTTTTTACGGCGCTCGATCACAGCCAGAGTAATAGAATCTTTCGATTTGAAGTAGTAATAAACGTTACCCAGCGGAACATCTGCTAAAGAAGCGATATTCGCCAGAGTTGTGTTACTTACGCCTTGTTGATGAAAAAGCGCATCAGCAGCTTCAATCAATCGTTCACGTTTATCGTTGCGTCGGGCCATGATTACTGTTCCTATATATTTTCGTGTTAACAGAGAGAAAAAATGCAAGCTAGAACGATAAGAGTCGTTAGTTCGCTAAATTGAGAGCATTATACCGTATATATTTGCTAGTTCAATAGTTAACTGAAGAAAAAATCAAACAAAGTCAATAAAAGCCGGACAGTTAGGCTTTAGGGCTGATGAAAGGGCGCTTTGGTGTTAATCTCTTGAAAAAATGAACAAAAAATCTCATCTGTGCAGCTACACGAAAGGAGATAAGAAGCATGAAAACCCAAAATACGCTGATCCCACGCCACATTTTATTCGCGGATCCAGAAAAATTAATGGTCAAGCTAAGCCCCGATGGGCAGTGGGTTTCCTACTTAGCGCCATATGAAGGCGAGCTCAACGTCTGGTTAGCGCCCGTCAATGATTTAGCTGCTGCTAAGCCCATTACGCACAGTCAGCAACCGATTAAGGAACATGGGTGGAGTAGCCAAGGAGATTATGTCCTATATATATGCGATGAGAAAGGCGATGAAAATTGGCAACTACACGGATTTGAATGCCAAACAGGGGAGCACCATTGTTATACCCCAAAAGGTGCTAATGCCAAAATCATTCATCAAAGTCAGAAGAAACCGCAGCAGATCTTAATAGGCTTAAATCAACGCGACCGGCATTATCATGATGTGTATCTATTAGATCTTAAAAATAATCGCTTAGAATGTGTGTTTGAAAATAATCAATATTGGGAATTTATTGCTAATGATGATTTAACTTTGCGATTAGGCATCAAAATTACCACACAAGGCGGAGAATATGTTGATTTATCCGATCATAAAACGGTGATTGCAACGGTCACACAGCATGATTTATTTGGGCTTTATTTTTATCCGAGATTGCGCCTTGGGCTATCTGCTGATAGTAAAAAATTGTATTTAGCGCAAAGCCTTGAATCGAATACCTCCATTGTGAGTCAAGTTGAACTATCCACAGCGATACGCACTGATTTAGGAGGGCAGGAAAAAGCAGATATTTGTGATGTGTTATTAGATCCTAACACAAAGCAACCCATTGCTTATGCGGTTAATCAGCAACGCAAAGAGTGGTACAGTATCGATGGATCCCTAGATGAAGATCTGCGTTTTTTACGTCATTTTACAAATGGTGACATTGATATTACCAGTCAAAAAAGTGACAACTCAGAATGGCTGGTGGCTTTTGTACATGATAATGGTCCAATTAAATACTATATCTATCAGCGTTCAAGTAATCATTTAATACCTTTATTCGATAGTCATGAGGCTTTTAAGGACTATACTTTTACGAAAATGGAGCCGCATCTGATTAAAACCCGAGATGGTTTGAAATGCGTGAGTTACTTATCAAGGCCACTCGATAATAAAGACGCTGTTCCTTTAGTATTGATGGTGCATGGCGGGCCAAATTACCGGGATTTTTGGGGTTTTAACCCTATTCACCAATGGCTCAGCAATCGCGGTTATGCGGTGCTCAGTATCAATTACCGTGCTTCTACGGGCTTTGGCAAAAAACATGCCATGGCAGGCAATGGCGAGTGGGGACGCAAAATACAAGATGATTTATTAGATGGTGTTAAATGGGCGATTGATCAAGGGATCACAACCAAGGACCAGGTGGCGATTATGGGGCGTAGCTTTGGCGGTTATGCCACTTTAATGGCATTGACGCAAACGCCCGAGGTATTTTGTTGTGGTATCGATATTGTGGGGCCATCGAATTTAGAAACCATGGCAGCGCATTTTCCGCCATATTGGAAAGCTATGCAAGGGATTATTAATGGCATGATGCTAGGTTGTGATCCTGAAACTGTCGAGGGCAAAGCCTTTTTAGCCTCACGTTCTCCCATCCATTCAGTAGATAAGATTACCAAGCCGTTATTAATTGGCCATGGTTCCAATGATGTGCGCGTATTACAGGAAGAATCGGATCAGTTGGTGAAAGCTATGCAGGAAAATGGTATTCCTGTGACGTATGCCTATTTCCCTGATGAGGGTCACCAATTTATGCATCCTGGCAATCGTATGGCTTTTTATGCGCTGGCTGAGGCCTTTTTGGGCAAGATATTAAACGGAAAGGTTGAACCGCTTTCACATGATATTGAAACCAGCATGGTGGTGAAAGTAGATGATTTCGGATTAAGAGGCTAAAGGCTACCTCATTTTTTTGTCGTTTTTTGAGGTAGGCATGTTGATTTTTGCAAGTTCCTTTGCTTTGTCCTTAAATTCAGCTTTGACACCTTTTTCAACCACATTAGGGAATTCTTCTCTAATCTTAGCTTGTAATTGAAGACAAACTGAACGCATGCCAGAAGAGCTACTTTCATTTTTGATGTTTTCAAGGTGAGCATAAGCCAGAATTGCCTTTTCATTCGGGTCCATCGTTTGTTGCTTTTTCAGTTCAGCAAACACATTAATAATGTTGGCCAGTTGATCTGTGCGTTTATCGGCTTGTCCTTTAACGTGGTTAATAGCGTGTTTTGCTTTATTAAAGAGATTGGTTAATCCTTTGTCATCTTTATGTGCAAGTTCTTTATTGTGTTGATAGTTACTCTTGAGCGTTTCCAGATTAGTACTCAATATATCATCTAGTTTTGGATTTTTTGGCAAATGTTGTGCCACGACATCAGGTGTTAAAGGATCTGGAATGCGAGGGGGCAATTTACCCATATAAGACCGAGGCGCTGTATGGCTATAAGTCACAACAGGAGGAGCTGGAGGTAGCGTTGTTACTGGCTGTGGTTGCGGCATTGGCCGCGTTGTTGGATCGAATTTAGGTGGCAGTGGCACCCCTGGTGCCGCACTCGTTGTTGGATGAGACGTTACGCTCTGAGGTGGCAAAGGAGGAGCCCCAGTTGGTTTTGTAATGGTCGGGTTCACAATGGGTCTTGAAGCAATAACACCAGCATTGGGTTGTCTTGGCGGCAATGGCGGTAGTGCCTGTTTATTAGCTGCATTCGGTTTTGAAGGAGCAGGTGGTTGTGTTGATGAAGGATTTACTTGCATACGATTAACATTCATTGCTGTCAGTTGATTGATCTGAGCAATGTAGGCAGCAGAAGCGTTATCTGCTGGCACTTCGACCACGGGACCCTTTGCTTTAGCAATCTGAGTATTTGCTAGACTATCATCGACTAAAATGGCATTGGCTCTATTAATATTCACACCTTGGCGCGCAAAATGACGTATTGCCGCAAAAATATGCTCTTCTTTGCCGTAAAAATTGGGATTAGGCACAACGATCCCTTGAGGATCTTGCATGGTTGCATTGGTGGCGCCATTACTAGGATAGCCTCCCACTACACAAATCTGACTAATATAATGCTCTCTTTGTTGTTGCGATAAGTTAAGGGTAGCAAACATGGCTCGCAAAGTAGGAACGGCGACTTCAGGAAAGAGTGTAAAAGAGGTAATGGCTACTTTATGACCCCTATCTATCGCTTCTTTCATTGCCTGTGCGTATTCTTGGGGATGTTTAAGACCAAATGTTTGAATCAGCTCCTGAATTTTGTCAGCAGAAGCGCCGTATTGTTGAGTAACAATTTCTTGAGGAGATAAGCTCCCTTGCTGGTCCGAAGTGACTCTTAAAAACTGACCATTGGGTTGTAAAATTTGCGGTCCATTCTCCCCGGTATTGGCATAGACGCCAGAGTCTGCTTTTGCTAATTGGCTATGAAAATGGCCATTGACTAAGGTGTGATCGAAGTCGAAGCACACTAATTTGATAGAAGAAGGACCTTGTTGAGTCATAGTTTCTCCAAAATACACCTATTCTCATCATTTTAAAGGTTTGAGAATGAAAGAATAAGTTAGTTTGCTAGTAGGTCGCTTGGAAATACAGTGGTTATTCATCGGGAGGTGCTAAATGGTGACTCTTTGCTCGAGTTTGTATGACGGGATCGATAATCGAGGTTGTGAGCTCCGCATAAGCTTCTTTGGCCGATAGACCTGCGCACATTCGATGGTTGACGGCTTGGAGGAAATCTTGCACTTTGATTTCGTCGCGTTGTGTACTGTTTATCTTGGGTTTAAAGATACTCAAGCACAATGTTCTTAGGCGATAACCGGCCAATATTTCTTGTTGTACTTGTGGTAAATGCTCTAATAAATCAGGAAAGTCATGGAGCTGTTTCTCCCAGAAGGCTTGCCATTCTTGGTGCCTAACCTTTTGTGCATCGGTGCCGTTTTTATCGCCTTGCAAGTCTTTATTAATATCGTTAAATAATTTGAACATTTGCTCCACATTTTCGGGTGTGTAAGGTGGGCTTAATGATCCATTGGCATAATTGCGATGAGCGCTATAAATAAATTGATTGGCGCCTTCGCCAAGCTCGCTGATTTTAGCAATTTTGGGCCCATTTTTTGAAAAAAAACGAACACGTTCACCGGTTTGATTTACTTTGGTTAAAATGCCAGCATCTTTGTTATAGTCGATGATTTCTTGCATTTTACTGAGTAAAGCATTAGGCATAGTAAGCTCCTAAAGCGCGACAAGTGAGATATCACTTTAGGACTATAGCTCAAGAGGGTACTGTAAGGGGGTTCAATACTGAATAGGTTAGAACTTCTCAGCTAGGACCGACGCGGAGGTCGGTCCTGACAATCAGCTTTTTATGCAAATTGTTTTGCAACAAAATCCCAATTCACTAAATTCCAGAAACTTTCAACATATTTAGGACGGGCATTACGATAGTCGATATAATAAGCGTGTTCCCATACATCGCATGTTAATAACGCTTTTTGTTTAGATGTCATGGGAGTTTGCGCATTAGAGGTGCTCACCAAGTCTAATGTACCGTCTTCTTTTTTCACTAACCAGCCCCAGCCGGAACCAAAGGTGGTGATAGCGGTTTTGCTGAATTGTTCTTTAAACGCTTCAAAAGAGCCAAATTTTTTATTAATCGCTTCTAAAAGGGCGCCTTTGGGTTCGCCGCCACCATTAGGGGATAAACAATTCCAATAAAAAGTGTGATTCCACACTTGAGCTGCATTATTAAAAATACCACCAGTGGAGGACATGATGATTTCTTCAAGTGATTTGTTAGCAAATTCGGTGTTGGGAATGAGATTATTCAAATTGTCGACGTAAGCTTTATGGTGCTTACCATAATGATACTCTAGGGTTTCACGGGAAATGTGTGGCGCTAACGCATCCATTTCGTAAGGTAGCGGGGGTAATTGGATAGCCATAATGTGCTCCTAGCTTATTTAGTTAAACGACCAATACAGAATACATTGTTGGATTGATAAACAGAGGACAGTCTAGGGAGCACTTAGCGCAAATGCAAATTGGAATAGCGATCTAAATACTCTACAATGCCCACAGCATTAAGTCACAGACATAGGTGGAGTATCATGGATACATTAGAGCGCATTAAACAACAGATCGAAAAACACGATTTATTGCTATACATGAAAGGCACCCCTCAATTTCCCCAATGCGGTTTTTCTGGGCAAGTGGTCCATATTCTAAAAATCTGTAAAGCGCGGTTTGCTTATGTAAACATTCTTGAAAATCCGGACATTCGTCAAACGTTACCGCTTTATGCCAATTGGCCTACTTTCCCACAATTATATTTAAAAGGTGAATTGTTAGGCGGTTGCGATATTGTGACGGAATTGTTTGAGAAGGGTGATCTGCAAAAACAATTCACCGCAGCGAATGTCTTGGCCGAAAATATGGAAGCTGTTGCTTCTGAAGTTTGATGTTGTCAGCTAACAATCTAAAAAGACGTAGTGGGCTTGACGACCCACTTATTCCCGATAAGATGGTAGTAAGCAAGCAATGTTTACTTGCTTACTTATATTTTGTGTAACAGGGGATTTTTATGATGCGTCAATTATCCATTCAAGAAATTCAAACGGTTTCCGGTGCTCATTATTCTGCTGGCAATAATAATCTTTCCACGGAGATGTGGCGAAGAATGCACGCTGATGCGCAACGTGAAGCGGCTATGTCAGGTTCCTTTGCAGGTGGCTTGTTAGGTATTGCAGCTGTTTCGTTTGGCGCACCTGTGATGACCACTGCATTACTTGCGACCATTGTGGGTTGCGTGGTCTATCAACATGATTATGAAAACTACGAATTTTGGCCATGGAATTTCTAGAATAGTACTTACACTAGTTGGTTAGCTTGTGATTTTAACCTGTTATCTGGAAGAGATTGCCCGAAATGGCAATCTCTAAAGGGCCATGTTAGGATGATATCCCGCGAAAGAAATGCATTTTAAGGAGACAAACATGAGCATTTTGGTTGGTCGTAAAGCTCCCGATTTTACCTGTGCTGCCGTACTTGGCAACGGTGAAATCACCAGCAAATATAAATTTTCTGAAGCATCGAAAGGTAAATATGGATTGGTGTTCTTCTATCCTTTAGATTTCACTTTTGTTTGCCCCTCTGAACTTATCGCATTAGATAAGCGCATGAAAGAGTTCAAAGCCCGTGAAGTGGAAGTGGTCGCCGTTTCGATCGACTCACAATTTTCGCATCATGCATGGCGTAATACGGCGATCAAAGATGGTGGTATTGATAAAGTGCAATACACCATGGCCGCTGACGTAAACCACCGAATTTGCCAAGCCTATGGCGTTGAACACCCAGAGGCTGGTGTTGCGTTTCGTGGCGCGTTTATCATTGATAAAAATGGTATTGTGCGTTCACAAATCGTCAACGATTTGCCAATTGGTCGTAATATGGACGAGATTCTGCGCATATTCGATGCCATCCAATATCATGAAAATCACGGTGAAGTTTGCCCAGCCGGTTGGAAAAAAGGCGACAAAGGCATGACCGCATCATCTGATGGTGTTGCAACCTACCTTGCTGATAATGCAGCTTCTCTCTAAAATTCTCACGTAGGGCGGCACGTTGTGTCCGCCCGTCGTTACAGGGATTTATGTAAAGGGATATTATGTCAAACGGATTTGCGCACTTACTCTCCCCCTTAGATCTTGGATTCACCCAACTTAAAAATCGTGTTGTCATGGGCTCGATGCACACCGGCCTTGAAGAAACGGATGACGGTTTTCTTAAGATGGCAGAATTCTATGCGGCCAGGGCTAGAGGGCAGGTGGGTTTGATTATTACGGGCGGTATTGCGCCAAATAGAGCAGGATGGGTAGCGCCTTTTTCTGCACGATTATCTTCTCCAACACAAGTGAATGATCATCAATTAATTACCCATGCCGTGCATGAAGCGGGTGGTAAAATTGCCTTACAAATTTTGCATGCCGGACGTTATGGTTATCACCCGTTAGCCGTGGCACCCTCTCGAATCAAAGCACCCATTAATATCTTCACACCCTGGACTTTAAGCACTAAAGCAGTGCAAAAAACGATCGATGACTACGTGCGTTGTGCTGTACTGGCAAAAGAAGCGGAGTATGATGGCGTTGAAATCATGGGGTCAGAGGGGTACCTCATCAATGAGTTTCTTGTGACACGCACTAACCACCGTGCGGATGAATGGGGTGGAAGTTTTGAAAAACGGATGCGTTTTGCGGTCGATATTGTTAAGAAAACCCGCGAACAGGTTGGGGAGCAATTTATTATCGTCTATCGATTATCGATGCTCGATTTGATCCCTGATGGCAATTTGCGCGAAGAAACAGCGCAATTGGCACAGGCGGTAGAAGCCGCTGGCGCAACAATTATTAATACCGGCATTGGCTGGCATGAAGTGCGGATCCCAACTATTGCCGCCAAAGTGCCTCGTGCTGCATTCACTTGGGTGACCCACCAATTGCGCAATGTGGTGAGTTTGCCATTAATGACCAGCAATCGCATCAATAACCCTTATGATGCTGAAACCGTGTTAGCGCGTAACGATGCTGATTTAGTGTCGATGGCACGTCCATTTTTAGCTGATCCGGATTTTGTGAAAAAAACTGTTGATAATGATGTAGAAAGCATCAACACTTGCATTGCCTGCAACCAAGCCTGTTTAGATTATATTTTTCAGAAAAAACGGGCGACCTGCATGGTGAATCCTTTTGCGGCTTATGAAACCGAATTAATTGCAGTAAAAGCAAAAAAACCTAAAAGAATTGCTGTGGTAGGAGCAGGACCAGCCGGAATGGCGTGTAGTTTACAAGCGGCTTTACGCGGGCATCAAGTTACCTTGTTTGATCGCTTGAGTGAACTGGGTGGACAATTCAACTTAGCCAAAAAAATCCCTGGAAAACAAGAATTTTACGAAACATTGCGGTATTTTACTCATCAACTTACCAAAGCCGATGTTAAGATCATGCTTAATACGGAAGTTGATGCCCCTATGTTACTGGCAGGTGAGTTTGATCATGTTGTGCTAGCGACGGGGATTATCCCGCGTAGTATAGATATTCCAGGGAGCACACATCCTAAAGTCGTGAGTTATATTGATGTTATTCAAGGTAAAGTGGCGGTCGGCTCACGGGTAGCCATTATCGGCGCAGGTGGTATTGGGTTTGACGTAGCAGAGTTTTTATCGCATGGAGATGCCGCACATCCTAGTCTTGAAATCAAAGATTATTTGGCCTACTGGGGCATCGACCCAGAAAATGCGGTTAGAGGAGGGGTCGCGAATATTCAGCCGGTTGATATCCCTTCTAAGCGCGAGATCTATTTATTGCAACGAAAAAATGAAAAATTGGGTGCACGTTTAGGTAAAACAACAGGGTGGATCCACCGTACTGAGCTGAAACGCAAAAAGATCAACATGATAGCAGGCGTTGAATATCAAAAAATTGATGATGAAGGACTACACATTAAAGCCAGAGGCCAAGCAAAAGTGTTGGCTGTTGATCATGTGGTGGTTTGTGCTGGACAGTTGCCTTTAAAAACACTGTTGGCACCGCTTGAAGGCAAAGTTCCCGTTAATCTTATCGGTGGGGCAGATGTCGCACTCGAATTAGACGCGGTGCGTGCTATTCGCCATGGAACGGAGTTTGCGCTACAGTTGTAAGTGTTTTCCAGTGATTAACAATATAGCAAAATAATTCAGCAGTACGCTCAGCATCATATAAAGCAGAATGTGCTTCTTCATTATCAAATGGTATGTGTGCAGCTTCAAGCGCTTTAGATAGCACCGTTTGCCCGAAAGCCAGACCACTCAGAGTGGCTGTGTCAAAACTGGTAAAGCGATGAAAGGGGCTTTTGTTGATACCACTGCGATCAATAGCAGAATTAAGAAAATGTTGATCGAACCAGGCATTATGTCCCACCAAGACGGCTCTTTGGCAATGATTCTTTTTACAAGCTTTATTGATATGCGAGCAGAGGTCTTTTATTGCGTCTTTTTCTTCTATAGCAAAACGCAGGGGATGCAGCGGATCAATTTTATTAAAAGCCAAGGATTTTGGATCTAAATTGGCATTATGAAAAGGCAGAATGTGGTAATGAAATTGCTCGCCGGGAAAAATGAATCCTTCTTCATTCATCTCGATGGTAATTGCCGCCAACTCTAAAAGCGCATCCTGTTTAGGCTCTAAACCACCAGTCTCGACATCGATCACTATCGGTAAAAATCCACGAAAGCGTTTACTGATCTCATTTGTCATGAGTACATTTCCATTCTAAGGTTTCACCCGCATAAAAGGGGATGAGGGTTTCATCAGCAAAAGGCAAGCTTGCCGGGAGTGTCCATGCTGATTTGCGTAAAGTGATTTTATCTGTATTAACAGGCAAGTCATAAAAGGCAGGGCCAAAGCGGCTTGCAAAACCTTCTAGCTTATCTAGGGCATTTAACTGTTCAAAGGCTTTGGCATAGAGCTCTATGGCAGAGTAGGCATTATAAACACCGGCACAACCACAAGCGGCTTCTTTTTTCATTTTGGCGTGTGGTGCGCTATCGGTCCCTAAGAAGAATTTTGGATTGCCACTGGTGGCGGCTTTTAATAAGGCCATTTGATGTGTTTGTCGTTTTAAAATAGGCAGGCAATAATGGTGAGGTCTAATGCCGCCTACCAGCATATCATTGCGATTCATTAATAAATGATGAGGGGTGATTGTCGCAGCAACGTTTTTCGGAGCCTCTGTGACAAATTTTACCGCTTGCTCTGTCGTGATATGTTCTAACACAACTTTTAGCTTAGGAAACTGTTGGATAAGTGGTATTAAGTGTTTTTCAATAAAAAAAGCTTCGCGATCAAAAATATCCACTTTGGGATCGTTTACTTCGCCGTGAATCAGCAGAGGTAAACCTACTTCGCTCATGGCTTCAAATACAGCAATACAGTTTTCTAATGTGGTAACCCCAGATGCTGAATTGGTGGTGACTCCAGCGGGATAGAGTTTACAGCCCATGACAAAGCCCGATTTTTTGGCTTCCAAAATGGTTTGAGTCGAGGTGTTATCTGTTAAATAGAGTGTCATCAAGGGAGTAAAAGGGTTGCCCTTCGGGATATGCGCACTGATGCGTTCGCGATAATGGAATGCCATTTCAACGGTCGTGACTGGCGGAATCAAATTGGGCATGACAATGGCACGGCGAAATTGTTTAGCGATGTCAGGTACAGTGGTGCTCAGAGCAGCGCCGTCTCTTAAGTGACAGTGCCAGTCATCTGGATAAATAATCTCTATCGTTTGCATAAAGTGTTACAGCCTTTGGTCGATGTATATCTGCGGTACCTGGACTTTTGATAGATAAGGATAGTTGCCTCATGCCATCGTCTAAGCTCGCGCAGTGTATTGTAGCGGTTTTGCTTCTGTTTAGCCTAGTACCAGGGCTCAAAGCAGAAGATTTCGCTGCAACTATTAGCGGCTCACGTTGGCAAAGTACCGTCTCAAAGATTGAATGCACCCTCACGCATACCATCCCAGGCTATGGCAGGGCTACTTTTAGCCAGGGTAGCGGTGAAAAACAGCATTTCGCTTTAGAGTCCATTTTGGGTCGGCAGCACAAAGGGCAGGCTCATCTGATGGTGTATCCCCAAGAATGGAAGTGCAATAGTGAGCCAAAACTATTAGCAAAGGTCCCTTTGCAACAAAGCCAAGAACCTATTACCTTACACAAAGCTACTGTTTATGAATTATTAGCCGCATTGCGCAATGGACAAAGCGCCGCTTTTGTGATGAAACCTGAAGATGCGCCTTATAAACACTGTCCTGAATGTGACAAGATAACTTTAAGTGCTGTTGGTTTTCAAAAAGCCTATAAAACCTACCTTAAATGCATTGACGATATGGTACCGGATTCTTTTGCTCAGCTCAAAGAAATAGTTATTCATTTTGATAGTGGCAGTACATTATTGTCACATGAAGCGGAAAAGCAGTTAACAGAGCTCAAAGAATATATTCTGGCTGATGGGAAAATTCGCCGGGTAGACGTGACGGGGCATTCTGATAGTAAAGGAGGCTATATAGTCAACATGCATATGGCCAACAAAAGAATGTGGGCAGTCAAAGATTATTTAGTCTTTGCAGGTGTTTCGCCTTCTGTGTTTACCTTAAAAGGCTACGCTGATAAGGTATCCGTTGCGCCAAACAAAACCCCAGAAGGGCGAGCGAAAAACCGCCGCGTGGTGATCAAACTCTATCATTAGTTAGAGTTTTCGTCGTGGTGGGCTTAAGTCTTCTCTTTTTCTTTTTTGATCCCTTTCCACACTGCTAAATAGCCGAGTCACAGCATTTTTCACCCAAGATAAGAATTTGGTAAAATTGTTTCTGGGATCTTCAATGAATTTTTTGGTGGCACCTTCATGAGCGACGACATTAATATCTTTAAATTCATGGTCGACTCTGGCCCCAGTGACTTTTATCGATGAGGTGAGCGATATGGATGCAAGAGCACTACCCTCAGGTCTTGCGTAAGGAACATAACCTTCTACAGCTTTATCTTCATTGTGGTGCTCAGCTGTTGGCATCGTTCTAATTTCGCTGATATCAAAAGATTCGGTATGCTCAAGGGAACCATCTTTTTTAATGACAAATGTGGTCACTGGATTAGTAGTCTTAAATAACGTTTCTGGTGAAAAATAATATTCTAATAAGGATTGAGCAACGTTTCTAAAGCCACCTTGGTGGTAATATCTTTTCAAATAGTCCGCTAATGCTTCGTCACCTCTGGCTAACCGGTTGATAACCCCTTTTGCCTTGGCAACGGTATCAATCTGGTTGATGGTATATTCAATTTTTTGGCCGGTTTTCTCATTAATAATGACAATTTTAGGACTTCTGAACATATCCTTTTGCACTTGTTCGATGCTGGATGAGGACATTTTTTTGGCTTCTTCCTTGGCAACTTCAGGATCCATCTGTGCATCTTCAATAAATTTTCTGGCAAATTTAGCTCGAACTTCTTGTATAGGTAATTTGCGTTTAAAGGCCATCGTTTTTCCCCAAGTTTAGATTAATTGGTTCTATATGACATAAGACCAATCACTTGAAGAATAGTTCAAATATTTTTTAGGGGGTATTACAAGCTTTGAAGATTCATCAAACCATGCTCAATGGCTTGATGAAAAAGGGCGACTTTGGTTTTGCACCCCAGTTTATTCTTAAGGCGCCAGATGTAATCGGCGGCCGTCGGAATACCAATGGCTAGCTTCTTGCTAATTTCAGCTAAGGTATGGCCGCTGAGCAATAATTGATAACATTGATATTCTTGAGCAGAGAGCTTTGAGAAGGGACTATATACATTCATCAAGAAAGCATGCAGCGCATCATCTGTTAGTTCATTATTTTTGACCTTGCGTAACCATTTTTCAGCAAATTCGTAGCTAACGAAACCAGCACGCTCTGCTTTTTCAAAGAGCTGGCTTTTAGAAGTGCATTGTAATTTTTTCTTAATTTTGATGAAATTTCTGGATATCGATTTGTTTGATAGAAATTGCAGGCTGGCGATATCATTATTCGAATAGCCCTTTAAGACATGGCCTAGAAAATGCTTTTCATCTTCGTCTAGAGAATCTAGTGGCGCATGTGATTGATCGTTGAATAAAGCATAATGGTTAGATAGTTCACGATCATTTATCATTCGTTCAGGCGGAATGATCCGCTGCTCACTCGCAGTTGTGATAATGTCAGTTGCAAGTGAATTTGCGAAATAGTGACCAAATCGCTTTAATAACCCTGTGTTTTCTTTGTAAAAATCAAGAACCTTAGTGTTGTCGGGTCTTGAGCCAAATTCAATAACGACGGTTTTATCACCCTGGCGCTCAACATAAGTAACAAAATTTCCCAGATCGAGCGAATGGGCTTGTGCTAAGACTTTTTGCGGGATCAAATGGTCATAGTGATGCCAACCATCTAGATGGAAACCAAACAATAAACCATCATTTTTAAACCAACTTTCATAGTACGTGGAGTTAGTATGTAAAGTGAATCCAGATGTATCTGGATAGTGTTCACCATAGCAAAAGTAATGAATGTCAGCTAATTTTTCGAGTGGTTTAATGAATTGACGAATACGAGATTCTGCCTGATAGGAAATATGATCCTGTGAAAGGAAGTCTGTTCCTGGCATTGGCGATCCGCAAAGTTCCATAAAAACCACTTTTTGTGAAATTAATGGGTTATCATTATAAATAGTTCAAACACAGAAGAGAACACTTCAAGGCCCAATTTGGCGTGATTTTCCTGACATTTATCGGCTTAACCGGCTCTGATATTTGCTAGGTACCCAAAATACCATGTTTAGCATGATAGAATGGCCGCTACTGCTGGGGCTTTTTTCTGGATGGCAAGGTTCTGGGTTCCGCTTTATCCTGGCCAGAGCGAGCCGTGCTCGCTTGTACCTGTCTGATGTGCCTATTCATCAACGGCTTAAACGTCGTTGCCTCTGGTTTCGCAGTGCCGGCAAGAGTTTGTAAATGTTCAGGATTTGCCGCGCTAGTGATAGTGTGGGCGATTTTGAAGCCTTCATTGAGCCAGTCGTTGGTTCTTAGCAGAAAGTCACGAAATCCAGCATCTGGGGGCCTAGTGGGATCTGCGATTGAAATGAGTTGATTGTTTTTGGGATCGACTCTAACCACATCTAAAGGGTCAATAATCGTCAGCGTGCCATCTTTGCTTAACATCATCTGTAAATCTGATATTGCGAGGCTATCCTTGCGAAGCTTTGCTATTAAATTTTTATAATTTTGCACCAACGTGGCAGCACTGATTTGTACTTCTTTAAAGGTTTCAGGATCTTGCAACATTGTCGAAATAACATTAAAAATTCGTGAATGATTTATACCCCACCATCCTTCGCTGGGATGAGTCGGAATACCGAGCAATGCAGCATATATTTGCGCTTTGAGTAGTGCGGGGCTCTTCGTTTCAATGAAAACAGCATCTGGAATATAGTCCATTAAGTAACCGTAGCGGATTGCTTTGCCTTCTTCTTCAACCGCAAAAACTTGGCCACGCATGCTGACAACAGGATATCCTTGCTCTTTGAGATAGTTTAAATAGATTTGTTCATTGAAGATCAGATCTTTTTCCATACCGGCACTACCATGGGTCACGGCTAAAGCAATATTATTAGGCAATCTGAACACTCTCTTGCAGGTTCCTGCTTCATAAGATGACTTTTTAATAGTTGAAAATGTATTAACAATATCCTGTTGTAGCTTCTGTATGTTGTCTGTTTCTGGGCCTGGTTTCATACGAGGACTCCCTGGTTGATGATTGATCTTAGCATGCTCCAGCTGGAGCAAGTAATGTAACTACATGATGTGTAACTGCGCTCAAATACTGCACAAAGTCTCATATTGAGACATAAGACTAACTATAATATGATGAAATGAGGTTGTTCTGTTTTAAGGGGTGTTTTCATGCCTCAACTAACCGCCGAAGATTTACAAGCCCGGGCCAAGGAAAACTATCCTCAGCTCGTAGGTCAAGGGCATGTAGGGCAATTTAAAAGCGTGATCCCTATATCAGAGGGGCTCGCAGTCGCGGTTGTGAGAGCTTCTGCAGGTGAAACAGCTAAAGAACAGCTGGCACATGAGACCCATTTATTGAATATTCTCAGAGAAAATGGCTTTCCTGCTTTGAATACATACGGTGATATTTTTGAAATCACTGCAGGCCATCCCGCGGTTATGATGGAGTATATCCCCAATGCCAGCCTACTCGATGGCAAAAGCATCGATATGGTGAAATATATGATCCCTGCCATGGCGCTGGGTGTATCCATTAACACAGGTGATGAAGCTTGGGCAATGAAATTGCCGTCAATATTACGCCAAATGCAAGCGGCTTGTTTTACGAGTAATCTAGACACTGTCAAAGCTTTCGCAGAAAAGTTACAAAGTGAAGTTACTAACCTGATGAAAACAGTCCAAGAAAAAATGATGATGATCGGTGATTTACAGATCCTCGTGGATCCGAAAGGCAAAATCACGATTATTGACCCACTCGATGTACTGAAGGTGGTGCCAAAGAACAACGGTCAGGGTGTGGACTTTGTTGATATGGTTAATCCCAATAAGCCTAATACTCAACAGTTCATTAATTCACTTTTCAAAAGTATGGAAATGTTAGAGTCGGTAGGTAAAATCTGCGAACAGATAAAAAGTGCTAAGAGTGCACAGGAATTACAACAAACCGTAGCCAGGATCGCGAATCCTCGAGGTGGCTTTATTCCAAGCTCCGCTCCTCCCAGCCCTGTGATGCAGCGCAGAGCAACGGTTAAAGATCCGCGGCAAACAAAATCAGCCCCTGGTACCCCAACAGAATCGCCACCGGGCTCTTTAAGAGAACAAAGCGATGATCGCCGTCCACCTGCTGTGACGCCTGCTCAAATGACAAGTAGGCGAGCAAATACAGAACCGACCAAGCGTTCAAATGCGCCACAGACAACACCACCAAATCGTCCAACTTCTAAAGCGACGACTGTGACCGATACCACAACGCCACCCACAACGCCCAACAAATTCAAAAACTGATAGGCGCTAAAGTAGTCTTCGGATCGCTTTTAAATAGAGCTGCTCATTGGCAGCTTCATCTCGTAAAAAACTTTCCTTTAGAACTTTGGCTAAGCATTCCATGATTTTGTGTTCGGTTTCGGTTCTATCCCCAATCTTTTTAAGCAATTGATCATATAGCTTGCGAATGCCGCCAGGACGGTTTGCGTGAACTTGTTCTAACACGGTGACATGTAATGCCAGGTGGAAAAAGGGATTATGGTCGAGTTGAAATTTTTCGTCTTGTATGGACGTGAAGTTATTGGGATCATCAAAAATAGGATGATATTCAGGATGGCGTTGAATAATGTCAACAATCATGGTTTCAAGGGGGGATAATGGCAAACCTTCCTGCGATTTCTGCCAAGCATCAAAATAGACTTTGCGTAAACTACTCGGATCATTATCACTCATGTTACAGGTTCTTCTCTTTGAATTCGCATAGATCAACAATTAAGCACTGGGTACATTTGGGATTACGTGCCGTGCAGGTATAACGGCCATGCAAAATTAACCAATGATGTGCATCTTTGTGGTACTGTTTGGGGACAGCTTTAATTAACTTTTGTTCTACTGCTAGGGGTGTTTTACCTGGCGCTAGTCCGGTGCGATTGGCCACTCTGAAAATATGGGTATCCACTGCAATGGTATGATGACCAAAAGCCGTATTTAATACGACGTTAGCGGTTTTTCGGCCAACCCCAGGTAAGGCTTCCAAGGCTTCCCGAGTTTGGGGTACTTTTCCTTGATGCTCTTTTACCAGTATGTCACAAGTTTTGATGATATTGTTGGCTTTGGCATTATAAAGCCCGATGGTTTTAATGTAGCTTTTAAGGCCATCAACGCCTAATTTCAGCATTTTAGCCGGGGTATTGGCTTTGGCGAATAATGTTACCGTGGCTTTATTGACACTGATGTCGGTGGCTTGCGCCGATAAGATCACCGCGATGAGCAATTCAAACTCATTTTTGTAATTGAGCTCGGTAGTGGGCTCTGGATTGGCTTTAGCAAAACGTGAAAATAACGCTGTGCGTTTGGCTTCATTCATGGGGCACAAACTCGGTTTTATTACGTTTTGCACGTAACAAGGCGCTAGCCAATATATCGTCAGCGTTTTGCATGGCTTTCTTGTCAGCAAGCTCTTTTTGTGCGGCTAAACTATCAAGACGCGCTTTCCTGGCTTGATGCTTAGCTTTAGCGATTGTCGCGAGCTGACTACGCTCTTCTTTGGAAATACCACTTGCAACCAGACTAATACATTGTACAGGACAGGGGGGCAAACAAAGATCGCAGCCGATACATTGTGCGCTGATTACTGTATGCATATGACCCGATGTGCCGACAATAGCGTCCACTGGGCAGACATCAAGACATTTGGTACAACCAATGCAGGCTGATTCCTCAATGACTGCCACGTGATAGGGGGCCGTCATTATTTCACTCGCATGCCAGGCTCGGCGCCATCTTGAGGTTCAATTAACCACAAACCGCCTTTGCCGCCTGCAACCACCACCATACCGGATGATAAACCAAAGCGCATTTGTCTGGGGGCAAGATTGGCGACCATCACGGTGTGCTTGCCGATTAAAAATTCTGGGCTAAAAGACGACTTGATCCCTGCAAACACCTGGCGTTTTTCAATGCCGATATCCAGTGTCAGCTTCAATAATTTATCAGCTCCCTCAACATGTTCTGCATTCACAATTTTAGCGATACGCAGATCAATCTTTGCAAAATCATCGTAAGTAATTTCCGGGGCAATCGCTTCAAACCCTTCGGGTAAATCCTTTTTGGTTTCAACGGGTGCTGTTTGCGTGGTTTCAGTTTGAGTCATGGTATCTTTTCCTTTTTCCAACAGTTCACTGATTTGTTTGGGATCAATGCGTTGTATCAGAGGTTGATAAGGATTAATGGTATGTGTCAGTAAAGGCACATTTTTATCTTGCCAAGTTAAAGGGGGAATATTTAAGAATTTTTCAACATTCTGAACCAGTTGTGGTAATACGGGTTTTAAATAAAGGCTGAGTAGGCGAAAACAGTTTAACCCCATGGTACAAATACTTTGTACTTTTGGCAGGGTTGTTGGATTTTTAGCGAGTTCCCAAGGCTTATGAGTATCCACAAATTGATTCGCTAAATCAGCCAATGCCATGATATCGCGAATGCCGCGATGATAATGGCGCTGGATAAAGGCTTCCTGAATGCTATTACCGGTTTCACTTAAACGCGCAAAAAGTGTTTCATCGGCGAGCTTATCTGATAACTTGCCGTCAAAGTGCTTGGTAATAAAGCTTGCGCAACGGCTGGCGATATTGACATATTTACCCACTAAATCAGCATTGACGCGTTGAGTAAAGTCACTCAAGTTAAGATCAAGATCATCAATCCCATCGCCCAACTTAGCGGCAAAGTAATAACGTAAATATTCAGGTTGCAAATGATCTAGATAATGACGAGCGGTAATAAAGGTACCACGCGATTTCGACATTTTTTGGCCGTTAATCGTTAAAAAGCCATGGGCAAAAATGGCAGTCGGTGTGCGAAAATTGCTGCCTGCTAGCATCGCTGGCCAAAACAGAGCGTGGAAATAGACGATGTCTTTGCCGATAAAATGGTAAAGATCATATTGGCTGTCTTTACCCCAATAGTCATCGAATTTGACATCACTTTGCTTATCAGCCCAATTTTTAAAACTGGCCATGTAACCAATTGGCGCATCCATCCACACATAGAAAAACTTATTAGTGGTTTCAGGAATAGGGAAACCAAAATAGGGGCCATCGCGTGAGATGTCCCATTGTCTTAAGCCTGCAGCAAACCACTCTTGTAATTTATTAGCAATTTGTGGCTGAAAATGTTCTTGCTGGGTCCATTTTTGCAGCATATCAGTATAGTTTTCGAGTTTGAAAAAATAGTGTTCGCTGGCGCGCTCCTCAGGCTTTGCGCCTGAGACCACAGAAATCGGATTTTTTAATTCGGTAGGGCTATAGGTAGCGCCACAGACTTCACAGCTATCGCCGTATTGATCTTTCGCACCACACTTTGGGCATTCGCCTTTAACATAGCGATCGGGCAAAAACATATTTTTGACTGGATCGTAAGCTTGCGTCACTTCACGGGTAGTAATATCGCCTTTGGCTTTCAAGCGCTCATAAACGAGTGCTGAGAGGGTTTGATTCTCGGGTGAATGAGTAGTGTAAAAATTATCGAAAGCGATATGAAAAGCTGCAAAATCTGTTTTGTGCTCAGTGTTAATTTTGCCGACGAGAGCTTCTGGCGTCATACCCAATTTTTCTGCTTGAAGCATGATGGGGGTGCCATGAGCATCGGAACCGCAAATGTGAATACAACGATTGCCGAGCAAACGTTGCCAGCGGACCCAGATGTCGCTTTGGATATATTCCACCATATGCCCAAGGTGTAAGGGGCCATTGGCATAGGGTAGCGCACTGGTTACCAATAGGTGCTTCGCCGGGGAGGTTTGCATCGTTTGCTTTCCTTAACGAACAAAATAGGGCAAAAGTATACCTTTTTGGGGGCTCAAGTTCCATTTTATGGACGGGTTCGTGTTAAACTAGGGCTCGCTGATTTAAGAGGATCCATTGATGATTGTGCCATTGCCTTCACAAGTGACGACTGTTTTGGGAACCTTCATTGATCCATTTTTAGGCCAAGATCTGTTAACCGCCAAAACCATCCAAGAAATTGCTATCCATGATACGACTATCGGCTTGAAACTTTGCTTTCCCTACCCGGTAGGTCCACGAATTCCTGAATTAAAACAAGCGCTTAGCATGTTATTGGCCCGTCATTGGCCCGATTTTCATTTATCATTGCAGGTCACTTGGAAAATTCGCCGCCATGTGGCGCAAAATGGACTCAAATCAAAGTCAGCCATCAAAAATATTATTGCGGTGGCTTCCGGAAAAGGCGGGGTGGGTAAGTCGACGGTCGCCGTCAACTTGGCCTTGGCCCTTCATGGTTTAGGCGCCCGTGTTGGTTTGTTGGATGCCGACATCTATGGTCCAAGTCAACCAAAGATGTTAGGTAAGCAACACGAAAAAGCGCTTACCCAAGATAAAAAACTGCTGCCTATACATAGTCATGGGATCCAATCGATGTCGATTGGTTATTTGGTTGAAGAGCAAAGCGCTATGATTTGGCGCGGCCCGATGGTCTCAAGCGCTTTGCAGCAGATGTTAAATGAATCTGCCTGGCAAGAATGCGATTATCTCATTTTAGATTTACCGCCTGGTACAGGCGATATTCAACTCACCATGGCGCAAAAAATTCCCATTAGTGGAGCTGTGATAGTCACGACCCCGCAAGATATTGCGTTGCTCGATGCTAAAAAAGCCTATCGTATGTTTGAAAAAGTGGCAGTGCCTGTTCTCGGTGTGGTGGAAAATATGAGTTGGCATGAATGCGCAAATTGCCACCACCGCGAAGCGATTTTTGGTGAAGACGGTGCCGCAGCCATGGCAGAAGAATTTAAGGTGCCGCTACTTGCTCAGCTGCCTTTGGTGAAGCAAGTGCGCGAACAAGCCGATAGCGGTGTGCCTATTATCATAGCCGAGCCACACAGTGATCTTGCAAAACCTTATTGGGATATGGCAAGTTTTGTTGCGGCAAAATTAGCGCTGCGTGAGGTTGATTACACCGCACCGGTGCTGCAACCTGTATTGATTTAAAAAAAATAAAAAGGAACAGACTATGCCGATTAAATCCGATAAGTGGATCAAAAAAATGGCCATGGAACAGGGCATGATTGAACCCTTTGTGGCCACGCAAGTGCGTTTTGTAAATGGGCAAAAAATTGTGTCTTATGGCACTTCAAGTTACGGTTACGATGTTCGTTGCTCGAATGAATTTAAGATCTTCACCAACATTCATTCGACCACGGTTGATCCGAAAAATTTTGATGAAAATAGTTTTGTAGACGTAGTGGGTGATACCTGCATTATTCCGCCGAATTCTTTTGCGTTAGCGCGAACAGTCGAATATTTTCGGATTCCGCGCAATATCCTGACCATTTGCTTAGGCAAGTCCACTTATGCTCGTTGTGGGATTATCGTCAATGTCACTCCCTTAGAGCCTGAATGGGAAGGCCATGTGACTTTAGAGTTTTCCAATACCACACCCTTACCTGCCAAAATTTATGCAAACGAAGGCGTGGCTCAAATGCTGTTTTTAGAGTCTGATGAAGTGTGCGAAACCTCGTATAGAGATAGAGGGGGTAAGTATCAGGGCCAAAAAGGCGTGACCTTACCCATTACCTGAAGCGCTATTTTCGGAAATAGTGATACGCATAGACGCCGCCTAGGATCAAACCGGTTGCCGCCGCTGTGGGTAGCAGGTTTGCGCTCATATAAAGCATTGCCTCAGAGAGAGCGAATGTTTCATAAGACATGGCGTAGCCTATCATGCCACTAATAGCCGCAGCACCGCTGGCAATGCCCAGCACTTGCGCTTCGTTAAACTGCGTGCCGCCATGGATAGTTAATAATTCGCTATGGTTTAGTTCATACATTGTCGTAACTCCTTTACTACAACTACCGATATTCTGGGCGAACTCGTCCTTTCGCCCCTACAAATTAAGACTTCTTCTGGGTGAACGAGAGAATTTCACCACCGGCAACGACTTTACCTTGTCGTTTTTGGATCATTTTAACGGGAGCATAATCTAATGATTTTGCTAACCATAAAGTGGTGTGGTTGCCACGACGTGAGATGTGTTCCACTTTGAGTGTATCCATCGAGCCTAGTTTGGTTTGTAACCGCTCTTCACCTAAAATTTTGAAGGTGTAGTCTTTGATTTTATCTTCTTCAGCTACGGTGAAGGTAGGTATGGATTGACCTGACTTGAGGGCTTGACGCAAAGAAAGGGTGTGCGTGAGTTTGTCTTGCACGTCTTGAGGTATGTCAGTAGTCCATGGCTCAGATAGTTCGTTATTGTTTAAGGTATTTTTTTGCCAATTAAACGAGACATTGCCTACTTTATGCTTGGTACCTTCCTGGATGTTGTAATAATAATTGTGAGGTTTAATTGTACCGGCTTGAAAACTAAAGTCGCTGCTCTCACGGTAGTTATAAGGCAAGAAGCCTAATTTAGGTGAGGTGCGGGTTTCGAAGTGGTAAAGGCCATCAGGACGACGGTGGAGTTTATGTACGGATTCACCGGCATATAAACCATGCCAGTTGACGGTGTAACGTGCTTCATATTCAGTTAATGGTAAAGAGGGTTGGACTTCGTTGTTGACGAAACCTTTCACGCTGGGACTGGCCATCCAAATCAGAATAGCGATTAAGGTGCTAAAAAATATAAAATTGAGCTGTGCTATTTTGTTTCTCAACTTACTATTCCTTGCACAAAAAGTGAAGATAACTGCATACCCTGGGGCGTAAGCCTTTGTTCATCTAATGTAACAACATTTTGTTCAATTTTTAAGCGATTTTGTGCAAACCACATGATGACTTGGGGGTATAACCAGTGTTCGGCTTTAAAAACACGTACTTTTAAGGTATCCACCGTATCATGCGGGAGAATAGGGACTCGAACTTGCGCTGCAATTGGACCACCATCTAACTCATGAGTAACAAAGTGGATGCTTACTCCGGTTTCCTTTTCTTTGGCAGCGAGTACCCTTTCATGTGTGTGTAGTCCTTTGTAATCGGGTAATAAAGAGGGATGAATGTTGAGTATGGGGTAGGAACAACCCTCGATAAAGTCCGGTGATAAAATTCGCATAAATCCTGCCAAAGCAACTAAGCGAGGGCAGAAACTCAAAATGGCTGTTTGTAAGGCAGCTTCGAAAGAAGTTCTATCGCCATAGTGCTGGTGATCAACCGTTAGGGTAGGGATCCCAGCGTTTTTGGCGCGCTCTAACCCATAAGCATTGGCACGATGACTAATCACGCCTGCGATATGATACGACGGATGTTCATGATATTTCTGAAAATCAATTAATGCTTGCAAATTACTGCCATTGCCACCAATTAGCACGACAATAGGACAAGTGGATGGTGTATTAGGCGTCATCTGAAAACAAGACCTCTTTATCTTGACGTTCTTTAATTTGCCCAAGCACCCAAGCGGTTTCGCCAAGTTCAGTTAATGTCGCCAATGCCGTGGTCACATCATTGGCATTAACACATAAGACCATGCCCACACCACAGTTAAAGGTGCGGCGTAACTCAAAATCCGACAGGCGTCCCATTTTTTGTAACCATTGAAAAATAGGTGGCAAATCCCAAGATTGGCAATCAATAAAAGCAGCGCAATGATTGGGTAAAACGCGCGGAATATTATCAATAAAGCCGCCGCCTGTGATATGGGCAGCACCTTTGAGAAGCCCTTTTTGCGCAAGCGCTAATACCGATTGCACATAAATGCGGGTAGGCGCTAACAGCGCATCTGCCAGAGTTGTTTTATCGAAGGATTGTAAAATGTCGACGTTATTTTCTTTGATGATGTGGCGGATCAGTGAATAACCATTAGAATGGGGACCGCTAGAAGCCAACGCAATTAAACTGTCGCCAGGCTGAATATGACTGCCATCAATGACCTCATCTTTTTCGACAATACCGACTGTAAAACCAGCCAGATCATAATCGTCTTCGGTATACATACCCGGCATTTCAGCCGTTTCACCACCAATCAATGCGGTGTTGGCCGCTTTACAACCGTTGGCAATGCCCGCTATGACAGTTGCTGCCACATCGACTTCCAATTTGCCGGTGGCAAAGTAATCGAGAAAAAATAAAGGCTCTGCGCCCATGACAACTAAGTCGTTAACGCACATGGCAACGAGATCAATGCCAATGGTCTCGTGGCGTTTGAGATCAATGGCTAAGCGCAATTTAGTGCCAACACCATCGGTTGATGAGACGAGCACGGGTTGACGGTAAGCTTTAAGCTGTGTCAGGTCGAAGCAGCCACCAAAGCCGCCTAAGGCACCCAGCACACCGGGGCGGTGAGTGGTTTTGACGATATTCTTTAATCTGTCTACTAACTTATTTCCGGCGTCAATGCTGACCCCAGCGGCTTCGTAGGTTAATCCTTCAGACATAGTGCGACCCGTATATGCTTAAAAAGGGCTCATTTTACCATAGTTAAGTGGCCTCACATATCGCTGGGTTGTTCAACTCTGCTACAATGCGAAGGCTAATCCGCATTCTAGACTGACCATAAGGAAGAAACATCTCATGGCGAATCGCTACCTCGTCCTCTGCGCGGTTTTGATATTTCTGAGCGCAAGCATTTGTCAGGCTGCAATCACCCCTTTATATGAGACAACCTTGACCTGTCAATCACAAGGCGAAGCAGAGCGTCAGGCACTCTTTAAGCAAGGTTTGATTCAAGTCTTAGAAAAAATCAGTGGTGAGACGGGTTTTGAAAAAGATGAAAAAGTAAAACAAGCCCTTAACCATATTACCGATTATGTCGAGCAATATGCTTACCAGGGCAATGAACTGAATGTGAGATTTAGCACAGATCTCATTAATCGATTAATGACTCAATCGGGTCATACGGCAGCATGGGGGCAACGTCGTCCTAATGTGGTTTTATGGTTAGCAGTTGAAGAGAATCAACAACGGCGTTTAGTGGGGTCTGAAACGGATCCTGCGTTACAAGCTCAAGTCGAAAAATGGGCGGCTTCAAATGGTTTACCGTTAGTATTGCCTTTAATGGATTTAGAAGATGTTGCGAGTGTCACAGTGACGGATGTCTGGGGACAGTTCCCAACAACTATCCAACAAGCCTCAAAACGCTATGATGCGCAAGTCATCTTGGTGGCAAAATTAAGTCACACCCCAGAAAGTGATAAACCATGGTCAGCCAGTTGGCAATTGTATACTACCAACGAAAGTCCCAATTGGACTGTTTCAGGGCAGACCCAAGAAGAAGTACTACAACAGGGTATTGCGAGCACTAGTCATTACTTAGTGGGGCGTTTTGGCCAGAAAGCGTTGCAGCGAACCCCTTTTTCGGATAAGCCTTTTTTCGTGATGGTAGACAATGTGCAAAATGCGAATGACTACGCCAATGTAGGGAAACAGCTTTCTAGTCTGGTGCCAACCAACACCGTTAACATTCGACGCATTGAAGGTGATCTAGTCACGTTTGAAATTATTCCTCGCCAGGGCAGCGGACGTGAAGCCTTTATCCAAGCGTTACAGCTCGAGCATCGATTACAACGACAACAACCAGACGAGCATGTGATGCTATCGGAGGCTGATTTAATGGTACGTTGGAACCCATAAGATAAGGACATCGCCATGACGATTACGCAGCAAGCAGTTACTTCATTTGTCACGCTACTTTGCATCGTATTGATTGGTTGGTTAACCTATTTATTGTCCCCCGTGCTAACCCCTTTTTTAGTAGCGACGTTTTTAGCTTATTTAACGGATCCCTTGGTTGAAAAACTTGCCAAAGGTAAAAAATTCAAAATTCCCCGCACGGTGACCGTGATCGGGGTCTTTCTTTTAATGTTTTTAGTGGTATTGATTGTGTTATTTTGTTTGGTGCCTGTCTTGCAAAGGCAATTGGTAGGTTTAGCTACTAATATTCCTTTGGTTATTGATTGGTTACAGCAAAAAGCGGTGCCACAGTTAGCTATTATTGGCGTCTCGCCTCAAGATATCAGTTTGGATACCTTAAAAGAGACGGTTACTAATCATGCTGCGCAAGCGACGGCGATGGCAAAATGGCTTTGGCAAACCATTTCTCATTCTGGTATGGCCTTGTTGGGTGGTTTGACGAATGTGCTGGTTGCTTTGGTCGCGCTATTTTATTTATTACGTGATTGGCCAAGCATTTTAGAATCTTGTAAAGCAATGTTGCCAAAAAATATTGCGCCAACTGTGCAGCGTTTAGCTAAACAATGCGATATTGTGCTTGCCACCTTTGTGCGAGGGCAATTGACGGTAATGACTTGTCTAGGGACGCTATACGGTGTCGGGCTCGCTTTAATTGGTGTTAATTTTTCTCTTTTATTGGGGGTGCTGGCGGGTGTTTTGAGCATCGTTCCTTATTTAGGTAGTATTGTAGGCTTAGGGGCTGCATTAATTGTCACATGGTTGCAATTTCAAGCATGGCTACCCATTGTGGGTGTTCTAGTGGTGTTTGGTTTTGGACAAGCCTTAGAAGGCATGGTACTCACGCCTATTTTGATTGGTGATAAATTAGGTTTGCATCCGGTTGTGGTGATTTTTGCCGTCTTAGCCGGAGGACATTTGCTAGGTTTTGTTGGGGTGCTCCTGGCTTTACCGATAACAGCGATGTTAGTTGTGCTGGTACGAGAACTGGCTTCAGGAAGCACGCTGTATGGTTGAAAAAGATCTGACTACGGGACAGCAATTAGCCCTAGGGTTAACCCTAAGGGATGATTGCACTTTAGAAGCCTATTATCCTGGCGACAATGAACAAGCTTTAAATTCCATCAAGCAAATGGCTCAAGGCAAGGGAGAGTCGTTTATTTTTCTTTGGGGGCGTGAAGGAGTAGGGCGTACTCATTTGCTACAAGGTGCCTGTCACTTTGCGAACCGTTTAAATCGCACTGCCTTTTACTTATCGTTGGCCGATAAAGGCGTGCATACGAAAATGCTAGATGACTTAGAGCGCATCGACTTGATTTGTATCGATGACGTCGATGCTAAATGTGGTGACCCGCAATGGGAAGAAGCGTTATTTTATTTGTTCAACCGTGTCAGAAGTGCATCGCACCGGTTACTCATGGCAGCAAATGTAGCACCTAAGTCGTTAGGAATTAATTTAAAAGACTTACAGTCGCGCCTAACGTGGGGAATTACCTACCAGCTACACGCTTTAGATGATGAGCAATTATTAGCGGCCTTACAATTGCGCGCAAAGCAAAGAGGATTAGACTTGCCACGAGAAGTGGGGCTTTTCTTGATTCGTCGTTGTGTACGCACCATGCCAGAACTTTATGACATGCTAGCGAGTTTGGATAATGCATCCTTAGTGGCCAAGCGCCGTCTGACTATCCCCTTCGTTAAAGAAGTCCTATCAATATAAAAGTCTATTTTGGCCTAAACCCGTGTTGCAAGGCCTTCTGCGCTGCTCATTTACTGAAACGTAAACTCCGCTGCTATTAGGCCTTGCGCCTTGGCTTAGACCAAAATATCTCTTTTATATATTGAATGCCTCATGGCGAGTGTAGCTGCATTGTAAGTTAGCCGTTCGTCTGTTGATTGCTACCTTTTGGTTGATCTCAGTTGAGTTTCAAAATATAATCCCCCGGACTTTGGTTGAATAACTGAGCAAAGAAAACGTTATTACGAATTTTTATCTAGATGAGGTATTACGAATGAAATACGTAAACGAATATACAATGGGTACTGCAGCAACCGTAGCAACAACTGGGTTGGCTTATTATTTCTCACCCACCGCTACCTTAACTTTTACATCGATCGCCGGTCTTGCCACATTATCACTTGCTGCTGTAGCAGGTACTTATGCTGCATTCTTAGGCGCAAAAGCTGCTTATAACTACTTCAAAGGCGATACAGCGAAAGTTGAAGGCTCCATTAAAGATAAAAATGGTAACCGACGTTCAGCTCGTTTAGCTCAGAAGCAACAAAAAGAAGAAGTAAAGAATGAAAATACGCCTAGCATGTTAAAAAATGGCGTTACTGCGGTTTCCAATACTGCTTCCAACGTAACAACCGCTGTTAGCACCCGTATTAGCAACGCTGTTGGCGCTGTTAAGAACTGGTGGAAAGGTGAAGAAGCTGCAAAACCTGCTGCTAAAGAAGAAGCTGCAAAACCTGCTGCTAAAGAAGAAGCTGCAAAACCTGCTGCTAAAGAAGCTGCAAAACCTGCTGCTAAGCCAGTTACACCTGCTTTTGCTGCTAAGAAACAAGCTGCTAAAGCTCCTGCTGTAGAGATGGCTATTCATAACCGTCCAAAGCGTAATGTTAAGCCTGCTGTTTACAAGTAAGCCATTACAGCTTTTTAGAGAAATGGGCCATTCGGCCCATTTTTTTTGCCTCCCATCTGTCTTTTGTATGATATCTAACCCATTTTAGATACCCTGGTGGCAGTTCCAAGATCCCCCGGGGAAGGTTTGATATGCAACAAGTATTAGAATTGCTCAAGAAGGCTGCGACAACCGCTGCACAAAAAGGGTTTACCACTACACAAAAACAACTCGAGTTGTGGTATGTACAGTTAGGGATGATTGCTGCAACACAAAATGTCATTCCATTAACGGTTCAGTTATTAAGTAAAGCGGTTGCGGGTATTCAAGCCACATTGAACAGTAGTACTTCAGATGATGCGACCCTCTATGCACAATGCCAAGCCCAGGCAACCACCTTGTTCCAAAGCCATAATCTCGTTCAAGAGTACGTGGCACAACGAAAAAAATTACAACAAAGTAACCAGAATGCACAAAAAAATCAGAAATATTTTGATGAGAAAAAAAATGCAGCCGTAACAAACTTCAATCAATACTTAGCACAATTGCTTGCGAAAAATATATTATCAAACGAAGATCTTATGGCGTTTAACAAGCGTTTACGTGAAACTTTGGCAAAAGATTTCGATGTTAAGCATTTAGCAGAGCCACAACCACAAGCGACGGCAGAGCCTAAATCAGAGCCTAAGCCTGCGCCACAGAAACAACCGGCTGCTGTACCCCAAGCTGCAGGTAATGTTATGTCAGGTTTATCCAAGATATTCAATGCAGCAACCAGCAATGATCCCGAAGCGATGAAAGAGGCATCTAAGAACTTCATTGGCTTTCTCATTTCGATGGTGGTTGAGTGTATTGCCAGTGTCTGTCGTATTGTTGCTCCAACAATGGGACCATTCATTAGCCAGATGGCAAACATGGCTAAGGGTGCATTTTCAAACTGGTTTTCAACCAATATGGATACGGGTATTCAAAGCGCAAAGGACGCCAGCAAGCAGCAAGCTGCTCCGTCAACCTCTGCTGCAGCGCCAACAGCTTCGGCGGCTCCGGTAACCCAAGGTTATGGCGGTGCCATGCTGAGTGCGCTACAAAATTTCATGAGCAGAAATAGAGGGGTGAACTTGCCTGTTGCGCCTGTGGCACCTGCTCCTGCGGCACCTAGAGCAGCCTCACCAAAGATTTAGTTAACCAAATCCCCCGTTGCGAGCCGCAAGGCTCGCTTTTTTTTGAGAATGTAGACAACTAAAATAACGTGAATGGCTATTTACATTCGTCGCCGACGAAGGTATCCTGAACCCTGTTTGTTGATTGAGCGCTGTACTACACGCTTATATGTAATAGGGGATCCTATGCAATTTTTACATGATCAATGGAAAAATCCTGCCTCACGTTACGGTTTCCTAGGGGCCGTTGCTGCATTTTCACTGGTTGGCTCATTGTCTACATTACCATGGTTAGCCGTGTTTGGCGCAAGTGCTGGGATTGGCTTGGTTTTGTCAGTTGGGATCCAGGTCGTTAGTTATTTTAAATCCATTAGTGATGAAGCAAAGCACACATTACAAGGGTTAAATAATACTTTGGAAGAAGCCAAAAGAGCGGTTTCCAGAGTGAGTCAAGAATTTGAAGATGCGCCCGAAGGTAAACCGCCTACGATAATTCAAAATGTGAGAGGGGTGGTATCAAGGGTGAGTAAAGAAATGGATAATGCGCCCAAGAACGAGCCTCCTACCGTTATGCAAAATGTTAAAGCTGCTATTTTTGAAGCAAAAGAAGCCGTAGCGAAAGTGAATAAAGAATTAGGTGAAGCACCAGCCGGTGAAGAGCCCACATTAGCCCAAACGGTCAAGAAAACCATTGGTGAAGTGAATGAAACAGTCGATCAGGGGCGAAGCGGTTGGGCCGGATGGTTTTTAAACCTCAATAAACCTTCAGCTGCCAATAAAGATCCTCTGCCAAAACCTGCTGCTAAGACTGCATCAGCGCCCAAAGCACCAGAACCTAAAGCAGTAGCGCAAAGGGCAACGCGTAAAAAAAAATTAACAGAATCTGATAAAACATCTCAAACACCGGCAAAGGCGTTAAAAGCCAAGGTTGATGAACAGGTTGATGAGGCGGCTGTTGATGCCTTATTAGCCACATTCGATCAGCCTGCACAACCACCCGTGTCAGCACCAGTGAGTCAAGGTTGGGGCGCGTGGGCAAGATCGTGGGTGCCGTCGTTTTCGGGGCAAAGTACTAAAAATGTTGAACCGCAAAAAGCTACGCCGCCGCAAGGGCTGCGCAAATCAACCAGACAAGCAGCAAAACATTAATTCAGTTTTAAGGCAAGCGAAGCTACTCGCTTGCCAAGCGCCTTGCAAAGTTCTTTTTCATCCGTACTGATAGGTATTTCGTTATGTGCTCCTGCTAAATGGCTGGGGCCATAAGGCGTACCGCCTGACTGCGTATTCATTAAAGCACTTTCACTATAGGGCATTCCGACTAGCAACGCACCATGGTGTAGCAACGGTAACATCATGCTCAGCAGCGTTGCTTCTTGTCCGCCATGTAATGAAGACGTCGAAGTAAAAACTCCGGCTGGTTTACCAATTAATTTACCCGATAGCCATAATTGCAACGTCGAATCTAAGAAGTATTTTAAGGGCGCAGCCATATTCCCAAAACGAGTGGGGCTGCCAATAATGAGTCCCGCGCATTGTTCTAAGTCTTCTAAGGTGGCATAAGGTGCCCCCTCGCTGGGAACAGCGGGAGAGGTGGCTTCACTGACTGCTGATACGGCAGGAACGGTGCGAATTCTCACATCGATACCCCCCACACTTTCAGCCCCACGCGCAATCAAATCGGCCATTTTAGCGGTGGCACCGTGGCGGCTATAGTAAATAATCAGAACGTAGGGGTTGGTCGAAGTCATGATAAACTTACCCTCAATGACATGAGAAGATGAGTTGATTGCTAACGCAGCTGCAGGGCCCCACTGGGGGATGGGTGCAGCGAGTAAGCAATCAACTCGTCTTCTTTTATTAAACCGAATTGAAAGGAATTATAGCAGGAGCGTTTATGAAAAGCTGCCGACGTTGCGTTATCAAGGGAAGAGTACAGGGTGTTTTCTTTCGCCAAAGTACTTTGGAACAAGCAGAAAGGTTAGGTATTACAGGTTGGGTACGTAACCTAGATGATGGCGATGTAGAGTGCGTTATTTGTGGTGATAATGAGATCCTTGAACAAATGCTAACCTGGTTAAACAAGGGACCAGAAAGAGCGCAAGTTATTCAAATGTCGAGTGAGGAAATTTCTTGGCAAGATCACAGTGATTTTAAAATTACCCGCTAATTTTTAGTATTGGTATTGCTTTCTGACCTAAATAGCGTTATTTTTTGCCCACCTCAAATTTGATTCAATGGTATAGGAAAAAAAATAATGCAAGCAGGAAAATTCATTCAAGCTGCAACGCTCGTTGTTCTTTCAAGTTTAATGGGTGCATGCTGCAACATGGGCCAGTGCACCACGGCTGATGCAGCTGCCGCTGTAGTTGAAAAAGAAAAAAATCTCGCTGTCCTCAAAAACAGCACTTATTATTTCGCATTTGATAAATCAGAATTATTAGATGTTGCAAAAGTCGAATTAGATGAAGTCGCTAAGCACTTAGCTGAGAATCCTAACCGAAAAATCCATATCGATGGTAACACCGATATTCGTGGCCCTGAAAAATATAATATGGCTTTAGGTATGCGTCGTGCTGAAGCGGTTGCTGAGTATTTGGTTAGCAAAGGTATTCCTGCTGATCGTATCACCGTTGAAAGCCATGGCGCGCACAACTTGGTGAACAAAGGCTCCGATAATCAAGCCCATGCGCAAAATCGTCGCGCTCATGTGGTATTCGAAGCGGTTGATACTGCCACGGCTTAATCTAATCTGTCCCCTCTCCTGTGAAGGAGAGGGTGCCCGAAGGGCGGGTGAGGATTTTAAATCTGAATCTTGCCCTTCAAACTCTCAACAACATTTGCCAAATTCAACTCTTCAACCTGACCCGATCGACGATTCTTATACTCAATTGTTCCCGCGTCCAAGCCACGTTCACCTAACACTAAGCGATGGGGGATCCCAATCAATTCAGCGTTGGCAAACATCACGCCAGGGCGTTCGTTGCGATCATCGAGTAATACTTCAAAGCCAGCGGCTTGCAGATCTTGATAAAGCACAGTGACGGCATCACGAACGCGTTGCGATTTATCAAATTGCATGGGGACGAGAACAATCTGGAAGGGCGCCATGATATCAGGCCAAACAATCCCATTTTCATCATGGTGTTGTTCAATGGCTGCTGCCACAATGCGGGAAACGCCAATACCATAACAACCCATTTCCATGACTGTTTGTTTGCCTTGATCGTTCAGCACAGTGGCTTTCATGGCAGTACTATATTTATTGCCCAATTGGAAAATATGGCCAACTTCAATGCCGCGTAAGATCTCTAAGGTGCCTTTGCCATCCGGGCTAGGATCTCCCGCCACCACTTTGCGTAGATCTGCAACAACCGTAGGCAGTGGCAGATCGCGTTCCCAGTTGACGCCAATATAATGTTTGTCATTTTGGTTAGCACCGCAGGAAAAATCACTCATGTTGAGCACATGATGATCGGCGATGATGGGGATATTGAGATCTTTGGGACCCACAAAACCAGGTGGGCAGTTAACCGTTCGTAGTAAAGTTGCTTCATCTACCATCGTGAAAGGCGCAGCAACCAGCGGTAATTTTTCCGCTTTAACAGGGTTCAATTCGTGATCGCCTCGCAATAGCAACGCAACCACAGGTGCTTCATCGGTTCCTTTGACTAGGAGCGTCTTTAAGATCTGTTTTGTTTCTAGCCCCATGAAAGCGGCTTGCTCAGCAACCGAGCGAATATTCGGGGTTTCTTTGATGCTTAAAGCTTGAGTCGGTGTCTGGCGTTTGAGCTCTGGGAGTTTGGAAGTCGCTAATTCCACGTTGGCCGCATATTGGCTTTCTGGCGCATAAGCAATAGCATCTTCACCGGAATCGGCGAGCACGTGAAACTCATGTGATTGACTACCACCAATCGCACCGGTATCGGCTAATACTGCGCGAAAGGATAAACCTAAACGAGTGAAAATCTGCGAATAGGCACCATACATCGCATCGTATGTTTCTTGCAGTGAGGCTTTATCAATATGAAATGAATATGCATCTTTCATGATAAATTCACGGGCACGCATGACGCCAAAACGCGGACGGATCTCATCGCGAAATTTGGTTTGAATTTGATAAAAACAGGCCGGTAATTGCTTATAACTGCGTAATTCATTACGCATTAAATCTGTGATCACTTCTTCATGGGTTGGGCCATAGCAGTAATCTCGATTATGGCGGTCTTTCATGGTGAGAAGTTGCGGGCCAAATTGTGTCCAGCGTCCCGTTTCTTGCCACAATTCTGCCGGTTGCATGGCAGGCATCAATACTTCTTGGGCACCAATACGGTTCATTTCTTGCCGAACAACCTCGGTGACTTTTTGTAACACGCGCATCCCAATGGGGAGCCAGGAATACAATCCTGAAGATAATTTACGGATCATGCCTGCGCGAAGCATCAGCTGATGACTCACAAGCTCTGCATCGGCAGGGGTTTCTTTAAGCGTGGCAAGGAGTAGTTGGCTAGTACGCATGCGTTTAGCTAACCTCTTCAGCAAACGGTGAATCAGGATAATTCATCATCAGAACTCGATAAGCATCATTTGCTAAATCGGGCATGTTTAATTCACGGTAAGCCTCAACCATAATGGATAAGGCCTCTGCTAAGCTGGGAGAACCGTCAAAGTTGGTGACAACATAACTGGCACGGTTAATCGCTGCTAGATAGGCCCCTTTTTGCAGGTAATAGCGTGCAGCTACCAGTTCATTTTGGGCAATTAAATTGCGCAAATAAATGATCCGTTGTTTGGCATCGTTGGTATAAATACTGTTTGGGTATTGCTGTGCCAACAAAGTGAAAACACCCAAGGCTTTTTTAGCAGGGGTCGGATCTCTGTCTTCTCTTTCCATCGGTAAGTAACGGCTCAAGAAGCCGACCGCTTCTGAAAAGTGGATAAGACCTTTCATGTAGTAGGCATAGTCGACATCAGGGTGTCTTGGATACATCCGGATAAACCGTTCAACAGCAGGTAACGCTGAAGGGAAATCTTCATTCAGATAGTAAGTATAAATCGCACCAAGTTGCGCTTTGTCGGCATATTCACCGAAAGGATAGCGCGATTCTAGGGCTTCGAAGTCCTCGATAGCGCTCTCATAATTTTTGCGCTTCACATTTTTGACGCCCTGAGCATAAATATCATTGGGCGACATGTTGTTATATTTTTCGTCTTTCGAGGTAGAATGACACCCTGCGAGTAGCAGAGAAGTAATAATGAGTAATATAGATGACTTTTTCATGCTAACCTGGCCGCTTATCTTTTTGTTATCACTGCGTGGGGCGAGTCTATCTTAGCAGGGCAGAGGTTGCAATTTTTGTCGGGTTAAGACGTTCTCATAAGCTTTGTTGTGTTAGAATATTTGCTGATTTTAAGGTTTGCAGACCTTGTATAAGTTGTCGTATGTCAGAAATAGATAATATCGATTTAACGACCGCGATCCCTGAAGAGTATCGGGGTTTGCGTTTGGACGTGGTGTTAGCAAAATGCTTTCCCGAACATTCTCGATCGCGTTTAGCGGAGTGGGTAAAGCAAGCCAAAGTGCGCCTTAACGATAAGATAGCCATCTCGCCTAAAGCCAAAGTGCAAGGGGGGGAAACCTTGACCCTTAAAACAGAATTGGCTGTTATTCATCATGATGCTGCTGAATCGATACCGTTGCACATCATTTATGAAGATGATGATATTTTAGTTATTAATAAGCCAGCGGGACTTGTCGTTCATCCTGCCGCCGGCAACCATCGTGGGACATTACTGAATGCCTTGCTATTCCATGCCCCTTCCTTAAATTTATTACCGCGTGCTGGAATTGTGCACCGCCTTGATAAAGACACGACCGGTTTAATGGTGGTTGCTAAAACCTTGCCAACGCATACGGCGTTAGTTAGCGCCATGCAACGACGTGAAATTGAACGAGAGTATGTAGCGTTGGTTGCTGAGGAGTTAATTGCCGGTGGCACTATTGACTTACCCGTAGGGCGACATCCTGTGCAACGAACAAAAATGGCCGTCACAACAAACGGTAAGCCAGCGCGTACCCATTACCGCTGTTCTCAGCGTTATCGAGGTTTTACCTTACTGGATGTGAAATTAGACACAGGAAGAACGCATCAGATCCGCGTACATTTTTCTCATCAAAAATTACCGCTAGTGGGCGATACTACCTATGGCTGGCGCTATAAATTACCACCACAGTCATCAGAAGAATTACAAAAGCAATTATTGGCTTTTCGCCGTCAAGCACTCCATGCTTGTCGCTTAAGCCTTGTACATCCCATTAAAAATGAAAAAATGACTTGGGAAGCACCGATCCCCAATGATTTAGCCAAACTATTAAACTGTTTTGTACAAAAATAGGAGTCAACTATGCAAGGGATTTTGCCCCTCTGGCCCGCCCCAACGTGGGTAAGAGCGCTTACAACGACGGTTGAATTTGGCAATTTAGCCACCCATGTAGAGGACGATCCCCATCATGTGGCACGAAATCGCCAGCAACTCATTCAAGCTCTTCATCTTAAGCACGAACCTGTTTGGTTAAAGCAAACGCATAGCACTAAAGTGGTGGAAGTGACTCATCGCTCACATCAGGATAGCGAAGCGGATGGTTCATTTACCACAGAACAAGGTGTTCCCTGTGTGGTGTTGACCGCAGACTGCTTACCGCTATTACTGTGCGACACCGACGGTACGGTCGTTGGCGCTGTGCATTGCGGATGGCGCGGCATTCAAGCTGGCATAATTGAAAAAGCAGTGACCGAGATGGCAAACTATGCTAAATCCGACATTATTGCTTGGATGGGTCCTGCTATTGGACAGCAAGCCTACGAGGTTGGCCAAGAAGTGTATGATATTTTTGTGGGTGATGATAAAGCAGCAAGTTATGCCTTTAAAGCGACAATAAATCCTGGAAAATATCTCATGGATATGGAGCACTTAGCCCGTCAACGTTTAAAGGTAAGTGGAGTAACGGGCATCTATGGTGGTGGGCATTGTACCTACACCGAAAAAGATCGCTTCTATTCCTATCGTCGCAACAAGGCAACAGGTCGCATGGCAACACTGATTTGGTTAGATTCCTAGACACTGTTGACTTGAAAAAATGATGGGGTATCCCCATCTTAAGGACAGCCGATATAAGAACGTCATAAAAGGGAAAGTTCATGGGTATTGAAAAATTTACCAGTAAGTTCCAAGAAGCATTAGGCCAAGCGCAGTCGATGGCGTTGGGGCGTCAGCATTCCATGATTGAGCCATTGCATGTATTAATGGCGATGATCGATCAGGAGGGGTCAACGGTACGGCCGCTCTTGAAACAGATGGGAGCTGACTTATTGCAGCTTCGTTCAAACCTCAGTAAGAGTTTGGAAAATTTACCGCATTTAGGTAAAACAACTGGTGAAATTCGTATTTCTGATAATTTAAATCGTATACTCAATTTATGCGATAAGCTTGCTCAAGATCGCAAAGATAAGTTTATTTCCAGTGAGCTCTTTTTATTAGCATTATTAGAAGATGATAATGATCCTGCGGCAAAGGCATTAAAAGCAGTTAATGTCACTAAAGCCAAATTAGAGCAAGCCATTAATACTATTCGCGGTGGTGAAACGGTGCAAGACGAGAATGCAGAAGATCAAAGACAAGCCTTAGAAAAATATACCATTGATTTAACCGCTAAAGCCGAGAAGGGTAAACTCGATCCGGTGATTGGTCGTGATGAAGAAATTCGTCGCACTATTCAAGTCTTACAACGACGTACCAAGAATAATCCAGTACTCATCGGTGAACCTGGCGTCGGTAAAACCGCTATTGTGGAAGGGCTAGCGCAGCGGATTGTCAATAATGAGGTTCCCGAAGGTCTTAAAGGTAAACGAGTTTTATCGTTAGATTTAGGGGCATTGATTGCAGGGGCTAAATACCGCGGCGAATTTGAAGAGCGCTTAAAAGCGGTGTTAAAAGATCTGGCAAAACAAGAAGGGGAAATCATTCTCTTTATTGATGAAATTCATACGATGGTGGGCGCTGGCAAAGCCGATGGCGCGATGGATGCAGGGAATATGCTAAAACCCGCGTTATCACGTGGTGAGCTGCATTGTGTCGGGGCTACTACCTTGGATGAATATCGTCAATATATTGAAAAAGATGCAGCGCTTGAGCGACGTTTCCAAAAAGTGTTGGTTAATGAGCCGACCGTTGAAGATACTATTGCGATATTACGGGGCTTAAAAGAGCGCTATGAAATCCATCATGGGGTTGAAATTGCTGATCCGGCTATTGTCGCTGCAGCTAATTTATCGAATCGCTACATCACCGACAGAAATTTACCTGATAAAGCCATTGATTTGATTGATGAAGCGGGTAGTCGTTTGCGTATGGCAATAGACTCGAAGCCTGAGCCTTTAGATAAACTAGAGCGCAAGCTAATTCAATACAAAATTGAGCGCGAAGCATTGCGTAAAGAAAAAGATCCAGCTTCTAAAGCGCGACTCGAAAAGCTGGAAAATGAAATTCACAAAAATGAAAAAGAATATGCTGATTTAGAAGAAGAATGGAAAGCCGAAAAATCGGCTTTACAGGGAGCTCAACAAATTAAAGAAGAGCTTGAACGGGCAAAAACCGCTTTCGACGCGGCTCGTCGTGCCGGAGATCTAGCGCGCATGTCAGAGCTTCAATATGGCAAAATTCCAGAGCTTGAAAAGAAATTAGCCAGCGCCCAAGAAGCTGAGAATAAGCAAGGTGTGCTTTTACGTAACCAGGTTGGTGAAGAGGAAATCGCTGAAGTAGTTGCTAAGTGGACCGGCATTCCCGTGAGTAAAATGCTAGAAGGGGAAAAAGAAAAACTATTGACTTTAGAAGAACACCTCTCGAAAAAAGTGGTTGGTCAAAAAGAAGCGCTCGAAGTGGTTGCCAATGCCATACGCCGTTCACGAGCGGGTCTTGCTGATCCTAACAAACCGGTAGGATCATTTTTATTTTTAGGGCCCACAGGCGTTGGTAAAACGGCACTTTGTAAAGCATTAGCTGAGTTTATGTTTGATACATCACATGCCTTGGTTCGCATTGATATGTCAGAGTTTATGGAAAAGCATACCGTCTCAAGGCTGGTAGGGGCACCTCCTGGTTATATAGGCTATGAAGAAGGAGGCTACTTAACTGAAGCAGTGCGTCGTCGTCCCTATAGCATTATCTTGTTAGATGAAATTGAGAAAGCGCATCATGATGTGTTTAACATTTTGCTGCAATTACTTGATGAAGGCCGCTTAACCGATAGTCAGGGTAGAACGGTTGACTTTAAAAATTGTGTGATAGTCATGACCTCTAACATTGGCGCTGAACAAATACAGGCCATGACAGGTAAACCTTACATCGAAATGAAAGAAGCTGTTATGAAAATGTTAGGGGATTATTTTAGACCTGAGTTTATTAACCGTATCGATGAAAGTGTGGTATTCCATGCATTAGGCAAAGAAAATATTCGAGAAATAGCGGGTATTCAACTCAGTTACATCCAAAAAAGATTACAAGAACAAGGCTTAATACTGGATGTTGATACCCAAGCGTTAGATAAAATTGCGGCGGCTGGTTTTGATCCTGTATATGGCGCAAGACCTTTGACGCGTGCGCTACGGCAATTAATTGAAAATCCGCTATCAGAATATTTGCTTAAAGGGGAATTTGTGACAGGAGATACCATCAAGGTTAGAGTTGAAAATGATCAACTGGTTTTTGCTAAATAATAACCCTTGTTATTAACGAGTGCGTTTAAACAGATATCCTGTCTTCGCTCTCGTTGATAGTAATAATAAGTTCTTCAATCTCGTCCTGAAATTCTGTAAAAACATCGTTCTCATTCTGGTAATGATTAGCGAAGGTGTGCAGAATTTTCAGGGCATCGGCAATATCTAATTTATCTGTGAATAATTTATTTAACTCTGATTCATGCAAGTCTTGAGCGTAACGTTGTAAAAAATCTAAGATAAAGCCTGTTTGAGAAGGGTTGTAAGCGGAAGAACCGATAGCAACAAAGGCATTGCCAACTTCGTCTATTTCATAAGGTGTAGGCTGCATGATTTCCTCATATAATAAAGGCTCTTACTAAATTGACCAAAAATTAGTGAAAATAGTTCAGCGCCAAAGCGTGTAAGTGCATGTTGCTCTGTTGCTAATCGTAAAATCCATGTAAAATCAGCAAGATGAAAGAACCCCACTTTTTTGCAAACATTCATAGGCTCTTAATGAGCCAGTGTCCGCAGACCAAAATCCAAGGAACGCGTGATTTATATTATGCCTTTTTGGATATGCCAGTCTTGGACGATAAAGATTATCCTGTTGCACCTGATATTGTTTCAGGTAAACCTGCCAATTTAAAGTTAGTTGACCCTAAGCTGGTTAAACAGCGCAGTGTGCAAACTCAAGAGGGTAAAGCGGCGCTTATACATGCTATTTTGCATATTGAATATAATGCCATTAACCTTGCCTTAGATGCGCTTTACCGCTTTAGGGATATGCCACTTGATTATTACTTCGATTGGTTGAAGGTGAGTGTTGAAGAAGCGTATCACTACCATTTATTAGAGCAGTATTTAACTGAGTTGGGTTATCAATATGGCGATTTTCCAGCGCATGGCAGCTTATGGGAAATGGCAGAAAAGACGGGTTACGATGTGCTGGTACGGATGGCATTAGTGCCCAGGTTGCTAGAGGCACGAGGCTTGGACGTGACGCCGGATATTGCTAAACGCTTAAAAGCCGCAGGCGATGAGAAAGCCTATGAAATCTTGCAAATTATCTTTCACGATGAATTAGGGCATGTCGAAGTTGGCAATCGTTGGTATCATTATTTATGCGGGCAACGAGGGCTTGATCCATTACTCACGTTTACTTCACTACTACAAAAACATGCGCCAACCTACCTGCGACGGCCTTTTAGAATCGATGCGCGCAAGAGGGCTGGGTTTCAAGACGATGAATTAGCTTTAATTCATCAGTTGACTGAAAAATCTCCCGCGAGCTAGCGCTCGCCGCCCCCTTTACAAAGTGGGCTCTTTGTTCGCTTCGCTCACAATTTTTATGCCGTTGGTGGCATCATAAGTCGCTAAGCTATTCCCATCTGGCGTACTGATAATCAAACTTGCCGTATGGTGCCAATCCCCCAGCACGAACCTTTTATTGTCGTGAATATTAGGGCGATGCACATGGCCATGGATCAGCTGATTCACTTGGAATTTGTTCATGACTTGTTGAACGGCTTCTTCGGTGACATCCAAAATGGTGAGATTTTGCGTTTTTTGGTACTGCTGGCTTTTGGCACGTAATTTTTTGCTAATGTTATCCCGAGTGTTTTTCGGTAGACACAAAAACAAGAAACGAGTGAGGGGATTTTGCGCAATGCGTCTAAAGCGTTGATAGGCTTTATCTTGGGTACACAGTGTATCCCCATGCATGAGAAGAGTTGGTTTACCATGCAAGTCGATTAGCGTGGGATCAGCTAATCGTTTGATACCGGCGGCTTCAAGATACGCATTTTGTAGCAGAAAATCGCGATTGCCACTCATAAAGTAGACAGGGGTACCGGCTTTGACGACTTTAGCGAGAGCTTGTTGGATGGTCTCTTGAAATTCACGATGGATGTCTTGCCCCACCCATACATCAAAGAGATCGCCCAAAATATAAAGTGCTTTGGCGCCTTTAACCGGACCTTCGAGAAAATGCATAAAAAGCGCAACCATTTCTGGATTGGTTGCGCTTAAATGCAGATCAGAAATAAAGAGAACGCGATTAGGCATTCGCTAACACTTCAACCTTTTCAATGATCACATCATCGACAGGCACATCGTCGTGTCCCATGCGGCGGGTGGTTTTGACTTTAGCGATTTTTTGAATCACTTCCAAACCATCGGTAACGCGGCCAAATACACAATAGCCCCAACCATCCATCGTTGGTGCACGGTGATCTAAAAAGCCATTATTGGCAACATTAATAAAAAACTGGGCGCTAGCAGAATGGGGATCGCTGGTACGGGCCATAGCAATGGTACCCAACGTATTTTTTAAGCCGTTCTTGGCTTCGTTTTCAATGGGTTTACGAGTTTGTTTGTCGACCATACCGGCTTCAAAGCCACCGCCTTGGATCATAAAACCATCGATAACACGGTGGAAAATGGTATTATCGTAGTAGCCTTGGTTGACGTACTCGAGAAAATTCTCAACAGTTTTAGGTGCTTTTTCCGCATCGAGTTCAAGGGTAATGGGCCCATAATTGGTATGTAATACGATCATGTGTTATCTCTCATCAGCCAGTATCAAAAATGAGCCGATAGGGTATCATGTACTCTATTTAACGGCCAAATAGATTGGTAAATATTTATCTAGCTAAATAAGAGTTTTATAATGACAAGTCATTCATTCAAAGCGCGCTTTAGTCCCAGCCCGACCGGATTAATGCATTTTGGTAACTTACGTACGGCGCTGTTCAATGTGTTATTAGCAAAAGCGCATACCGCGCATAGTCCTCATCCTGGTCTCTTTTTATTGCGGATTGAAGATACCGACTTAGCTCGCTCGGAAGCGGAATTCACTGAAAAGCTCATGCATGATCTACATTGGTTAGGGCTCGCTTGGCAAGAAGGCCCCAATGTAGGCGGGGAACACGGCCCCTATTTTCAAGCACAGCGTCATGCGATTTACGAAAAATATTATCAACAACTGATCGATCAGAAGCAGGCCTATTGGTGCTATTGTTCTGAGGCAGAATTAGCAATTACTCGTAAATCACAATTAGCCCAAGGAATGCCGCCACGATATAACGGAACGTGCAGAAATTTAACCGAGGAACAACGCCAAGCGAAAGCCGCTAAAGGGGTTGTGCCTGCGCTGCGATTTGTGATCCCAGAAAATGAAGTGATTGAGTTTGAAGATTTTATTCAAGGTTCAAAAAACTTTGCGGCTAATGATATCGGAGATTTTATTATTAAAAAGGCCGATGGTTCGGCTTCATTTATGTTTTGTAATGCCGTTGATGATTCATTGATGCAAGTGACCCATGTGATGCGTGGTGAAGATCATCTCACGAATACACCGCGGCAACTCTTAATCTTGAAAGCTTTGCGTCTATCAGCCCCCAGTTATGGTCATATGCCATTAATTTTAGGCTTTGATGGTAAGCCATTGTCAAAACGTAATGGTTCGCAATCCATTGAAAGCTTACGTGAGCAAGGCTACTTTCCTATCGCTATCAATAATTATTTAGCCCGTCTGGGTCATCATTTTGAACATGAACAGCTTTTGTCATTGGATGAATTAGGAACACACTTTTCAGCCAAAAATATTGGTCGCTCGCCAGCCCGCTTTGATGTGGCCCAATTAAACCACTGGCAAAAAGAAGCAGTGTTAAAGTGCTCAGATGAAGAATTTTGGGAGTGGATTGCTCCCTATATAGGTCAGCTTGCAAATGGCAAAGCAGCTGCATTCACCAGCACTTTTAAGCAAAATTGTGTATTGCCCAGTGATGCCAAAGAGTGGGCAACGCAAGTGCTCACGGACTCCCCCGTTTGGGATGATGAAGCGCGTAGCCATTTAAGTACTGCGAATGATTTGCTTGAAAAATTAGAAGCAGCCATTCAAGTCGAAGGGGATAACTACCAAGCAGTGATTGCAAGGCTCTCAGACTCAGGTCTTAAGGGCAAAGCGCTATTTTTGCCTGTTCGTTCAGCGATCACAGGGCGCTGTTATGGGCCTGAGTTGATTAAAATATTCCCCCTGATGGGCAAAGAGGCATTATTAAAACGAGTGGCTTTAGCCAAACAACAGATCAAAGGCGCCTAAATGTTACAGATCCATAATAGCTTTACACAACAAAAAGATATTTTTAAGCCGATAAAAGCGGGTGAGATTTCGCTTTATGTGTGTGGGATCACTGTTTATGACTACTGTCATATTGGACATGCAAGAGTGTTTGTCGCTTTTGACATGATTGTACGCTTTTTGCGAGCCAGTGGCTGGCAGGTAAAATATGTTCGTAACATCACGGATATCGATGACAAGATTATTAAACGTGCTTTAGAAAACAAAGAAAATATTCGTGCATTAACTGAACGCTTTATTGCCGCAATGGATGAAGACTTCAAAGCATTAAATACTTTGGCGCCAGATAATGAGCCGCGGGCTACAGAGTACATGGGGCACATTATTGACATGGTAAATACCTTAATCGATAAAGGATTTGCTTATATTGCTGATAATGGTGATGTTTATTTTGCTGTTGATAAATACCAGCAATATGGTGAACTGTCACATAAAGATCTCGAACAACTACAAGCCGGATCACGCGTCGAAATCAACGAAGCCAAGCGCTCACCACTGGACTTTGTCTTATGGAAAAAAGCCAAAAAAGAGGAACCGCATTGGAATTCGCCTTTCGGTGAAGGTCGCCCTGGCTGGCACATTGAATGTTCAGCTATGTCGGTGGACTGCTTGGGTGAATCATTTGATATTCATGGCGGGGGAGCTGATCTGATTTTCCCGCATCATGAGAATGAGCGCGCCCAATCAGAATGTGCTACTGGCAAAAAATTTGTCAACACCTGGATGCATGTGGGTTTTGTGCAGGTTGACAAAGAAAAGATGTCCAAATCGTTGAATAACTTTTTTACGATTCGTGATGTCTTGGCTGAATATGAACCAGAAGTGGTAAGATATTTTTTAACGGCGAGCCATTATCGAAGTCCTGTCAATTATTCTAAAGACCAACTTGAGCAAGCCCGCAGTTCACTCGAACGGCTTTATACAGCGATAAGAGGCGTCTCACTGAGTCAGGTTGATCCAGAATCGGCTATTGTTGCCCCTTACTATCATCGCTTTTTTGCAGCGATGAACGATGATTTTAATTCACCAGAAGCGATGGCGGTGCTGTTTGACTTAGCCACAGCTACTAACATCGCCCGCGATAAGAAATCGCCCAACTTCAACCTTTTGGGCAGTGCGTTAAAAGCACTGGCGAACATTTTAGGGCTATTAGAGAGTGATCCTGAAGTCTATCTCAAGGGTAAGCAAGAAAATGTCTCAGAAATTGAAGCACTTATCACAGCTAGAATTGAGGCACGTAACAGCAAAGATTGGGCCAAAGCCGATGAAATTCGCAAGCAATTAAGTGAGATGGGTATAGTGATTGAGGATTCAGCAGGAACAACCACTTGGAGAAGAGGGTAAAGAAGCCTTCTCATTTAGAGAGTTTTTTGTTTGGATCAGGTTTAGTTTCGTTTGATCCTGATTTCTCAATTTTAGGCGTTGTTCGTGCTTTCATATTTGCCGCGGTAGCCGATCGAACAAACAACGGATTTTGCCTGATCTCTTTCATGAATTCAGGATTCATTATAGTATCTGAATCATCACTTTTGGTTAAGCGCGGATCGGGAGTTTTAACCGTAGGGATCGCTGACATTGATTTGGCTAAAGTGGCTGTTCTCGCCTCTTTTGCTTTTGGCTTTTTCGGGAATAATAAATAGTCTTCAATGGGGCCACCTCGGTAGGCCACAATTTGGTAGGCAGAGCGATTAGCCGAAAGTTTACTCCATAGTTCTAATGGGTTGTCCATTTTAAACTGGGGATCCTGTGCATTCCATTTTTCAAAATCACGTCGTAACATTTTTAAATCGACTTTATCTTTTTTATAATCACTACAAATTTCCCAGCCAAAACTCACTCTTTTTAATTGGACAAGATCATTATCTGCTATTTGACAAGCAACTCCTTTGCGATGTGCGCTTTTCATTTGATCTTGTGATTTTTCATTGCCTCTTGATACATTGCCTGGCTTGGGTTCTTTAGATTCACATTTAGGATCCACTTTATCAATGATGCCCCCTAATCGTAATTCGGTTTCAAGAAATGGAATGGGATCAGTGCGAAAAGCCCTATCTCGTAACATTATTTTGTTTTGTGTTTCATCTGTGTTGACTAAAACGAATAAGGGATCATAACCTTCCTCAGATAACAGGTGGTGTGCTTTTTCAAATGGATTTGCGAAGGTGACAGGCACATATAAGCTGAAATGGGTGCTATGATGATCTTTATTAGCTTTGTTGGCAGCAAGCACGGCGTTCTTGACATGACGTTTTACTCTAATACCAATATCTTCCGAGACCTTCTGTAAATCATCAATCCCATCATAACCCCTTGCAAGTGCTACTTGTAGGGTTAACATGCGCATCTGTGAGGTCTCCCGCTCCACACCACCGTCAATAGAAACGACATCATTGCCAGGATGTGAAGGATCCTCTTTTTCTTCTGATACACTGGCAACAACTTGATCGCGAGCATAGCTTTTGCCTGCTCCAGTGGAACCTGCGCCGATGATAATTTTGGGTTTATCCCAGGCTTTACCAGGGAAGTGTTTGGTACATGCCAGAAGTACGGCTTCGCGAAATTCTCGAGTGTTACTCTCTTCTTTGAGCGCTGCAAGATAAAGTTCTTTACCTTTAGAACCTAACATTTCATCCATTGATATGTGTTGACTATTGGTTGGCACTTGTTTTATTTCATGCATTCGTTTACCAAGATAATTAAGATATTCCATTCTTGCGGAAGTTGGGCTAACGGCTTTATCAAGATCGACCCCATGCATTAATTCTTCGCGACCTGCCTCACCAAATGCTGCTCTAAGGTGCATTAAACGGCGTTTCTCAGCTTTTTGTAATTCAGTGAGTTCCCGATGTCTTTGTATTTGTGCTGCGGTAGGTTTTAAAGGTAGTGATCGGATTTCAAAATAATTACCGATGGTGCCCCACTGTATTGGCCATTGTTGAAACTGATTGCTAAAGGATATCGGTACGCTATTGACAGACGTCAAGGTCGCTGCGTATTGATTAACCGTATTATGTAAGGTCGTTTTGAATCGAGTTAATTTATTATTTTTGATAAGCGAATGTTCCTCAAGGGCTCTGATCGCTGTGATGAGTTTGTTGGGATCTGAAGTTCCTTCGAGATGATTTTCAATGAGATCATTCATGATCCCTTTGAGTTTAATACCGAGAATATCGCCCTCAAGACTATCATGAAGCTCTGTTTTTAGTGCTTCACTATTGATGATATCCCGAAGAGCTTGAATAAGCTGTTCTCTGATGACTCGAGGATCGCCGGACACTCTAACCTCCTTAAAACAAGAGAGTCCATATATTGATACTATCATATAAGGTGACTAGCACAATTGAAATTAGTTCAGGTTAAATTGTGTGATATACAATCAATGCAAATACACAAAGTGAACTATTTATATCGAAGGCTGGGTGCAAAAAGCTTTGATTAACTCTTTGGTTTTCTCGATCTCAGCCATTTTTTGAGTTTCGGTTAACATGGTAGCTTGACCATCAGCACCAATCATTTTAATTCTGCCACGCAATTGCAAATTGGTTAGTTGTTGGCGGGCCTTCATACAATTCTCTTGTTTTTCTTCTGCGGTATAAGCATTCATGGCTGCTTCTTTGCTAGCTTCAGCTTTCTTTGTATCGTTTTCTTTATCTTGTTCTATTCTTTTGTCTAGTGCTGCTTTTTCAGTTGCTGCACTGCTGGATGGCGGTGGGGGAGGGGTGATTTCGGTAACTTGTGTATTGAGTGGTGGATTTTGCGTATAGACTGTTTGTCCTTGTGAATCTTGGTATTTATAACTGGTCGCGAAACAAAGGGGTGAGAGCGTGCTTAACAAGAATATCAAAGTGATTCGTTTATAGCGGTTTTGCATGTTTATCTCACTCTTCTTCATCACAAATGGTTAATTTGTGCGCTTTTGCAAAATCAAGAATTTGTTGATAGAGTGCGGGATTCACCAATTTTAACTCGCTATCTATCACCAAACATCTTTTACCATCTTTGTGTGAAGGCTTTAATAAAGGTGAGTAGTGAACACGTCGATTTTTCAAGGTAGATAGCTGTTCACAGAGCCTTTCTGCCCAATCGCTGGGCCGAAATACCTTTCCTTCTTGCGTAATCCCTTCAATGACAATTTTGGTTTTCTTGCCTTTAGTCATAAAATGGGTATCTTGATGGTAATATAAAACTATAGCATAACATGAGCCAACTGGCTGACAATGATTGAAAGCCATGCATACTCACCCAATAGAGAAGAATAATATTATGATCCCAAGCCAAACCCCCAGTGATGGCGCCGAGCTTCATCGCAATAAGGGGATATACTTGCTACCCAATCTATTCACTACCAGTGGCCTATTTGCCGGATTCTATGCCATTGTTGCTGCAATGCGAGGTGACTTTGAATATGCTGCCATTGCGATTTTTATCGCTATGATTATGGATGGCTTAGATGGCCGTGTTGCCAGGCTTACCAATACGCAAAGTGCTTTTGGTGCAGAATATGATAGCTTGGCGGATGTGGTTTCCTTTGGCATTGCGCCTTCCTTAGTGGCTTATAGTTGGGGTTTATCGAGTTTAGGCAAACCAGGCTGGTTAGTGGCGTTTTTCTTTGCTGCTGCCACGGCATTGCGTTTGGCGCGTTTTAATTCACAACTTAATGTGCAAGATAAAAAGTACTTTCAAGGCTTGCCGTGTCCTTCCGCAGCAGGTTTGGTTGCTGGGATGATTTGGGTGGCCCATGACTATGGCGTGCCTGGGCATCAGTTATGGGTAATTGCAGCTGTGGTGACATTGATTACCGGTGCTTTAATGGTGAGCAACATTGGATATTACAGTTTCAAGGAACTTGATTTAAAAGGTCATGTGCCATTTGTGGCAGTTTTAGCGGTATTGTTAGTTATTGTCTTTGTATCCATTGATCCTCCCCTTGTATTGCTCAGTTTCTTTGCGCTCTATGTGGCTTCAGGTCCTATATTGTCAATTAAACGCCGTATTGGCGTGTGGCGTCGAAATCATAAAAGCAAAGAATCATGAGCGATTTACAAAGTGAATATTTAAATCTTCTTGGGATCACTGAATGGGAAAAAAGGGAAACCAAGGAGAATAAACATGAAATAGCCGGTTATCACGTGGTCATTAATGAACCTGGGATAACTCGCTTGGAACAATTAAGTCAAGATAAGCAGGCTCTTTTACAGCGTATGATTGCAGCGATGAATTGGCCTTTCGAAAGTATTCATTATCATTTTATTCAGAAAGTAGGAGAGCCAGCGTTGCACTTTGGCAAGGGTGAACAGTGGGCTTATTTGCCGTCTTTAGATGAACTCATGAATGATCGCGAAGCCAAGCAGAGAGCTTGGCTTTTGATGCAATCTTTAAATATTTGATTATTGACGGGTTGCAGTTGCTTCGTCTTCAACGGTTTCATCGTCTTCTTCTTCATCTTCGTACTCGTCTTCTTCAACGAAGGCGATATGATAAATGACGACGGATTCACCGATGGTATAGACGACATCGCCAAAGCTAAAGCTGGACAACACGATTTGATTGACTGGATCATCTTTGAGGACAAGATCGATAGTATCCGTCAGTTCTTCTTCTTCTGCTGAAATGCGCTCGATCAATTCACCTAATACGTGGACTTGGGCTTCCTCATCCAGGGTTTCAAGCTCTTCCATAGCAACAGGGTGAAATTGGATATCAATGCCCACTTCTTCTTTGAGTTCAGGGAAATCAACCAAGGCTTCGCCATCACCGATTCGGGACTGGCCTTCAATGGCGTTACCAGCAGTATCGGTTTGGATAAAGTGGTTCAGTGCCAAGAGAACACATTGCTCAGGACTAAGCTTAAGTTGTTCTGCCACATCAGAAAGTTCAGCCATGGCTTCGTCAGGCACGTTGATTTGTAACATTGTCATGAAGGCTACCTCAAAAATGTGAACAGTATACTACCAATATCCTAAGAATTTCCACCAAACCACACCGATGGTACACCAAATCAGGATATTAATAACGCTAGTTAAAAAGCCAATTTTCCACCATGTTTTGATATCCACGTACCCCACGCCGTATAAAAGAGGGGCGGGAGCTAAACTATAATGAGTTAATCCGCCAAATAAATTACTAAAATAAATCATGACAAACGCCGCTAATAAGGGAGGCGTGCCAATCGCGATGGATAACCCTAAGAAGGCTGGGTACATCGATGTGACATGTGCTGTAGAGCTGGCAAAAAAGTAATGCGTATAAAAATAAATAAGGGCTAATAATGGGAAAGCGATTTTCCAATCTAATCCGCTAAAATGCCCCTGAACACTATTGGTAAACCAGTTGAGGACGCCGTAATCTTTTAACAGATTGGCTAGCATAATGAGAACACAGAACCAAACAAAGGTTTCCCAAGCCGTGTCGATTTTGACCAGCGATTTCCATTCTAGTACACCAGTGACTAATAAGATCACTAAACCGACCATGGCTGCGACCACTGGCGCAATGCCAAGTTGCTTACCAAAAATCCACAGTACCAAGAGTACAATGGCCGTAAAGCCCATAATCCACTCACTTTTGCGCATGGGGCCAATCGCTTTTAATTCTTGGCGCGCGTTTTCTTGGGCGAAGGGAGTTTCTTTGATTTCTGGAGGATAAATTTTATAAATAACCCAAGGAATAATCGCTAAACTGAGGATGCCTGGAACACATGCTGCCAGCGCCCAGTCGCCCCAGCTAATTAGAATGTCTTGATCTTTACTGAGACTGGTGAGAATGGGGTTGGCCGCCATGGCGGTCATAAACATGGTTGAGGTGATTACCGTAACTTGGAAAGCGGTGATGGTTAAAAATGCGCCAATTTTACGTGCAGAATCAGTATTCGGAAAACTTTTATAGGAACTGGCAATCCCTTGAAGTATGGGGTAGACAATGCCGGCACTTCGCCCTGTAACACTGGGAATAGCCGGTGCAAGGATCAGATCCGTTGCCATTAATCCATAACTCAATCCTAAGGTTTTTTTACCGAGCAAAGCAGTAAAGAATAGTGCCACTCGTTTGCCCAAGCCGGTGACATTAAATCCTTTGGCAATAAATAGGGCAAAGACCACTAACCAGACCACATCGCTGCTAAATGCGGCAAAGGCTTGTTGGGTAGTGACGACCTTGGTCAAAATGGCTACTACTAGGGCTACCACGGCGACAGCGCCCATAGGCAGCGGTTTGATAATCAGGCCGAAGACGGTGACAATAAAAATCACCATGAGATGCCAAGCTTGATCACTTAATGCCTGTGGGTGAGGGCAGAACCAACCGAGAAATCCTAACCCGACGCAAATCAGTAATGGGATCAGCGCTAAGCTGTGGTGTTCATTTTTTTCACCATGGACGTGTGCATTGCTGGCTTCTGTCATGCCGTACCTCTAGTTTGGTCGTAACGAATGCGACACTTTAACCGATTTTATCCAAATAAAGTAGTTTACTGGTATACTCTGCCCAATTTCCCCGTATGCGTTGTTGCCAGCGGGGTTTCGCAATCCTCATTTACCAGGGTAAATTCCGGGTTGCTCGCCCCTTGGCGCCTCGCCTACGGGCAAATTAGGTTGAGTCTACGAATTTAGTGTTCAAGGATTATGATGTCTAACTTACAAAATGAGATTGCACGTCGGCGCACGTTCGCGATTATCTCTCACCCCGACGCGGGTAAAACGACCCTCACCGAAAAGCTGTTGTTGTTTGGAGGTGCCATTAAGTTAGCAGGTACAGTAAAAGGGCGTAAAGCGGCTCGTCATGCGACTTCCGACTGGATGGCGCTTGAGCAACAACGTGGGATCTCGGTGACAACATCAGTCATGCAGTTTCCCTTTAAAGATGCCATCATTAATTTACTCGATACGCCAGGCCACGAAGACTTCTCTGAAGATACCTACCGCACTTTAACTGCAGTCGATGCGGCGCTGATGGTGATAGATGCAGTTAAAGGTGTTGAATCTCGCACCATCAAACTAATGGAAGTGTGTCGATTAAGAGACACGCCCATTCTAACATTCATCAATAAACTCGATCGTGATAGCCGTGATGGCATAGAGCTTTTAGACGAAATTGAAAAAGTGTTGAACATTCGTTGTGCGCCGATTACTTGGCCGATTGGCATGGGTAAGTTGTTCAAAGGTGTTTATCATTTACAAAAAGATTGTGTGTTCTTATTTGAACCGGGTAAAGGTTCAATTATTCAAGAGCCCGAAATCATTCAAGGGATCAATAACCCTTTGTTAGATGAAAAATGTGGCATGGTAATTGATGAGTTTCGTGAGCAGCTCGAATTAGTGAAGGGCGCTAGTCATCCTTATGATCATGAAGCCTTTTTGCAAGGAAAATTGACTCCAGTGTATTTTGGCTCCGCAATTAATAATTTTGGCGTGAACGAAATTTTAAATGCCCTGGCTGATTTAGCACCGCCGCCACAATCTCGCGCTGCTGAAAATCGCGAAGTGTTGCCTCAAGAAGAACCATTTACTGGTTTTGTATTTAAAATCCAAGCCAATATGGATCCCCAACACCGCGATCGTATTGCCTTTTTAAGAGTTGTTTCTGGTCACTATGAAAAGGGCATGAAAATTCATCATGTGCGCTTAGGACGTAGTGTGCAAGTCTCGAATGCACTCACCTTTATGGCAGGGGAGCGAGAGCATGTTGAAGAAGCATGGCCAGGTGATATCATCGGTTTACATAACTATGGCACAATTCAAATTGGCGATGCCTTTAGCCAAGGCGAGAAAGTAAAGTTTCTCGGCGTGCCTAATTTTGCGCCAGAATTGTTTAAAGCGGTGCGTCCTAAAGATCCGTTAAAAATGAAAGCGCTGCAAAAAGGTTTAGTGCAGCTTTCCGAGGAAGGGGCAACCCAAGTATTTCGTCCATTGGATACTAATCAAATCATTGTTGGGGCGGTGGGTGAGCTGCAGTTTGATGTCGTCGCGCATCGTTTAGCCAATGAATATAACGTTGAGTGTATTTACGATTCTGTTAAGGTTGTCACAGCTCGATGGGTTTATTGTAAAGATCAAAAGAAGTTATCAGACTTTAAAACAAAGCTAAGTGGTCAACTAGCGTTAGATAGCTCCGAAGCATTGACGTTTTTAGCTCCTACTAACGTAAATTTAACGATGACAAAAGAGCGATGGCCTGACATTCAATTTAAAGAGACTAAAGAGTTGTAGTCCGCTGCGCTATACAAAAGGGGGGTATTGATTCGCTACGCTCATCATCTGATGACGCTAAGCCCCCTTTGTATAAAAGGGGGCAGCGCGAAGCGCGGGGGATTCTATCTTTATTAATTTGTAACTATACTAAAGTTTAATTAATTGATGGGTAGGTGAGTCATGGATGACGAAATCATTACCAGACGGTTGCGCTTTCAGATCGGGAAAGATCTGCCACGTTATTGGAATGATAACTGCCCTGTTAAGACCCATTTGCTGAATGCGATCTCAATATTGGCTCCGGCTTTCGAGCGCCTGGCAATCACCAGCGTGATCCCCTTTAAAGATTATCCCTTATCAACACATTTAAAATCGCAACTTCAAGGTTTTATTGGCCAAGAATCAGCACATGGTAGTGAATTTATTCGTTTTAACCAGATCTTAAAAATCCAAGGGTATGAAACCAAAAAGCTACAATCGGGTAATGTGAAAAATTTTAAGTGGCTTACCCAAAAGCTGGGTCCTAAAATGCATTTATCGTTAACCTTAGCAGCAGAGCATTTAACCGCAATCATTTCAGATCATTTGCTGCGAGATCCTGAATGGTTAGGCAAAGCCCACCCTTCTATTGCCGCCCTTTGGCGTTGGCATGCGATTGAAGAAATTGAGCATAAAGCTGTGGTGTATGATCTTTATCAGCAAATTAATGGCGGCTATTTTAAGCGAATTTTGGGGATGTGGTTGGTCACTCAAATGTTGGGCGGTATTTTAGTGATGAATTTTTTTCATCTGATTTATAAAGATGGTTTGCTCTTTAAAAGAGCTTTTTGGCAAAAGCTCTTTAGCACTTGTTGGGGGAGACCTGGATTTTTGCGCAAGCTTGTTATACCTTATCTGCGCTATTATCTGCCAGGATTTCACCCTTGGCAGCAAAACAATCACGCCTTATTAAATCAATGGAAAAAGCTGTTAACAAATACAGCAATTTCTGAGCAAATGGTCCAATCATTACAGAAAACAACTCTGATTGCCGAACAGTAAGGTAAGTGCTAAATATTTAAAGACTTGAGGTTTTTATGCGTAGATGGTTCACACTTGTTAGTATGGCCTGCATCATGGGCATTAGTCCTGCGCATGCGGTTACTCCACCCGATGCACCACCTGATATTCGCGAAATGAATAAAGCCATTAAGGCATTAGAAAAGCGGATGGATCAAGTTGAAAAAGATGTTTACCTCATCAAATCCATTGGTAAATATGAAGATTTACCCGTTACGCAACCGATTGCGCCAGCAGATGTGTTAAGCTGGAGCACGGAAAGCACTTTAGAAATTTATAATTATGACTATTTGAATTACCAGTACATTTTGAAAAAAATTAAGCCTTTGTTTACCGCAGCGGGTTATGAGTCGTACCTTAAAGCTCTTGAAGATTCCAAAAATCTGGAGTTGGTAAAAACGAAGAAATTATTCGTATCAGCAGTCCCCACCGGTGAGCCTTTCATCAGTAAAGAGGGAATGAGCGAAGAAGGTGTCTATAAATGGGAAGTACAAATGCCATTGATGGTCACCTATAAAAACAACACTCAGATAGTGCAACAACAAGTCAACATCGCGATCGATGTGGTGCGCACGAAATTATCAGAATCGCGAGCAGGCATTGCTATTCACAGTATCACGGCCAATGTTACTTCAACTCAAGCGCCGCCTTCAGAGGATGCTAAATCGGAAGCTGCCGCGCCTGCTGCTTCTCCGCCTTCCACAGGACTGGTGCCGCCACCATCACCTAGCAAACCGTGAGCAAAGTGATTTTTAATAGCAACACATGCGTAATCGAGTGCCGCTTGTGTTGTTGATACTTTCGGATAAAACCGCATAAAGCCATGGATCATCCCATTAAATCGTTTCAATAGCACAGGCACTTTTGCTTGTGCTAATTTCTGAGCGTAAGCTTCGCCTTCATCACGCAAAGGATCATATTGCGCCGTCACAATAGTCGCTGGGGGTAATCGACTAAAATCGCTTGACAGTAACGGAGAAGCTAATGGGCAAGATCGGTCTTGACTGGGTTCAAAACCGCGCTCATCAAGCCAAGTCACAAAACTTTTATCGAGCATAAATCCTTCGCTATAAAGCATTTTAGATCGAAAGGAGTTCACCAGATCAACCATGGGATAAAAGAGAGTTTGATATTTTATGATGTTTTTTCCGGCATCTCGTAACACATGGGTACAGGTTGCGGCAATACTGCCACCGGAGCTTTCTCCCCAAATCGCAATTTTGTCTGGATCTATGTTTAAGAGCGCGGTATTGTCAGCAATCCATTCGATGCTTTCCGTGCAGTCATATAAAAAACGTGGAAATTTGAACTCAGGCGCTAAGCGATGGGCAATATTGATCACTTTCATTTGCAGGTTGTTAGCAAGCAAACTGCAATAATCATTACACGCATCTAATCTATCCAGCACAAAGGCTGTGGCGGAGAGATAAACCACAGCAGGCATAGATACAGAGGAGTCACAAGAGCTTGGCGTGTAACAACGCAATACAAGCCCGTGCCGTGTCTGGAAATCTTGAAAGGGGGCCGCAAGCACTTTGATTTTGGGGTGTTGCAAATAGTGCCGAATTTCTTCGTGCGAGAGTTTATGCAGGTCGCCAAAGCCATTTAAATAGGCTTTAGTTAGTAAACGTTTGAGTGTCGGGTTCATCGGCATATAAAAAGTATTTTACGACATTTTATGTTATGATGCAGGCCCATTCTTCAGGGTGCGAAATAGTAAGGTCAAGTAAACAATGATCCCTAAAAGCTTCATGGTATTTTTTAGACAACGACAAAACTATCTTAGTTACGCATATGCCTTTTTTTTGGTGTTTATCACACCGCTTTCCATCCCCGTCGCTATTTGGCAATGGCATCAGGGTTGGGTAACAGGCGCTGATCTGAGTTTAGCATTTTTGTTCTACTCCTTATCTGCACTAGGTATTACCCTGGGTTATCACCGTTTAACGACGCACCGCTCTTATCAAGCGAAGCCTTGGCTAAAGCGTCTGATTTTAATTTGTGGCAGTTTTGCTATGCAGGGCGGCCCTGCGGCTTGGGCCAGTTTGCATATTCAGCATCATCGTTATGCGGATAAGCCAGGCGATCCTCATTCTCCACGTGAAGGATTTTGGCATGCGCATTGCGGTTGGATATTTCATGACTATAAGCCTAATTATCGCCGCTTTGGTAAATGGTTATTAGAAGACAACGATGTGAAACATGTCTCCAAATATTACTTATTATATAGTAATTTAGGACTGGTGATCCCCGCTATTCTGGGTGGTTGGGTCGGTTTTATTTGGGCGGGTTTATTGCGTTTATTCTTGGCCTGTCATGTCACTTGGAGTGTGAATTCGGTTTGTCATCGTTTTGGTAAACGTGATCACAATAAAACCTCAGATACCAGCACCAATAATCTCTGGGTCGCTTTGTTATCCTTTGGTGAAGGTTGGCACAATAACCACCACCGTTTCATGCAAATGCCATTTTTTGGACACCGTTGGTACCAAATTGACTTTGGCAAATGGCTGCTCGTGATTTTCCATCAATTGGGCTGGGTTTGGGATCTGAAAATCCCCAAAGAGCTGCGAGCCGATCCCGAGCCGAGCGCTTCCTAAAAGCGTGTAGTTCATTTGATTAAAAAGGCCAGACATTCTGGCCTTTTTTTTTACCCTCACATTCATCGCACCAGGTGTTCCATCAGTCAGGAACCCGTCCTATAACCATTGATCTTAGTTACTCAATCATTAATATGGTGTCAGTTATATCACTTTTATCATATAAAACAGGGGTTTCTATAATGATTAATGGCACCAAGCTCGATATGGGCGTTTTGCAACGAATGGTTGATCCGAATAATCATAGGGGAGAACACATCGGCCATGACGCAAACTGGGGCGAAAATGCCATGGGTGCTCTGAATAACGACCAAAGGAACATGGTTGATCGTGTTTTGGATTCCTACCGAACCCATGTCGATACCGTAGCTGCTACCCTGCAAGTCAATCAACCTGTTAGACGAAGAAATCATCCTGCTCCTGCTCAGCCAGTTGATGCTAAAACACAAGTTCAAATCGCATTAGATCAAGAATTCAGCACTTACTTGCAGGATAAAGCAAAAAATATAGTTGCTAACGTCTTACAACATCCAGCCCACACCGCTTACCGCTATCTTCTGAATCCGAATCCCTGGATCGATCCTAATGCTGAATACTGTATAGAGGACCGCCATGGCAATGCCATCGCAGCTAATATTAATCAGGATGACAGAGAACTGATTCGCGCTATTTGGTTAGCCTTAAATGATGAAAAATTTCCTATCTCTGAAACTTACAGTCGTGAAGATGCAAAAGCAGAATTTATCAGACAATTAGCGATGTTAGGCCGTGCTCATAACTGGGATCAGAGCCGCAGGGTTTGGAAGGCCAAGAAGGGCGAAGATGGTGTTGTGAGACAGACACAAGTTGAAGAAGAGTATGATGATGGCGGACGAGATAAACCTTCTTGTGGCTCAGGTGTCAGAAAACGCTTAACCCAATTTGTGATGTTAGCGTTGCAAGAAGATCCTAACGCCAGAGTGCTAAATACCAATCTCATGCGCGAAAAATTTCGTGAAGAAATGGTGGCTAGAATTCCAGGCAAGAATACGGTGTTTAACGCCATTGAGAAAATGGACTTGGCAACACTGAAACAACTCGACACCTTAATTTATGACATGGTGATTATGGGTGATTCAGTTAATGATCGCGATCCTAAAGAACAAGCTTTATTAGCCAAACTACAACCCTTTACGACCCAGGACGTGGCTGAGTTTATTAACCAATGTATTGCTTATTTTGGCCCCATTCGTTTACAGCAAAAATTAGCGTCAAAAGTAAAAAATAATGCTGAGTTATTTGATAACTATGGCCAATTGATTTTACATTTTGCAAAAGATACTTTAACTGTTTTTAACGAACAAATCGTAAGAGAAATTCGTGAAAAAATTAAGCTCGCCGACCCTAAATATGTAGCCCCTGATGCAAAAGACTATGCTGGGACACCTGCTGTTGATGCGGATTCAGATGCAGACGATGTCTTGCTTGATAATGATATTCAAAGATTACGTGAACAATTGGTTATGCTTTCAATCCAAATGGGCAATCAGGGCATGATGGAACAGGTTATTGGTGCTGACCCGGATGGGATTAAAGCCATTGCGCTGCAATACAAAGCACAATTACCAAAGCCACCAAGTGCTGCAGAAATGAAAGCGCAACAAGAAGCAGAACGTTTACGCGAAGAAGCGGCTAATGCACAGCGACTAGCACAAGAGCAAGCGTTGCAAGCTGCACAAGCCCAAGCTGCATTACAGCAAGAACAGGCTGACGATGCCTTGCGTCAACAGTTGGTTGATCATGCTTTTACAACGGGTAATGAAGCCCTAGCTAACGAAATGATCGATGCTGATATTGAAGAAGTCAGAGAATTACTTGAAGCTATTCGTTTGCAAACCGAAGAAGCGGCTGTTCAAGCAGAAGCTGCACGACAAGCAGAAGCTGCACGACAAGCAGAAGCTGCACGACAAGCAGAAGCTGCACGACAAGCAGAAGCTGCACGACAAGCAGAAGCTGCACGACAAGCAGAAGCTGCACGACAAGCAGAAGCCGCACGTCAAGCAGAAGCCGCACGTCAAGCAGAAGCCGCACGTCAAGCAGAAATTGCTCGTCAACGAGAAGCTGACAATCGCCAAGTTAATGAAGAAGCGTATCGAGTGATGGAAGCTTTAGCTCATGCTCGCGTTCTCAGACTGCCAACGGGTGAGAATGTTTGTCATCCAAACGAAGTAGCACTCAGAGACCTTGATATGCGTCGTTTTAGAGAATTATATGATGCCCATGCTGGGCGAATAGGTCACCAAGGTGCCATGCAGTTTGCTCGTGAGGAACTGAATCGAGACAATGAAGCGCTTGTTCAAGAAGTACAACTAGAAGTGAATCGCCAAATAGAAGAAGCTCGACAACAAGCCGAAGCACTACGACAAGCAGAATTAGCTCGACAAGCAGAATTAGCTCGACAAGCAGAATTAGCTCGACAAGCAGAATTAGCTCGACAAGCAGAATTAGCTCGTCAAGCAGAATTAGCACGACAAGCAGAAGCAAAGCGTCAAGCTGAATTAGCTCTACAAGAAGCGGCTCGACAAGCGGAGTTATATCGTCAAGCTGAAGTTGCTCGTCAACAAGCAGAAGCAGCACGTGCTCGTCAACCACAGCCGAGTCCGTTGTTAATGGCTTATACAGCAGCACGTCAACAAGCTGCTCTAGAACCTACTGCACCTGTGGTTAAGGCTGAACTTGCAGCTTTGTTTGTATCGGATGTTGCTAAAGAAATGTTAGCGGTGTTAAACAAAGATGTACGTCTTGTAGACGTTTTCAACCAGTACAACATGGCAGTGACACAGCAGTTTTTGAATGCAACTAAGCAGCAAACGCTAGATACTTTTAAAGGCATGAGTGGTGCAACTAAGGTTGGGTTTTTAGTAAGATACGCAAAAAGCAAGCAGTTAGAAATTGCTGATCCCAATGAGGGGAATGTCGCTGAAAATCGCAATAGAATGTAAGATAAAAGGCAGAGAAAGGCCAGGTCATACTGGCCTTTTTTTTGCCTTATTTTCATCTTGCTGTTAAATCCGCCTATCTGCCGTTGCTTGTAAATAACCTCATAATCATTAATATAAAGTGTGATGTTTTACATATAAATTCACAGGGGTTTTTAATGATTAAGGGTAGTAATTGCACCATTCAATGGGCTGAACTTAAAGCACAAGTTGATCCGAATAACTATCAAAATCTCCCCAACAATGCTTATCAAGCAAATGGCTATCCAAATCAGTATGGCTACCAAGCAAATGGCTATGGGAACTATTATGGCTATCAGGCCAACCCACAGCAAGCTCAAGTAGGCTATAGTGCCTACGATCCCCAAAACGAACAACAAAGAAGCACACTTGAAAGAATTAGTACCGCTTTCCCCATTCGTTCACAAGCTGAAAAGGATCGTATTGATGAAGAAATGAAGCAGTATTTTCTCGCAGAAGCCAACAAAGGCGATATGGTGAATCGCTTGCATAATGTTGCCCACACAGCTTACCGATATCTGTTTTTAAACCCCAACCCCATGATTGACCCCAATAGCGGTTTTGCTGTTCATGATCGTTATAATGGGAGAGCGGTAGCTGCTAATATTGACCCTGAACATCGAGATTTAATTCGTTCGATTTGGTTAGCATTAAAGGATGAGAAATTTGCCATATCAGATGCTTACAGCCGAGAGGATGCCAAGTTAGAATTAATCAAACAGCTTGCGACATTAGGGCGTGTTCATAACTGGGATCATTCCCGCACGGTTTGGAAAAATATTAAAGGCAGACAAGTACAAGTTCAAGAAGATTATGATGATGGCAGACTTGATAATCCATCTTGTAACACCGGTGTTCCCCGTCGTTTAACCCAATTTGCGATGTTGGTGCTAAAAGAAGATCCGAATGAAAGAGTGCTCAATAGTAATTTAATGCGTGAAAAATTTCGTGAAGAAATGTTAGCGGAAACCGCAGGTAAGAATACCGTTTTTAATGTGATTGCGAGAATGGATCTGCAGACAGCAAATAAACTTAAAGATGCCTTGGATGATTTGGTTGCAGTGAACGTGGGTGATTTCTCAGCAGTTGAGAAAGAAGACCAAGCCTTGTTACGGCAGATCCAATGTTATACCACTCAAGATCTTCAGAATTTTATCACTCAATGTAAAACGTATTATGGTGATAAACGAATTTGTCAAAAATTAGTCGATAAACTACGTTATCATGAGAAATCCTTTGATAATTATGGTCAATTAGCGCTATATTTTGCTGAAGATGTTTGGTCTGTGTATTATGATCAAATTAAAGAAAGCATCAACAAAAGAATTAGCGAATTAGATCCCAGTGCTCCGAAACCCGTTGCTAAACTGGATGAGCAAAATCTCCCTGCTGTGGTCATGTCTGCTGAAGAAATTCAAAGATTGCGTGAACAATTGACGATGTTTTCCCTTCAAACTAATAATCAGGGTTTAATGAATGCCACTCTTGCTGCTGATGCTAATGAGCTCAATCGCTTGGCGGCACAATATCGCAATGAACTTGCCAGAGCAGCAGAAGCAGCGCAACAAGCCGAACAAGCACGTCTTCAACAAGCAGCGGCAGCGGCAGAGCGTGAAGCACAACGCCGTTTACAGGAGGAAGCAGCAAGGCGCCAAGCGGAAGAAAACCGTCTTGCTCAAGAAGCTTTACGACAAGAACAAGCCATACAACAAGCACAGCAAGCTGAAGAGGCATTACGTCAACAAGCCCTTAATCATGCTTTTGCCACGAACAACGAAGTGTTAGCAGCACAAATGATGGATGCCGATATTGCCGAAGTCACCGCTGTGTTAGAAGCCATTCGCTTGCAAACAGCAGAAGCTGAACGCCGTGAGCGAGAAGAAGCAGCTAGACAAGAAGCAGCTAGACAAGAAGCAGTTAGACAAGAAGCAGCTAGACTCGAAGTGGCACGCAAAGAAGAAGAAGCACGTCAAGAAGGTGAACGTCTGGCAGGAGTACTGCGCCAAGCATTACTTCGTCAGCAAGCACAAATTGCTCAGCAAACGCCGCAACAAGTTGTTCAACCAAGCCCACTTTTGGCAGCTTATACCGCTTCGCGCCAAAAACCAGTGCAACCTGCAGCACTGCAAATTAAGGCTGAACTTGCAGCTTTATTTACCTCTGATGTGGCAAAGCAAATGTTAGCGGTGTTAAACATTGAGGAACGCGTTGTCTATGCTTTCAACCAATTGAATCCTCAAGTAACACAACTATTTGTGAATGGGATTAAGCCAGAAACCTTAGAGACATTCAAAAAAATGAATGGCGCAACACAAGTCGGATTTTTAACCAAATTTGCAGCAAGCAAGAACCAAGTCTCATTTTGGCCGCAAACCAAGAAAATGCCACTGCAACCCTAAGAAGGGCGTAGTCCGCTAATGAAATAGGCCAGTGCTAACTGGCCTATTTTTTTGACATGGTTACTACAGTGCTTGTATTTTTTGCAAGTTTTCTTGGAACTTAACCAGCCCCTTTTCAGCCACTTGCAATTTATCACGTTCTTTAGAGACCACCTCTTGTGGTGCTTTATTCACGTAGTTGTCATTTTGTAAGCGCTTTTGAATATCAGCGATTTCTTTTTGCAGCTTCTCAATTTCTTTATTCAAGCGTTTCGCTTCGGCATCTTTATCGATAAACCCAGCTAAAGGAATGAATAGCTCAAGATCATCCACTAAGGCGGTGGCAGAACTGGGTGGTTCAGCGCCTTTGTCCAGCCAAGTGAGATTTTCGACTTTGCACAGCGTCTGCAACGTATTCAGATTTTTATTCACAATCGCTTTTAACGATTTTTCACCACCCCGGCAAATGAGCGGTAGTTGTTTGGCAGGGCTGATATTCATTTCACCGCGAATATTACGCACACCCAGAATAATAGCTTGGATCCCCATGAGGGCGATTTCAGCCTCTTTATTCACTTTCTTTTCATCAAAGAGGGGATAAGGCTGCAACATGATGGTAAAGGGACCTTTAGGTTCGCCTATTTTGGGTAAAAATGGCGTGATCTTTTGCCAGATCTCTTCGGTAATAAATGGCATCATGGGGTGAATAGCCCGCAGCAGCTCTTCTAAAATGGCCACTAAAGTATACCGTGTACCCCGTTGTTGATTTTCACTCACACCTTCTTTAGTGAGGGTGGGTTTAGAGAGCTCAAGATACCAATCGCAATATTGATTCCAAGTGAATTCATAAAGCGTTTGGCTTAGTAAATCGAAGCGGTATTCCGCAAAATGTTGGGCAATGGCTTGCTTGGTGGATTGCCACACAGACCAGATCCATTTATCACAAAGGGTAAATTCGCGGTCCGTTTCACTGTGTCCTAAGTCTTTGCCTTCCACATTCATTTGCACATAGCGTGCCGCATTCCACAATTTATTGCAGAAATTGCGATAGCCTTCAATGCGTGCTAAATCAAAGCGGATATGACGGCCAGTGGTGGCAATGGCACAAAAAGTAAACCGTAAGGCATCGGTACCGAAGCTTGGGATCCCATCCGGAAAGTGTTTGCGCGTGGTTTGTTCGATTTTCTTGGCCATGCCTGGTTGCATTAAACCTGAGGTTCGCTTAGTAACCAATTTTTCTAAATCGATTCCGTCAATCAAATCAATCGGATCAATGATGTTTCCTTTTGATTTTGACATCTTATGGCCTTCAGAATCCTGAATGAGACCATGGATAAACACCTTTTTGAATGGCACGTCTTTTCTGAATTTTAAACCAAACATAATCATCCTGGCGACCCAGAAAAACAAAATGTCAAACCCTGTCACCAGTACGCTTGTGGGGTAGTATTCTTTTAATTCTGCTGTTTCATGCGGCCAACCCAGTGTGGAGAAGGGCCAGAGTGCAGAAGAGAACCAGGTATCGAGTACATCGTTATCTTGCATCAAAGGCAGATCATTGCTTAAACCATACTTCTGACGTGCTTCTTCTTCTGAACGGGCAACATAGACATTGCTGTTGGCATCATACCATGCAGGGATGCGATGTCCCCACCAAATCTGGCGACTGATACACCAATCTTGGATATTCTCCATCCAATCATAGTAAGTTTTAGTCCAATTCTCTGGAACAAATTCAATTTTGCCTTCTTTGACGACCTTGAGCGCTTCATCGGCTAAGGGTTTAGCGTGCACAAACCATTGATCGGTCAAGAACGGCTCAATGATTTCATTGGTGCGTTCACTGCGCGGGACTTTAATGGTGTAAGGCTCAACTTTTTCAAATAATTGAGCTTGTTCTAATTCTTGAATAATTTTTTCTCTTGCCACAAATCGCGGCAAATCTTGAAAACGTTCGGGTGCATTGGTATTGATAATGGCATCTTCGGTGAAAATGTTGATCATCGGTAATTCATGGCGTTTTCCGACTTCATAATCGTTAAAGTCATGTGCCGGGGTAATTTTAACGCAACCTGTACCAAAGGCTGGATCAACAAAGGTATCGCTGATAATGGGAATTAAACGATCGGTTAAAGGCAACTTAACTTGACCACCAATGAATTGGCGATAGCGTTCATCATCAGGGTGTACGGCAACCGCAACGTCACCTAATAAGGTTTCAGGCCGTGTGGTCGCCACAATCAGCACTTGATCACTGTTGACGATAGGGTAGCGGATATACCATAAATTTCCGGGTTCTTCTTGAGAAACCACTTCTAAATCAGAAACCGCCGTGTGCAGTTTGGGATCCCAATTAACCAGGCGTTGTCCGCGGTAAATGAGCTTTTCATCATACAGCTTAACAAACACCTCTTTAACGGCTTCAGAGAGTCCTTGATCCATCGTGAAGCGATCACGTGACCAATCGACTGAGGTGCCAAGGCGCTGCATTTGTTGACATATCGTGTTACCGGATTGATCTTTCCATTCCCACACTTTCTGTACGAAGGCTTCACGTCCAATGTCATGTTTATTAAGACCTTGTGCATTGAGCTGACGTTCTACCACCATCTGAGTGGCGATGCCGGCATGATCGGTGCCGCCTTGCCAGAGAGTTTTATAGCCCAGCATACGGTGGTAACGAATCAGGGCATCCATGATCGTATCTTGGAAGGCATGGCCCATATGCAACGTACCCGTGACATTAGGGGGAGGCAGCATAATGCAATAATGATCTTTGCCAGTTTGTGGCTTGAAATACCCCTCATTACACCATTGGTGATACCATTTTTTTTCAATTTCTAGGGGTTGGTAAGTTTTGTCAATGCTCATAATGTATCCAATAAATAATGCATTAGCAGAGCAACAGGGCGTCCTGTTGCACCACGTTTACTGCCAGTTGAGGTAGCTGTGTTGGCGACATCTAAATGTGCCCACGGGTATTTTTCGGCGAATTTCGCCAAAAAGCAGCCAGCGACGATGGTTCTGCCGCCCATATCGGAAAAGGGAACATTCGACAGATCCGCAAATTCCGATTTTAGCGATTCGTGATATTCAGGCCATAAAGGTAATTGCCAAACTCTGTCTCCGGCGCGCTGACCTGACTCTAGTAACTTAAGTGCCAGCTTATCATCATTTGCCATTAAACCGCTGGCATATGGGCCCAATGCCAAGTGGCAGGCGCCTGTGAGGGTAGCAATATCAATGACAGCCGCAGGTGAAAAGCGCTCTGCATAGGTGAGCGCATCAGCCAGAATTAAACGTCCTTCTGCATCGGTGTTGAGAATTTCTACGGTGAGCCCTGACATGCTGGTCACAATATCTTCAGGGCGAGTAGCATTAGGTCCCGGCATATTTTCACAAGAGGGAATAATGCCGATTAAATTGATGGGCAATGCTAGCTCAATGGCAGCTTGCATCACACCAAAAATGGTCGCTGCGCCGCACATATCATATTTCATGCCGATCATATGCGGGGGCACTTTAATGCTATTGCCACCGGTGTCGAAGGTGATCCCTTTGCCAACAAGCACAATCGGTTTTACGTTCTTTTTAGCACCACGGTATTCCATGGTGATGAGTTTAGCTGGAGTGTTACTGCCTTGGGTGACACTCAAGAGTAACCCCATGCCAAGCGCTTTCATGTCTTTTTCTTCTAAGATAGCGCAGCTCATTTTATCTTTGCCATGTTCTTTAACAAATTGCTTGGCTTTACTTGCCAAAAAGCTGGGATTGCAAATATTCGGGGGAATATTAGCTAAGTCTTTAGTAAGTTTTATACCATTAGCAATGGCAGTACCTTGCTCACAGGCTTTGTTGGCTATATCCCATTCTTTCTTGTTGGCAGCGTGAAAAATGATTTGATTTAGTTTAAATGGTTTTTTTTCTTTGGTGCTTTTGAACTCATCAAATCGATATTGGCTTGCTTGGAACAGGAAGAGTGTCTGCTGCAATTTCCAAGTGAGTTCTTTATCGGTTACTTCAATTTCGTTCAGATAAGAGACGGCCACTTTTATCGCCGTGTTGTTCATATAAACAGCGGTACGCGACATGAGATCGCGAAAATTAAAATCACTGATGGTTGAGTTGCCTTGTCCTACCAACAGCACGCGCTCAGCGCTAATGCCAGGGATAT
>JBFWUT010000010.1:0-79208 GCA_050247135.1 Candidatus Berkiella sp.
GTGCTCTTCCGATCTCGGGCAGTCCTTCATCCTCTACGATAAGCGAGTGATACCGCGCCACCTTAAAAGGATTTGGCAGATCTTGGAATAACCCTTTAGCATCATGAAAGATATGAGAAGATTTACCATGTTTGGGAGTGCTTGCTCTGACAACTTTTCCACCACAAGCCTGGCCAATGGTTTGATGTCCCAAGCACACTCCCAGGATTGGAATAGTAGACAAAAATGTACTAACCAACGACAGTGAAATCCCGGCTTCGTTCGGCGAACAGGGTCCAGGAGACAGAATTATATGGCTAGGGTTTAAAGCCGCTATTTCATCAAGAGTGATTTTATCGTTACGAACAACTTGATAACCATGCCCCAACTCAGCTACATAGCGTGCTAAATTAAAAACAAAAGAGTCATAATTATCAATCAATAAAATCATTTAGGGTTCTCGAAGTTAGCTACGCAGGATAAGTTTATCCACTTAGTTTTGCTTATCCTAACAAAAACTGTAAATATTGAATAGGTGTAGGTATGATAATTTGAAATAGGATCCTAATAAAAAAACTGATGACCAACCATGCATAGTCGTTACGTTAAAAATTCCCTCCATATTATTTTTTTTAGTATTCTTTACTCTTGGATGTCTCCTACTTTTGCTGAAGTTCAAGATCTGAGCACCCAACGCAATCTCTTTAATCGTGCTGACCATGCCTTGAAAAAACGAGAGCTCAAAACCTACCGACAGCTGGCAGCACAAATTACAGACTATCCCTTATATCCTTACCTTGTTTATGAGGAACTGAAATCAAAAATAAAAAGTACTAAGCCGGTTTCGTTGAAACTAAGTGAAATCGAACAATTTAAAAAAGATTATCCCGACTTCCCTTTTCACAATGCGCTTAGAACGCAATGGCTTATGCAGATGGCCAGTGCCAAGAATTGGGAGGCCTATAGTAAAGGTTATTTACCTAGCGATAACCCGGATTTAGCCTGCCAATACTATTATGCCGAATACCAATTAACTAAAGACGCAAAGTACCTAGACAAAGCTAAACCACTTTGGTTAGTCGGCTTCTCGCAGTCTAAAGCCTGTGATGGCTTATTTAACGCCTGGCAGAAAGCAGGTAAATTATCCTCTACCGTTGCCATGGAAAGATATCGTCTCGCCCTAGCTGCGAAAAACTTTGACTTGGCAAAACATTTAACCAAGTATTTTAACAAACAGGAAAAAGAAACGGCTGCACTGTGGTTGAAAATGGTTAAAACGCCCCATTCAATCACGCAAATGAGCTTTTTAGACAGCCTAAAAACCACACCTGATAAGCTCAAAACTGCCTTATTAACCCATGGCTTGCAGTTATTGGCTAAAAGCAATGCAGAAAAAGCTTTAGGCTGGTGGAATGCTCACCATAATGATTACCCTTTTACTGAACAGCAGCAAGATCAAATCAAACGGGATATTGGCATTTATCTTTCTCATCAAAAGAGTCCTTTGGCTTTAGATTGGTTAACTAAGCTGCCAGATACTGCCCATGATTCGGTTTCACAAGAATGGCGAGTGCGAAATGCACTAGCCAATCATGACTGGTCGTGCGCACTCAAATGGATTGAAAAATTAAGCCCTGAACAACAAGCAGAAAAGTCATGGCAGTATTGGCGCGCCCGTGCTTTAGAAGGTTTAAATCAGAAAGAACAGGCTGCGGTCATTTACGAAGAAATAGCCCCTCATCGCAACTACTATAGTTTCCTTGCCAGCTTGCGATTACAAAAACCGCTTACCTTAGAACATACAGTCCCTGCCATCTCACCCAAAATTGCTAACGATGTGCATAATTCTCCTGGGATAAGACGTTTTAAAGAGCTAATGATCCTTGGCAAGATTTCACCAGCACGTATCGAATGGTTCTCGGCCGTCGATAAAATGAATGAACAGGAACGCATTGCAGCCTCTAAACTAGCAGAAAAAATGGAGCTCTACGATATTGCCATCTTTACCATGGGAAAATGCGACTTCAAAGATGATGTTATGCTTCGTTTCCCACTGGCCCACAAACAAGATATCCTTAGCAATGCAACTAAACACAATCTCGATCCTGCCTGGGTTTTTGCGATTGCACGCCAAGAAAGTGCTTTTTTCACCGATGCGATATCTCCTGCTGGCGCTAGGGGGCTCATGCAGCTCATGCCTTCAACAGCCAAGATGCTCGCCAAGAAGTATGACGTTCGATTCGACGGCGACGCTTTATTACATACTCCCGTAGTGAATGTGCAGCTAGGGACCGTTTATTTGAAAAACTTAAAACAACGTATGCATAACAATACGATTTTAGCTACGGCTTCTTATAATGCGGGCCCTGGTAACATCCAGCGCTGGCTCCCTACTCAAAATATCACTGATGCAGATATTTGGATCGAAACCATTCCTTATAAAGAAACGCGCGAGTACGTTAAAAATGTGTTGGCATTTACTAGCATCTATCGACAACGGCTTGGCTATCCTACTGCATTAAATTTGATGATGAAGCCAATTCCAGTCAAAAGTAGTGGCTAAATATAGTGAACTTTTGCTCTTTTTAGACAGTCAAATTATAAAGGGCTGTAAAAGGAGACAATCTTATGATGTTCTTCGGAGATAACTCACTACTGTATTACGCTGTCGTACTTGCTATTCTATCGGTCATTGTCGGTTTCTTAGGGTTTGGTGGATTAGCCGGTGCTATGGGTGAAATCGCGCATATTTTGTTCTTCGTTTTCATCTTACTATTTGTGCTTTCTCTAGTCGCGCATCTCGTAAGAAGAGGTCGACCAAAAGGTTAAAAGCCTGTTTTATTGCGCAGATGGATCTAAAGACAACTTTCTTGGCATTATCATGCACAAGTCATCTATTTGACATATTTAAAATTCCGTATAAACGTCTACAATATTGATCATATTAACTCTCTTTTGATAAAAAGAAGATCAAATGTGATCGCCATTATTGAAGCTTATCAATCCGGCCTATTAACCTGGAAACACATAAAACATAATCTCATTGCTGGTATCGTAGTGGGTATTGTCGCCCTACCTCTAGCAATGGCATTTGCAATGGCTTCTGGTGTCAAACCAGAACAAGGTATTTATACTGCGATCATGGCGAGTTTCATCGTTGGCATTTTTGGCGGCACCCGATCACAGATCTCAGGTCCTACTGGAGCTTTTGTTGTCATCTTAGCTGCCATAACAGCCCAACATGGCATTGTGGGACTGCAAATTGCCACTATGATGGCCGGAGTGATCCTTATTTTGTTGGGGGTATGTAAATTAGGTAATGTCATTAAAATTATTCCTTATCCAGTTATTCTGGGTTTCACTGGGGGAATTGGGGTAATTATCTTTGTAGGCCAATGGAAAGACTTTTTTGGCTTGTCTGTAACAATCCCTATTGATGCCAGCTTTTATACAAAATGCCATTTGCTCATCGAAGCTTTACCACGTTTTGATCCTAACACAACCTGCCTTTCCTTATTTTCTTTGTTAATTCTTATTATTTCGCCCAGATACATAAAAATTCCATCGACTCTTATTGCAATACTTGTAGCCACCCTCACCCAGTATTATTATGATTTTGCTAACATAGCAACCATTGGCTCAGTTTTTGGCCACATTCCGCAAAGCTTTCCAGCATTTGGTTTACCTGATTATTCCCAAATAACATTGAGTGATCTTATCATCCCCGCTTTTACTATTGCGTTATTAGGTGCCATTGAATCATTACTGTCAGCGACCACGGCCGACACTCTCACTGGCACGAAGCATCATGCCAATCAAGAACTCAAAGGCCAAGGGTATGCCAATTTTATTGCTCCCCTCTTTGGTGGTTTTGCATCCACAGGCGCCATCGCAAGAACGGTGACGAATATCAAAAATGGTGGAACCAGTCCCATCGCAGCGGTTGTTCATGCGATTTTCTTACTACTTGTCCTTTTATTATTAGCACCTTACGCAATTCATATCCCCTTAGCCGTTCTTGCAGCGATCTTATTTGTTGTTGCCTTTAATATGAGCGATATACCTGAATTCATACATACGCTTAAAGGAGCTCCTTGGTATGATAGCTTCGTATTAGTGACTACTTTCTTACTAACTATATTTATCGATCTGGTTATAGCCGTTACCATCGGCGTTATTCTTTCCGGGTTATTCTTTCTTATGAGAACCCATCAGACCATTAAAATTAACAAAAATAATTTCAAGCATATTAAGCATTTTGCGGTAACACCCAAAATTGGCACATCCCTCTTCTGTGATGGCCTTATTTATACCCTGGAGGGACCGTTCTTTTTTGGAGTCAGTGAACAAATAGAACATGCTCTAGCGATTGGTCACATTGAACCTAAGTTTGTTGTATTCCAATTAAGCCATATGCCCTTTATCGACATGACAGGGCTTAAAGCACTTTCGAAAACGATTAGAAAGTATCAAAATAGGGGGATCAAAGTGTATCTTTGTGGAATGAACAAGAAAGTTGCACAGAAAATTTCCAAAATTGGCATACTTAAAATACTCCAAGGACCTTCTGTCTTTGAATCACTTGAAGAAATTACAAAATTTCAAGAAAAAAATAACGATGCTCTTGCTACTTAACCGTCCAAGTTTTACCTTGTCGCAATAAGCGCTCTAACGATGCCGCATTTTGTTCAGTACGTGCCTGATTAATTTGTGCTTGAATTTCTTCTTCGTAAATCGGGCGCTCTACACTTCTAAAAATACCAATAGGCACAGGGAAATCAGGGTAGGCAAGTGCATTGAGCTTAATCGCCATGGCAATATCATTCTCTTTTTTATGCACATAAAGCTGACTTTTATCTGTCGTATTCAGATCAACGACAGTAAAGTTTGAACCATCAAAGATGAGTCCTTTGTCTTTTTCTGCACCAAATACCAAAGGCTCATTCGGCGTCAAAGTGATGGTACGCTCTGCTCTAAAGCCACGATCGCTGATATGCGCAAAAGCACCATCATTAAAGACGTTGCAGTTCTGATAAATTTCAACAAACGATGTGCCACGATGGGCTGCCGCTTCTTTTAACACCCATTGCAAACCTTGTGCATCGACGTCAATCGCTCTGGCAACAAAACTACAGCCTGCAGCCAACGCTAGCTGGACTGGGTTAAAGGGTTCATCAATTGTTCCCTGAGGAGAAGTTTTGGTTTTTTTGCCTTTCTCAGAAGTGGGAGAATATTGGCCTTTGGTTAAACCATAGATCTGATTGTTAAACAATAAAATCGTCACATCGAGATTACGACGCATAATGTGCATTAAGTGGTTAGCACCAATACTCAAGCCATCGCCATCGCCTGTCACTATCCATACCGATAGTTCGGGTCTCGCGATTTTAAGCCCGGTGGCAATCGTGGGCGCTCGACCATGAATAGTATGGAAGCCATAGGTATTGAGGTAATAAGGAAAGCGGCTCGAACAACCTATTCCAGAAATGAATACCGTATTCTCACGAGCAATCCCTAACTCAGGTAATATTTTTTGCACGGAGGCTAAAATCGCATAGTCGCCACAACCAGGACACCATCTCACTTCCTGATCACTGACAAAATCCTCTCTTTTAAGGGGTAACATTTTGTCTTTTGGTAACGACATTTAACTTTTCTCCAAATAGGGCGCAACGAGTTCTGTTAATTCAAGTACACCAAAAGGCTTGCCTTGAACTTTGCTAATGCTGATAGCATCAACCAGGAAACGTGCTCGGATAATCTGGCAAAGTTGACCTTTGTTGAGTTCAACCACCAGTATTTTTTGAAACTGCTGCAAAATAGCGCCTATCTCTTTTTGCAATGGGTTGAGATAGCGTAAGTGAGCAAAGCTCACCGCATGCCCCATCGCTTGTAAATCTTCGGCCACAGTACGCACAGAGCCGTAAGTACTCCCCCAGCTGATAATTAATATCTCGCCAGATTTGGGGCCAACCACTTCTAATGGAGGCAAATCTTGATCGATCCCTTGAACTTTAGCGGCGCGCAGATCCACCATTTTTTGATGATTATCGCCATCATAGCTAATATTGCCACTACCATTTTCTTTTTCGAGCCCGCCAATACGATGCTCTAAACCCGGTGTTCCCGGAATAGCCCAAGGTCTGGCTAGGGTTTGGGGGCAACGTTGGTAAGGCACAAATCCATCGCGTTGTTGCTGATACTGGGGTTTAAGTGAAGGTAAAGCCGTCACATCGGGAATTTTCCAAGGTTCAGCACCATTAGCTAAAAAGGCGTCGCTTAACACAATGACGGGCGTCATATAACGCATGGCAATGCGAAAAGCTTCTAACATGATGTGGAAACAATCTCCTGGCGTTGCCGGTGCCAAAATCGGCACAGGGCACTCACCATGACGACCATACATTGCCGTTAATAGATCAGACTGTTCCACTTTGGTTGGCATGCCAGTTGAGGGCCCAGCCCTTTGTACATCGACCACCACGAGGGGCAATTCAGTCATCACTGCAAGACCTAATGCCTCGCTTTTTAAATCCATACCTGGACCACTGGTAGTGGTTAAGGCCAATTCTCCGCCAAACGCAGCCCCTATCGCAGCCCCTATCGCGGCAATTTCATCTTCGGCTTGGAAGGTCTTAACACCAAAGTGGGCATGCTTGGCTAACAGATGCAAAATATCTGAAGCTGGAGTTATGGGGTAACCGCATACCAGTAGTGAATGATTAGCCGATGCCGCTGCCGCAACACATCCCCAAGCTAAAGCTTGATTGCCTGTGATCTGTCGATATTCACCAGGCTCTTGTTTTGAAGCTTTCACCGAATAATGTTCTGCAAATAATTCTGCGGTAACGGCGAAATGATACCCCGCTCTGAGGGCTTCAATGTTAGCTTCAATAACCTCTACTTTATCTTTGAAACGCTCTTTAATCCAATCTTTGGTATCTTCTAATTCGCGATGATAAAGCCAGTATACAACTCCAAGTGCAAACATATTTTTACACTTTCTGGCAGCAGCACGTGATAGTGGGCTTTTTTCAAGTGCAGTTAAGGTCAATGAGGTCATCGGCAAACGAATCACCCGATACTCAGTTAAAGCGCCCTCTAGCGGGCTTTCCTCAAATTGCGCCTTCTTTAAATCTTTGCTCGAAAATTTATCATCATCGAGAATTAAGATCCCACCCTTTTTTAAGTTTTTCAGCGACACTTTTAGGGCAGCCGGATTCATAGCAACTAGCACGTCATAGGCATCGCCAGGTGTATGAATAGGACGCTCAGAAAAGCTCAATTGAAAACCAGATACTCCCGGTAAGGTACCAGCTGGTGCACGAATTTCAGCTGGAAAGTCTGGGAAAGTGCGAACATCGTTGCCAAAACTGGCACAGGCCTGAGTAAACTGCATGCCCGCGACTTGCATCCCATCACCTGAATCACCGGCAAAATGGATAACCACCTTCTCAAGCGGTATACGCTTGACGGTCAAGGGGATGGTGGCAGTAAAACTGTTGATATCTGTCATTCGTGTTTGCCCAACCGGAAAAAGGAGCATTAAAGCAAATTGGCAAGAGTATAACACTGACTAATAAGTATTCGTAGAATTGATATTCATTTTTAATAGTCTGCGTTACACTAGATTATTGCATATCAACCATTTTTGTTGGATGAGTAACTTATCTGCTGGGAGGCAGGGCATGCGTAGGGTGATTTTTAATCAAAAGGGTGGAGTGGGCAAATCAACGATTACCTGTAATCTCGCTGCAATTAGCGCAGCTAAAGGTTTGCGAACCCTGGTGGTTGATCTCGATCCACAATCAAACTCAACCCAATATCTGTTGGGTAGCAAATCCCCTAATTTTGTGCCAACAGTGGCCGACTATTTTAACCAAATTCTCAATTTCCGCTTCAGCGCCAGTAATGCAAGCCAGTTTATTCACGCTACCACCTTCAAAAATCTTTTTATCCTGCCAGCATCGCCAAAACTCGAATTATTGCTCAATCGGCTCGAAAATCGCCAAAAGCTATACAAGCTAAGAAGCTTATTCGACAAGCTAGAAGGTTTCGATAACATATTTATCGATACTCCACCGGCAATGAACTATTTTACTCAATCTGCATTAATTGCCTCTGACACATGCCTCATCCCCTTTGACTGCGATCTGTTTTCACGCAATGCCATTTATCACCTCTTTCGCGGTGTGACTCAAATTCGTGAAAAATATAATGGCCGCTTAAGGGTTGAAGGGGTGATCGTCAATCAATTCCAAGCTGGTGCCGCGCTGCCTAAAAAGCTGGTTGAAGAATTATCGAATGAGGGACTACCCATCATTTCAACTTTTTTATCTTCCTCGATAAAAATCAAAGAATCACACGATGCCGCTTTACCCATGATCCATTTTGCCAAAGACCACAAAGTTACCCAGGAATTCCTAAGAATATTCCAAAGCTTGCAAACCAATGAAATCACCCACCCTGATGCTTTCCAGACGGTGGATGTTGAGAAGCTGACGGAAGAAATCGGGGCATAATTTCTCCTTGCGCCTAAAAAAATTTTTAAGCTATCTTCACTGATTAGTAATACTTTGTTATCATACCGCCTTTAGTTGATTGGCTTATTAAGGTAGTTATGCTCGATTTTACTAACACCAAAGTGGATATAGGCACTTTATTATCAAATTCAAACGCTCTAGCCAAATTTGATCCACACAAAAATCGACTTCGTTTAACTGATGATTTACATATCGTTGTCATCAGCAATGAAGAAAATGTAGACCACTTAGCGCAATTAATGAGCGAGCTTTCGTTTACGCAAGAAGCCGAAGACACGTTTGCCACTGAAAAAAGAATCCTCATCTGGCATTTTTCTCAACTGCTCCCTTTCTTGCAAGAACGCTTCACACACTTAAGAAATCTTCCTATTGATACATTACGTCAATATCACGATAACAGCATGCAGTTACAGGGATTCTATCAACTCTGCAATAATCTCAGTTCACAGCTAACGGCTTTTAAACAAATTATTCAACAATTAGAAAAACCCCATGAGCGAGAATGGTCATCCCTATTCTTTTTAGTTCAACAAGGTTTATCAAAGCAACTTACAGAAGTTTTTAATAATTTTGATAGCTTTATACAGCAGGTTAAACGGCAACGAAAAGAAAAACTCACCGTTGATACCCTTGACATTCAAGTTCGTGCTATTGGACCTCTTCTTGTTGCTGGACCTATCGTACGCGCTATGCCAAGAGAATATTCTTTAGGGATCGTTAAGATAGGCGACATACGATATGAGGCTAAAGCTTATTTTCAAACCTTTAAAGACACCTGGCAAAATCCTGATAAGTTCCAGTTTACTGGTAAATTAAGATTCAGAATATTTCAAGGAGATGATCGAATTCATGCAGCTGTAGTGGCATATCCATGTCGTGAATTAGAATCATTTACTGAAGCCACTTTAGAAGTTCTGAATATGCATTCTACTCATGAAACCTTAAAAGCGCTTTACCAAGCTCACCCCGTTGGTGCTATCAAATTTGAGCCAGCCCATTTGCGAGCTAATTTTGTTGATCTTTGCACCCATGTAACAGCCAACGAGATCCTACCTTATTGTGCAACCCTCGTGGATATCGCAAGCTCACATCAAATGCAACGAGTGACCGTATTTGCCCCCTATCAGCACTCTGCCGTCATGTATACCTGTGGTTTTCGTACTCAAACAGACGATCCACATGCCCCCAATAAGGAGCAACAAAAAAATCAAGTTGAACACGCATTTGCTGCAGGAGTTGAAACTCCCATCTTGACGCGTTATAGAAGGCAAGTTACGGTAGGCCATGAGCAAAAAGAACTTTTACGGCCATTTAGTTTCAACCTGCACGAGATTGAAACAGCGCCTGTATACCTGACTGAATCTCGAGTCAAAACGACCTATGCAAAATTACTCCAAAGGTCGACAATCACGCAACATGAAGATTGTGAACAAGGTCTTTTGCCTGAGGTTTTGCAAATTCCTTTACACTTCACTGGGGTTATTAAATCACTAAGGGAAAGAGAAATCACTGGCAGATTGAAAAGACCCGCTCTTACTTATGCAAGGCAACCCGTAGACTATCAAACTTTAAATAAAGACCAAGAACTGCAAGATTATGCCTTTGCCGATCCCGAAGCCGCAACACAGAGCCAACGTCGTAAAATGCTGGTTCTTAAAAAGAAGATGATCTAAAAAATTGAGTCCCGGCATGATGCATCTCACTGATTGCCGGGAATTCATTAGAACACTTTAACTCTCATGCCAAGTCCTTCTCCCTAAAAACGCATAATCTACTTCAATCTCCGCTTGTGCCCATCCCTTCGTTGTCGGGCACAGAATCAAGCGTTTCTTTTCGATGGGTTTACGCACCAACATCTTGGGTTTGCTTTGTGGCGTGATTGGCTCTGACAATGAGACCGGCACGAGCTTTTCTTGACGTAAAAATTCACCCGACGCGATATCAAAAAGCATCACGTATTCATCATCATTGAGGATCCCTATGCCATTTCGAATTGATAATGGTATAACTTCTGGTTCTTTGGCGCAGTTCTTCTCATTAGGATGACTTTGCCCTTTAGGTAAAGAACCACGAACAGCAAACGTCGTTGCAAACTGGCTGCGCGTACCATCGGGGAATGCTTTGTTGTGATCAATACGATAAAAGACAATCCCATCTTGCTCGTCACATAACAACGTATCCGGGATCCATTGTAAAAAGGTGATGCCAGAAGGCAATGTCGATAATGGCAGATCGGCTAAAAGTTGCTCAATCTTGCTAAGATCAGATATATAGCTAAAGTGGATCCACTTTTTACTCAGTGAATGATTCAGCATGGCTGTCTCTAAAACGCGGGTTTCAAACTGTAATAACATCAACATAGATGATGCTGCACAAAAAATAAGTGCGATGATCAATACTGTGCCTGACTGTTTAGCATTAATGGCCATTCAAAACTCCACCACTTTTGCACTTTGGGATCGTTCTCTTCCACCGAATTCAATAACGCACTGAGCCTCACGCTGACAATTTCTCCCCAATTTTGGATCTGCTGTGCCTTGTTATAGACAAGTCGACCATCAAGAAAATAGCCATAAGAAAAATCCAATTGTTCCACTCCCTCCACAAGCTCTAAAGTACGACCATTAAAGTCTGTACTATATAGCGCATAAATTGGTTTACCTTTGGCATTGAGACGTTTTGTTTTTCCAACATAATAAAGATGAGAAACTAATAGGCTACACCGCCCCGTGGGGATCTTTGTGAGATGTGCTTTTTGGCAATCTGCCCTAACAAAAATCGGGCCACTTGTCATGTGCCTTTCATAAGGTGCCCCCCATTGTAGCCATAACAAATCACTATTTTGAACCGCTCTCTTGCCCACACGTTTGCCCGCATGCTTTGGCAATTCTTCGATAGTCACCCCCTTGATGCCTCTCGAATTTATAAGCCCATAATCTTGTAATGAAATATCTTGATCTGCGGTTAAAGGAACACCGCTTAGCAATGAAAAACAATCAAACCCACCGCTGTTGCGAAGTGCTTTGCCGAGTAAATAATCCATAGTTCGAGCATTCAATGCCACACGTGCTAATGCTTGTCCTGTCAGTACATTTTTTTTAATTAATAGGAATGCATTGCACATCATGATAACGAGCACCGCGCTAAGTACCAATGATACTAATAGTTCAACAAGAGTCATCCCTTGATAGGTATTTTTGAGTGTTACCATGAAGACTACTTACTACCTGTAGGCAAAAATGGTCAAGTTTGATACGCAGATTCACTGAGTCATCCTTGACTACTGACTGGATCACCACGTGAGGAAAAATGCTTTCTACGTTGCTTTGCCATCCTAACAAAATTGTTTCTCTATGGTGAGGATGCTGTGAAATCAGCAACGAAAGTGCATCAACTTGCATGTGTAATTGATTTAACCGCAAATCCTCGCGCATATGACGTAGCTGTGTGAGACCCAGCCCCAATATCATTAGAATTGACGTTGATAAGATAACTAACGTTAGTAATGTTTCAATTAAACCAAAACCTGTATTTTGGGATCTTAACTTCATTTAGATTGAGATTTTCAGGATTTTAGAAGAGACCACACTAAAACAACAAAAATGAGAAAGCAAGCCTTAAGAAAGCGTATTCAGAATATTCTTAATGAGACCTGGGCCTTGAAAAATAAGACCAGAATAGATCTGAATAAGTTTGGCACCTGCAGCTAGTTTCGCTTTAGCTTGTTCAGGAGTCATTATTCCCCCAACAGCCACAATAGGTAAGCCGTCTCCTACCTGCTGATAAATGGAGCGGATCATATTAGTTGACCTTTCAAATAAAGGCTCACCACTTAATCCCCCCGTTTCTTTAGCATAAGAGTTTTGCAAATTACTTGAGCGCTCAATGGTGGTATTGGTTGCAATGATGCCCTCAATTTTTAAGGAAAGTAAATCATCTAGTAATGCTTGCAATTCAGCCATACTCAGATCAGGTGCGATTTTTACTAAAATTGGCACCTTCTTATGATGTTTATCACTTAAGCCCTTTTGCAGTTCTCTTAAGGGCGTGAGAATGCTTTTTAATAGTTCACCTTGTTGTAACTTTCGTAGTTCAGGTGTGTTGGGTGATGAAATATTGACAGTGACATAATCAGCATAGGGATACACTTTCTCATAACAATGAACATAATCCTGCCAAGCATCATTGATCGCTGTATCCTTGTTTTTTCCGATATTCACACCCAATGGGCAAGCGGGATGAACCTGTTGAAGTTTTGCAACTAAATAATCGACACCTTTATTATTAAAACCCATTCGATTAATAATGGCTTGATCTTCAGGAAGTCGAAATAAACGGGGCTTAGGATTGCCGAGTTGAGGTTTCGGTGTAATGGTTCCCACCTCAATAAAACCAAAACCCATTGCCCCCCACGCTGGGACACATTCGGCGTTTTTGTCTAGACCTGCTGCCAATCCTAATGGATTAGCGAAGTGAAGACCAAAACATTCAATGGAGTTTTGTACAATGGGTTTGGGATGATGAAAAAAACCCACATGATGGAGAACTTTTAACATCCAGAGAGTCGCATTGTGCGAAGACTCCGCATCAGCCGCAAACAATAGCGGCCTAATTGCTTGATAAAACATCTTTATGCAACTCGTTTCGAATTATAATCTCGTAAACTTATATTAGCTATTTCCATCAATTCGCGCAAAGCAACAGAGTACATCGTAAATTCTCGCTTTGATAGAGACTTCAGATCATTGATCATATGCTTCCAACGATCGAGCATTTCTTTGTGTTGTGCCATCCACGCATCAATTTGCGCTTCAACATCATCCACATCAGGCTGCATCATCATTACCGCAACAGTCAAATTACGTTGCTGCCTGTCTAAATCATCTCTGATAGCCGCCCTGGCTAAGGAATCCCAATGGTTAGCTACGGGGTGATTTTTAATTTGTTCTCGGAACCAGCCGAGCTCCAGCCTTGACCCAATTGCGTAATAGGTCACTGTGACTAAGCCCACCGGTAAATTATGGGTCGCAGCTGCATCCACAATATCTAAGGCTGAAAACATGGAGCTCATTTGCGCTGTGACTAATGCCGTTTCTTGCGGTACATTTTCATCCATTAATTCTCTAGCAAACTCAAACAAATATTCTTCAGCAGTCCCTTGTACCGCATGGTGAAGCCCTTCACGCACTTCATCCATCCTCGGCGCAAAGTGGTTAACAACCTCGCCAATATCCATATCACCAATCCGATGACGTAAAAACCAGCGTGTTCCCCGTCGAACCAAGCGATTTAATTCATGTAACATTTTAACTTGAATATCTGCCGGCACGATAAAATCAAGCGCGTTCACTGCCTCACGGAATTTGCTTGCTTTAAAAATTTCTTTTGCCGCAACATAGCCCCGCACAATTTGTGGAACCGTTGCACCAGTTTCATCTTGCAAGCGATGGATGAAACCGAGCCCCATATCGTTGATTATCGAGTTAGAAATCTGCATCGCTATCAGTTCTCTTTTTAGTCGATGCTTCGTCATTTCTTGGCTATAGCGATCTTGTAAGACTTGCGGAAAAACAGTAATCAATTCTTGTGCAATATATTTATCTTCTGGCACATCAGAAGCTAAAATTTCGCTTTTCAACATTGTTTTACAATAAGCCAACAACACTGAGAGCTCAGGACGCGTTAAACCGCGACCACTTTGTTGACGTATGAGTAAATCCTCATTGGTAGGCAGGAATTCCAGCGCACGATCAAGATTGCTAAATTGCACTAAGTGATCCATCAATCGACAATGCATCTGTGCATTCTTTGCTGCATTAAATTCAGCAACGCTGATGGCTTCAATTTGACTGCGGTTGTCTTCAAGCACCGATTCAGTAACTTCATCGGTCATCTCACCCAGCAATATATTGCGCTGCTTTTCTGTGAGATCACCGGCGGTAACGATGCCATTGAGTAAAATTTTAATGTTGACTTCATGATCGGAACAATCCACGCCACCTGAGTTATCAATGGCATCGGTATTGATTTTGCCACCTGTTAATGCGTACTCAATTCGGCCCAGTTGGGTAAAACCAAGATTTCCGCCTTCACCCACTATTCGACAGCGTAGCTCCTCGCCATTGACGCGCAAACCATCGTTGGATCTATCGCCCACATTGGCGTTATGCTCATTCGATGCCTTCACGTAAGTGCCAATACCTCCATTAAATAACAGATCAACTTTAGCCTTTAAGATGGCTCTGATCAGTTCGTTGGGCACCATTTTATCTTTGTTGACACCTAATACTTCCTGCATTTCATGTGAAATTGGAATAAATTTGCTTGAACGAGAATAAACACCGCCACCCTTTGAAATAAGCTTAGAATTATAATCTTCCCAGCTCGAGCGCGGTAGATTAAATAGCCGTTTGCGCTCTTGAAAACTAAGATCTGCATCAGGATTTGGATCAAGAAAGATATGCACATGGTTAAAAGCAGCAACGAGTTTAATATGCTCCGACAATAACATGCCGTTACCAAATACGTCGCCAGACATATCACCGATACCAACTACGGTAAAGTCCGTTTTTTGGCAATCGACACCTAATTCTCTGAAGTGGCGTTTCACTGATTCCCAGGCGCCACGAGCAGTGATGGCCATTTTTTTATGATCATAACCTGTTGAGCCACCAGAGGCGAAAGCATCATCTAGCCAAAAGCGATACTCCTTAGATACCGCATTAGCAATATCTGAGAAAGTTGCAGTTCCTTTATCTGCCGCAACAACTAAATAGGGGTCATCTGCATCATACCTAACAACATCAATCGGGGGGCTCACTTTATTGTCAACTAGATTATCAGTGAGATCTAATAATCCATGCACAAAAGTTTTATAGCTCTCAATCCCTTCTGACATGATTTCTTCGCGAGTTCCCCGAATAGGAAGATTTTTAGGAACAAATCCACCTTTGGCACCCAGTGGCACAATCACCGCATTTTTTACCTGTTGTGCTTTCATTAAACCCAGCACCTCAGTACGAAAATCTTCGCGACGATCTGACCAACGTAATCCCCCACGAGCCACCTTTGCACCACGCAAATGAACACCTTCAACCCTTGGTGAATAAACGAAAATTTCAAACAAGGGTCGTGGCAACGGTAGTTCAGTAATGGCCGAAGGGTCAAATTTAAACGATACGTAGTTCTTGTAATTTTGCATCGCATCTTTTTGAAAGAAATTGGTACGAATGGTTGCCAAAATAACTTGCATATAGCGACGAATGATACGATCTTCGTCAATGTTTTTGACTTCTTCCAAACTGTTTTTGATCTTTAAACGTAGTTCATTCGACATGGAGTTACGTTTTTCTTGGGCTAAAGTCGGATCAAATCGCGTTGTGAATAATTGCACTAAATCATGTGTTATTTGTGGCACACCAGCTAAAACGTCTTCGATGTACGCTTGTGAAAAAGTAAAACCGATTTGCCATAGATATTTAGCATAAGCACGCAACATGGTGATTTCGCGCCAGTTTAGCCCCGAACCTAAAACAAGGCGGTTAAAACCATCGCTTTCAGCATGACGATTCCAAATTTGGTAGAAAGCTTCTTGGAAGATTTCCTTGACGGCATCAACATTCAATTCCTTACCCGAAGTATGAATCATACCAAAATCATTGATCCAAACGACTTTGCCATTTTTTGGGGTGATTTCATGAGGTCTTTCACTGATAACACGCAGCCCCATGCATTCAAGCATGGGAATGATATCTGAAAGGGGAATTGATGAACCTGGGCTATACAACTTGAAACGTAAAATACCTTCTTGCTCATCTAAAGGTTGATAAAAACTCATCTCCAAACTGTTTTGGTCGGATAGTTTTTGCATATGATTGACATCATATACCGCAGTACGAACATTATAATCGGCACGATAGCCCGGTGGAAAAGCATTGCGATAATTATGGTAGAATCGATTACCTTTTTCCTCGCCGAAATGCTCAGATAGTGCATCCTTTAAGTTATCTTCCCAGGTTCGGCTAACCTGGGTAATTTTTTCTTGAATATCATTGATAGAATATTCTTTTGTCTTGTCATCTTTAAAGCGAATAACAAAATGAATACGTGCCAAAATTGACTCTGAAAATCGCGTTGAAAACTCCGCCTGATACCCACCCAATTCTTCAAGCAAAATATTTTGCATTTTTTCGCGTAATTTTGAGTTAAAGCGTTCTCTGGGAACAAATACCAAACAAGAATATAATCTGGCAAAAGAGTCTTTCCTGATGAATACTCTAATTTTTTGCCTTTCTTGCAAGTGCAATATACCGGTCGCTAAATCATACAACTCTTCAACAGTGCCATGAAAAAAATCATCCCGTGGCAAGGTTTCTAGAATATTCATCAAGATCTTACCGTCGTGACTCTCTTCTTCGACGTTGGCTCTTTCTAAGATCTTATTAACTCGTAATCGCAACAACGGTATATAGTGAGGGCTTCTGTTATAAGCCACTGAAGTATATAACCCTATAAATTGATGCTGACCAATCACATTGCCCTTTTCATCAAAATTTTTCACGACAACAAAATCGGTGTAAGTTGGGCGATGAATTGTTGATATTCTATTTGTTTTGCCTAATATTAAAGGATGTTTAGACAGCGCTAATTCTTGTGCTGCTTTAGTCATTTCTTGAAAGGGTTCGAAATAGGTTTCACCAAATTTTTTTAGAATGCCTAATGCAGAATCTTTATCGAAACACCATTCATATGATTGCCCAATGTTTTTTATCTTTCGCTGGCAGTAACCTAAAAAAGTAAAATGGTTGTTATTGATCCATTTTAGAAACTCAATAATTTCTTGATCGAGGTCCTTTTTCTTTGAGTGCGCAAGGCGCTTCTCTAAGTCTTTAATGACATTATCCATCGTTGAGGTCATAGGCTGCCAATCATGGACCGCTAAACTGACTTCTTCTATGGTGCCTTCTATTGCTAAACGTAATGTATCCAGCGCTTCTAGATCGCTTTGTCTATCGATTTCGATAAATATGGGCATTTCGGTAGGACGGACATTATTATTGTTTGACTTGCCCATATAAACGTTGTTAATCAGGCCTTTCTCATCTCGTTCGATTTTTAAACCGTTAGTATGCAAAATTAGATGTATGTTATACCCTAATCGATTGATGACCATACCAACGGATTCAATAAGAAATGGCAAATAATCATTTGCTATTTCTATCACTGTATGGGTCGATTGCCAGCCGTGTTGTTCGAATTGCGGATTATAAACTCTGACTTTGGTCTCATGCGGACCACGATGATTAATAAAATGCCAAAACGAAACTAAGGCACCATACAAATCGATGATGTTGCGATCGAGTAAATCTTCTGGAGCTGCACTTAAGTAATATTGCTTAACAAATGAATCGATCAGTTTCGTTTCATCTGCGGGTAATTTTTCTTTGACCAGGTTAATCACCCGGCCAATTAATTCGTCACGTGCCTCTTCCAGCCGACGTGTCATATCTCACCTCATCGTGAAGACTTAACTGATTACGAAATAGTACAACTTAGTTTGCTGTTAAGATATAGCTTGACTGCTTTATGAGCTAATTTACAAACTAGTTCTTAAGAGCGCTCTCATTTTATCGACCATTCCTCTACTTATAAATAGTCAAAATCAGTGAATAAGACTATCGAAAAATGCAGTGATACTGATAAAATATCTTGATAATGGTATATCAAGGTGTTTTATGGGAAATTTAGGTCAAATCTTCTCAATTATTATCCTGCTAACTCTTACAGCATGTGCACAAAATCCAGTTACTGGCCGACAAGAACTGCAATTTGTCAGTCAGGACAAAGAAATTAAAATGGGATTAGATAATTACCAATACGGCCAACAATCCAGTGGTGGCCAATACACGACGGATCCCGAACTCACCGCCTACGTGCAAGAAGTGGGTAATAAATTAGCCAAAAATAGCGCCAGACCAGATCTCCCCTATGAATTTGTTGTGCTCAACGATTCAGTACCCAATGCCTGGGCATTACCGGGTGGGAAAATAGCTGTTAACCGCGGTCTTCTTACCCATTTAGAAAATGAAGCAGAACTGGCTGCCGTGTTAGGCCATGAGATCACGCATGCTGCAGCTCGCCACGGAGCTAAAGCGATGGAGCGCCAAATTATTATGTCAACAGGACTGGTAGCTGCCAATGTGGCTATCGCCGCCACTCACAAAGAGAACGATCCCGCCTATAAAGATCAAGCGCTGGCAGCCAGCGCTGCGGTGGCGGCCGGACTCATCAGCACCAAATACAGCCGTGAAGCGGAATTAGAAGCAGATTCCTATGGCATGGATTATATGGCGAAAGCAGGATACTCCCCACAAGGCGCTGTCAGCTTACAACAAACGTTTGTTAAATTGATGGATAAAAAATCTCCCAATTGGCTCGAAGGGTTGTTTGCATCCCACCCGCCCTCTAAAGAAAGAGTGGCGGCCAATCGACAGCGCGCGTTATCGATGCCTCAAGATTTAACATTAGGTGAAGCGCGATTTGCACAAAAAACAGCCAAACTCAAACAAAATCAAGCGGCTTATGACGCCTATGATGAAGGCGTTAAAGCATTCAAAAAAGAAGAATATACCACCGCACTTGCCGCAGTGAATAAAGCCATTAACCAAGTTCCGCAAGAAGCGCTTTTTTATGGTTTACAAGGCGACATCTATGCTAAGCAAGATCATAAAGATAAAGCGATGATAGCTTACCAAAGTGCGATAGCGAAAAACCCAAATTATTTTTACTACTATCACCAACGAGGTTTGTTGTTGGAGAAAATGGGTAAAAAAGCTGAAGCAAAAGCCGAATTAGAAAAGGCGCAAAAATTGCTACCGACAGAAACGGCAGCGGCGGCTTTGAAGAAACTGGCTTAATTGTTCTATCTACCCCACGCCGCGATTTACTCGCTTTTCGCAAGTAAATCTTACGTGGGGCTAAAATCTAACGCAGCTCCCGCTGCGCCTGTATGAATGATTTCTATTTGATTTTTTCTAACATTGGCTTTTACAATGTTCGCCAATCCCTTGAGCCATAACGGATGCGAATTCAAACAAGGTACCAAGGTAAAGTCTTTGCCACCTAAATCTTGCCAAAGTCCTTTGGCGCGGATACCAATTTCTTCTAAGGTTTCTAAACAATCAGCCACAAAGGAAGGACTTGCAACCAATAAGTTGCGTTTACCTCCTTGAATGAGCTGTGACATCACGGTACTCAGATCAGGACCAATCCAAGGAATGCGACCCAGGCGTGACTGAAATACCACATGGTATGATTCAATTCCCAATTTTTCAGCAATTAAGCGGGAAGTTTCATAACACTGCGCGCGATAACATAACTGGTTTTCTTCACTAATGGCCTGACACGGTTGATTCTGCATGCAAGTCGCTTGACAGACGCTGGGGCCTTTTTGAATTTGGCGCCAAGGTAAGCTATGGTAACTAAACAATACGCAGTCCGGCTTTTTATCTTTTAAGCGAGGCGCTATCAACGCCACTTGCGCCTGAATATAATCTGGTTCCCGAAAAAAATCGCTGACAATCGATAAATGCGGGATATGCTGCTTTGGTAATAATTTTTGCATCACATTCGCAATAGCTGATCCACTAGCTGCAGAAGAATATTGCGGAAATAAAGGAACAATAATCACTTGAGAACAACGCGCATTTAATAATTTTTCTATTGCTGACCAAATGCTGGGCTCACCATATCGCATTCCCAACTCAACCTGATATTGCTCGCCTAATTGTTGTTGTAAACCTTGCAATAAATCTTGGGAATGGAATAACAAAGGGGATCCTTTTTCTTGATCCCAAATCGCTTTATAGGCATGCGTCGTTTTGCCAGTGCGAAACGGCAAAATCACACTGTGTAGCAACAACTGACGGATCCAAACAGGCAAATCAACTACACGGGCATCACTTAAAAATTCTTTTAAAAAGGCACGCACGGCTTTCTTATCGGCCCTGGCAGGTGTGCCAAGATTAACGAGCAGCACCCCGGTTTTTTGTAAATTCATGGTTACCCTTGGTTAAATATTTAAGATTATTAACTTACTTATCTAAAATGCTATTGGGAAGATTGTAATCAAATTCGCCCTAAGATAAAACGAGTCCAACCTTAGACCGATTAAGACCAAATGTACTGATATTTTTACCAGCGATATTGTTTCACATGAAATTATTATGCTATATTATTTCAATAGAAGGAAATAAGGTGATTTATGCAACCCCAAAAAAGTGTAGATGCAACCAAAGTGCTCAATAAAGCGATTGTCAAAGCAGCCTATCATTTAGATCTCACCCAAAAAGAATTAAGCCAAATTATTGGTTCAAGCACACCACAGCTCTCTAGGCTTTTTAACTCGGGAACCCCATGCCTAAATATCAACACCAAAGAATGGGAATGTGCCGTACTCTTCTTAAGAATGATCCGAAGCCTTGAAGGGAACATTGGGGAAGATCCCAACCAGGCACAAGAATGGCTTAATCACTATAATCATCACTTAGCCGCCAAGCCCATCGATATGATCAAGACTATTTCGGGATTGAACGAAGTTGTTGTTTATCTTGATGCTATGCGCGGCCAAAATTAGCATGGGTATTTTCAAAGACAATAATGGAACCCACTATTTTTCTGCCGTTGAATTACAGGCCTGGCGCATCGTTGAAGATCAATCCAAGTCCTATACCAGGAAGTTTGTCGATACCGCGCATGAACACGAAGTGCTTGAAAAACTCATCGAAGAAAGCAAACCCGCCATTAAATACTATGGAGATGAAGCTTTTTTTAGAAATAATCATTACCTTATTTTTACCCCTTTTCGTTATCCTCCACTGAAATGGGGTTCACGCTTTGGCACCCGACCGGAAAGAGCATTATTATACGCTGCAAAAGACATAGAAACGGCCATGAGCGAAAAAGCATTCTATAAATTAGCTTTCTTGCAAGCAAGTGAGGGCAACATCGGTGGCACTACACTTTTATCTACAGCATTTAAATTAAACGTAGAGAGTTCACAGTACATTGACCTTTGTGCTGCACCATTTAAGAAATATGAAGACCAGATCTCTGCTAAAGATAACTATGAGTTTTCACAAAACCTAGGTAAAAAAATGCGAAACAACAAGGTTGAATGTTTTCAATATAAATCAGCAAGAAGCAAAAAAGAAAGTAATAATATAGGTGTTTTTTCCCCAAAAGCTTTAGTCAATAACGCTAGCATCGAAAGCACATTTGTGTATTTTAACTGCTATTCCACTAAAGAGGTTGTTGAGTTTTCCGCTAGAAGCAATCCAAGAGACAAAACAATTTTTCCTGCAACTGACTTCTTGGTTGATGGACGTATTCCTTTGCCACCCTAGACTAGAAACCGTCGCACACATCGTGTGCGACGGTTCTCTTCATGCCATCAACGATTTTGACACTATTTCGAATACATCTTCAGATAAATCCCCCGAGGATTGGATCTTTTCTAAAGCCTGCTTCATCAGCTGACCTTGCTTATCATCCAAGCGCTTCCATTGCGTGAGCGCTTCTAGCATTCTGGCAGCCACTTGCGGATTGGCTTCTTTCAACTCAATCACTCGATCAGCTAAAAAGTCGTATCCCTTGCCTTTTTCATCATGGAACCTTTCTGGGTTACCCATGCTAAACATATTAATGAGCGCGTAGACTTTATTGGGATTACGAATATCAAATGCTTCATGTTTCATTAACGCTTTGATATTTTCCAGCACATTAGGTAATTCACTAGAGGCATGTAAACTCAGCCATTTATTCACTACCAACGGGTCTTGTTTGAACTGTTGATAAAAAGCATTAAAGAGCTGTTCACGCAATGGATGCGTCGAATGATTTATTGCACCTAACGCCCCCATTCTGTCTGTCATGTTGCGCGCTTTTTCATATTGGGCTTTTGCTAGTTCTATTGCCTTAGGATCTTCGCTACGAACCAAATAAGCTAAGGCAGTATTTTTCAATGCACGATTGGCCATGCTCAAACTTGATAAATTGCCATCATCCATTTGATTAGCTTTGTTATACGTTTCAAACAAATGATCTTTTAACGCTACCGAAAGCTGTTTTAACAAAGCCGTTCTTGCACTAATCAGTGCCGCCACTTCAATTTTGGGCAGCTCTTCTGCAATGTAACTAAAGGACGGCAAACTAAGTAATTGCGCAATCACCGCAGGATCAATATTGCGCTCTTTTAAGATCATTTCATACGCTTTAATAAGATCATTTGGCACAGTTAAAGTTTGATGAGCGCCATAAGCTTGCATTAAATTTTTAACGACTTGGGTACAAAAGCGCTGTGCGCTATCCCAACGATTAAATAGATCTTTATCATGTGCCATCAATAAGATTAACTCAGCATCCGTATAGTCATAGTTGAGCTTAACCGGCGCCGAAAAATTACCCAGTAATGAGGGAACGGGTTTTTCAGGAATGTTATTAAAAGTAAACATTTGGCTAGATTTTGATAACAATAGATAAGTTCCCTCAGCTGTTTTACTAATGGGATCTTCAGTCAACAGTGGAAATGCTTGCCCTTTCTGGCTATAAAGTTCGATTTTGATTGGAATAAGAAAGGGTTCTTTCTCTTTATTGTCGGGAGTTGTAGGTAAAATTTGCTTCACGTTTAAAGTAAAAGTCTTATTCTTCGCATCGTACTCACCGACAACATTCACAGTGGGTGTTCCTGCTTGATTATACCAGCGATAGAATTGCTTTAGATCATAATCATTGGCATCACTAAATGCCGCAACAAAATCTTCAATGGTAACTGCTTGGCCATCATGACGCTCAAAATACAAATCCATGCCTTTGCGAAATTTTTCTTTACCTAATAAAGTTGCTAACATCCTTATCACTTCAGCGCCTTTATTATAGATAGTTGAAGTATAAAAATTATTAATTTCAATATAGGATTCAGGACGAACCGGGTGCGCCATAGGGCCTGCATCTTCTGCAAACTGACGAGTGCGAATGATACGAGCATCACTAATTCGTTTTACAGTAGGAGACCCCATACTGGCACTGAATTGTTGCTCACGAAAAACCGTCAATCCTTCTTTTAAACTTAATTGAAACCAGTCACGACAGGTTACGCGATTGCCTGTCCAATTATGAAAATACTCATGACCAATGACCGCTTCAACATTTTGAAAATCGATATCAGTTGCAGTCTCCGTGCTCGCGAGCACATATTTGGCATTAAAAATGTTTAAGCCCTTGTTTTCCATGGCTCCCATATTAAAATCGTTGACAGCAACAATCATGTAAACGTCAAGATCATATTCGCGTCCGTACTCTTGCTCGTCCCAGCGCATAGATTGTTTGAGCGACTCTATCGCGTGGGCACATTTGTCTTCATTTTGCGCTTCGACATATATTTCTAATGCCACATTTCTATTAGAGCGCGTGGTGTACGTATCAGACACTTTAACTAAATTCCCAGCGACTAGCGCAAATAAATAGCTCGGCTTTTTGAAGGGATCGTGCCATTTTACCCAATGACGGTTGTCTGGCATCTCACCTGCATCCACCTTATTGCCATTAGAAAGTAATACCGGATACAAAGTTTTATCTGCCACGATGGTAGTGGTAAACAGAGCCATAGCGTCTGGTCTGTCAAGATAGTAGGTCATTCGTCGGAACCCTTCTGCTTCGCACTGCGTACAAAACATTTTTTCCGATCGGTATAAACCACTTAAAGTCGTATTAGTTTCAGGATGAATTTCAGTGACTATTTCTAAGGTAAAAGTGTCAGGCACGTTTGGGATCTTCAGCTCTATGCCTGATATTTCATACTGATTGGGCGTTAAGCCCTGATCATTTAGGCGTAGCGAAATCAACTTGAGACATTCCCCTACTAAAATCAAGGGGCGTTGATGAGCGCCTTGGCTTGAGTCGCGATTGATTTGCAAGTGAGAATGAACCAGGGTTCTCTCTTCATATAGTTCGAACTGTAAATCAATGGACTTAATGTTGAAATCAGGTGGTCTATAATCCTTGAGATAGGTCGTTTTTAATTTTGCATCCTGTTGTTTCATTTTAGATCCCCCATTTTTTAGACCACATAAATTTCCATTCTACTATATAAAAATCCAAATCGCTTGATAAGGCATCAGTTAATGAACTAATATTTATTAAGGAGCATTGCGTTAATTCCTCCAAGGAGTGGACATGGACGTATTGAGTGGCTTTAAAGATCGTTATGACGGTCGCTATAAGCAAGAAGAATTTAGCTTACAAGAATACCTAGAGATCTGTAAGCATGACAGCATGGCCTACGCTAATGCAGCCGAACGGCTTTTAGCCGCCATTGGCGAGCCTAAACTCGTTGATACCAGCAAAGATCGTCGCTTAAGCCGGATCTTCTCCAATAAAGTAGTTAAGCTATATGACTCATTTGAGCATTTCTACGGTATGGAAGAACCGATTGAACAAATCGTGTCCTACCTCAAACATGCCGCACAAGGCTTGGAAGAAAAGAAGCAGATCCTGTATTTATTAGGACCTGTTGGCGGTGGTAAATCCTCGCTGGCTGAAAGATTAAAAGCCCTTATGGAAAAAGTCCCCTTCTATGCCCTTAAAGGATCCCCCGTTAACGAGTCACCGCTTGGACTATTTGATCCTGATGAAGATGGCCCCATTTTAGAAGAAGAATATGGCATTCCAAGACGCTACACTGAAAGTATTTTATCCCCTTGGGCCGTAAAACGTTTAAATGAATACAACGGAGATATCAATCAATTTCGGGTAGTTAAACTCTGGCCATCTCGTTCTAAGCTGATTGGCGTTGCCAAGACAGAACCCGGTGATGAAAACAACCAAGACATTTCATCACTAGTCGGGAAAGTAGACATCCGAAAGCTAGAACAATATGCACAAGACGATGCCGATGCTTATAGCTATTCAGGTGGGTTATGTAAAGCACACCGCGGCTTACTGGAATTCGTGGAAATGTTCAAAGCACCCATTAAAGTGCTGCACCCTCTTTTAACCGCGACCCAAGAAGGTAACTATAATGCAACCGAAGGTTCGGCATCCATCCCCTTTGATGGCATCATTTTAGCTCACTCGAACGAAAGTGAATGGTTGACCTTTAAAAATAATAAGCACAATGAAGCTCTGCTTGATCGTGTTTATATTATTAAAGTTCCCTACTGTCTTCGAGTTACTGAAGAAATGCTCATATACAAAAAATTACTACAAAACAGCTCATTAAAAAATGCGCCCTGCGCCCCTAATACACTTAAAATGTTAGCTCAATTTTTTGTATTATCTCGCCTAAAAGAACCTGAAAACTCGAGCATTTTTTCTAAAATGCGAGTTTATGACGGTGAGAACCTTAAAGACACCGATCCCAAAGCAAAATCTTATCAAGAATATCGTGACTTTGCTGGTGTTGACGAAGGCATGACCGGACTGTCGACTCGCTTTGCATTCAAAGTGCTCTCTAAAGTGTTCAATTTTGACACAACGGAGGTTGCTGCCAACCCTGTGCATCTTATGTATGTCTTAGAACAGGGCATTGAGCGAGAACAGTTTCCGCCCGATACCCACGAGCGTTATATGTCATATATTAAAGGGTACTTAGCGCCGCGCTATGTTGAATTTATTGGCAAGGAAATTCAAACTGCGTATTTAGAATCTTACTCTGAATACGGTCAAAATATCTTTGATAGGTACGTTACCTATGCCGATTTCTGGATCCAAGATTCTGAATACCGTGATCCAGATACTGGCGAAATCCTCGACAGACGTTCACTAAATGATGAATTAGAAAAAATTGAAAAACCAGCAGGCATCAGTAATCCCAAAGACTTTCGTAATGAGATTGTTAACTTTGTGCTACGTGCCAGAGCTAATAACAAGGGCAAAAATCCCAGTTGGACCAGTTATGAAAAATTACGTGTAGTAATTGAGAAGAAGATGTTCTCGAACACTGAAGATTTATTACCCGTGATCTCATTTAATACCAAAGCATCAGCTGATGAGAAGAAAAAGCATCAAGAGTTTGTCGATCGCATGGTTGATAAGGGATACACGCCTAAGCAAGTACGTTTACTCTGTGAATGGTATTTGCGTGTACGCAAATCCTCATAAGGGACCCTGATGTCGCGGTTTATTGATCGCCGTCCAAATGGACGCCACAAAAGCGCGGTGAATCGCCAACGCTTCATGCGTCGCTTCAAAAAGCAAATTCAAGAAGCGGTAAGAGAAGCTATTTCAGGCAGAAGCATCAAAGACGTTGATGAGAGTGGCGAAAAAATTACCATTCCCGCAAAAGATATTTCGGAACCCTCTTTTTCCTATGGTGAGGGTGGTCTGCGAAATATTATTTTCCCGGGCAATAAGGAATTTATTCCGGGTGATCTTATCAAACGTCCTAGTCAAGATCAGCATGGCAAAGGAGGAACCCAAGCCAGCGATTCTGACGAGAAAGGGCAAGATGATTTTGCATTTGAAATATCTAAAGAAGAATTTTTGGATTTGTTCTTCGAAGATCTCGCACTGCCTAATCTCGTTAAAACGCAAATTACCAAAATGCCAAATTTCAAGATGGTCAGAGCGGGCTATACCTCAGAAGGTATTCCTGCCAACATTAATGTGGTACGCTCACTACGCGAGGCTTTAGCAAGAAGACTGGCGATTAAGGCAGCAAAAAATAATAAAATAAGAGAATTAGAAACAGAATTAGCTTTGTTACTAACGAGTGATCCAACCTCTCAACAAGTGATCGTGCTGAAGGAAGAAATTGAACGACTCAAACGGACACTGGATACTATCCCCTTTATTGACCCTTTCGATTTAAAATATAACAATCGTGTCGTACGGCCTGAACCTTCCACTCAAGCTGTTATGTTTTGTTTGATGGATGTATCTGGCTCGATGGATGAAGCTAAAAAAGACATTGCCAAACGTTTTTTTATTTTATTATATTTATTTTTATCAAGAACATATGAAAATGTTGAACTCGTATTTATTCGACATCATACCAGCGCTAAAGAAGTTAACGAAGAGGAGTTTTTTTACTCCAGAGAAACAGGCGGCACTGTGGTTTCAAGCGCTCTGGAATTGATGCGTGACATTATGGTTGCTCGCTATCCCACCAGTGATTGGAACATTTATGCGGCTCAAGCTTCAGATGGCGACAATTGGAACAATGATTCTCCTCGCTGCAAAGAGATCTTAGTTAACGACATTCTCGATTTTGTGCAATATTTTGCCTATGTTGAAATTATGCCAAGGCACCATCAAAGCCTGTGGGAAGCTTATCTCACTATTAAAGATGCCTGCCCACAATTTGCTATGCAACACATAGAAAGTATTAAGGATATCTACCCTGTGTTCAGAGAGCTTTTTAAGCGCCAAGAAGGGCTTCCTCATGGCTAAGTCAAAAAACACTGTTATCTCTGACTCATCGGAATGGACTTATGAACTCTTAGCAGAGTTTGATAAGGAAATTGCACGCATTGCTCAAGACTTTAAACTCGATACCTATCCCAACCAAATAGAGATTATCAACTCAGAACAAATGCTTGATGCTTATTCGGCCGTAGGTATGCCATTAGGTTATAGTCATTGGTCGTTTGGGAAGCAGTTTTTGAACGTTGAAAAGCATTATCGACGCGGGAATATGGGTTTAGCGTATGAATTAGTTATTAATTCAAATCCTTGTATTGCCTATTTAATGGAAGAAAACACCCTAGCCATGCAAGCACTCGTGATTGCCCATGCTTGTTATGGTCATAATTCATTTTTTAAAGGTAATTATTTATTCAAAACTTGGACTAGCCCGGATTCTATAATTGATTATCTGCTTTTTGCAAAAAATTATATAGCAGAATGTGAAGAGCATTATGGGATTGATGAGGTTGAAGCAACCCTTGATGCTTGCCATGCATTGATGAACAATGGGGTTGACCGCTATAAAAGGCCCAATAAAATCTCCTTGGCTGAAGAAAAAGCACGCCAAGCTAATCGTTCCGAATATTTACAATCTCTAGTTAATGAACTCTGGAGAACACTTCCCTCTCCTTCGAATAAAACTGGAACGGTAGAAAACAAACGCTTTCCTGATGAACCACAAGAAAATATTCTCTACTTTATTGAAAAACACGCCCCGTTACTTGAACCTTGGCAACGTGAAATTGTAAGAATTGTACGTAAAATTGCTCAGTATTTCTACCCACAAAAACAAACCAAAGTGATGAATGAAGGTTGGGCAACTTTTTGGCATTATACTATTGTTAATCAACTCTATACTGAGCAGTTAATCAATGATGATTTTATGATGGAATTTTTACACAATCATACTAATGTCATTTATCAACCCTCTTTCGAAAGCCAATTCTACTCAGGACTTAACCCTTACACGCTTGGCTTTAACATGTTTTGTGATATTCGACGTATTTGCGAAAATCCAACAGATGAAGATAAGAAGTGGTTCCCTGATTTTGCTGGTAGCGATTGGATTGAAACGTTAGACTTTGCTATGCGAAACTTCAAAGATGAAAGCTTCATAGCTCAATTTCTGTCCCCGAAAATAATGCGAGATTTGAAATTATTTAGCATTTTAGATGATGATGAGCGACCTGATTTAGAGGTGTCATTAATCCACAACGAAGATGGCTATCACCGATTAAGGCAAACTTTGAGTGAAAACTATAATCTAGGAAACTTAGAGCCAGATATCCAGGTTTATAACGTCGACATTCGTGGTGATCGGTCACTGACTTTACGATATACCCAACGTAATCGTCGCCCCCTTGGCGATACCAAAGATGAAGTGGTTAAACATCTCTATCAGTTATGGGGATTCCCAGTGAAGCTTGAAATGCTAAATGATGAAGAGCAACCGCAATTACTCAGTGAATGTCCACCAAGTGGGTTACCCGAAAAGAAAACTTGATGCTAAGCTATTTGAGCTTTGAGACTTGAACCACCTTTTTACGGTTAAACGCAAATTTTTCTTCTTTTTCAACGGAACTTCTCTGTTCAAATGCAGCACTTAGATTCATGGCGACAATGTGAAATTTTTTGTTGTCCAATTGGGTATTCCTTCTACTCACCAAGCCGTATAAGTGATGTGTACCTGTAATCATGACACCATGCTGCTTCACTTCTTCAATGCCTTTTCGGATATATTGGTTTCGCTGATTGAGGTTTGCCGTTTCCCGTTGTGGATGATTATCAACACCATGAATGTTCATGGGCTCTGGCATTTTTTTCATCATTCTTTGATAACTGTCTAACATTTCTTTGCTATCTTGACGTGTCTCTGCAAATAAATGCCTGATCCCAAGCTCTGACAAAGCTGTCAGGAGCTTTTTTTCAAGCTGGTAGATCCGATAATCGCCATGAATTTCCCCTAACAGCACAATTAATTTTTTACGACGCTTTTTAGCAATCGCTAACTGCTCTGCAAAAAACTTTTGATAAAATTCTTTAAAGGCTTGTAACTTGTCTCGGGCAATCCCAATTTTGGATTTCAGATAGCGAGAAAGTTCGGTATGGTGAAAATTTCGTTTAGTGTAGTCAATGATATTTTGTGAATATTGATCACTGACATAAGGATCGGCTCCCTTCAGTAACAGATAATCTAAGGCCCGTTTTTTCCTACCTTTAGCAGCGTGAAGTATCGCCGTTCTTTGTTCCGCATCTTCAACTTCTATATGAGTGATATTTGCTTTTATTTTTTTAAGATCGCCTCTATTGGCAGCTTTATGCAGGTGCTTAAGTTTCTGCTGTTTTGCGACACCAACTAAAAAGGATCTGAGTTTGGAATGATTTTGGGCATAAAAACAAGGACCATGTCCATCAGCATCTCGACACAATGTTGCCCCCTTGTTGACCAACTCTACTGCTGCATCGTACTGATTTTTCATCGCTGCATAATGTAGTGGGGTCATACCAAAGCGATCCGTCACGTCCACACTGCGAGGATTGCGTGCCAGTAAACGCTTTATTTTATCGAGCCGGCCTTCGCAGGCGGCAAAATGAAGCGGTGTTAAATAACCGTTTGGATCACGCATTGAAAAGGGTCTTTGCTAAAGGGTAAAAGGGGACTTTTTACCTGTTTTAATGACGCAATGCAAGTTAATTAATTAAATTAACCTTTGGTCAGAATTAACTTAGTTATCAAGCTGTTAAAGTTGACTGGGGTAGCTCTGACCCGTAAAATCAAAAACCCTTAAACGGCAGCCCCCAAGAGGTATCAATGTTAGACGAATTTAAATCTGGCTTGTCACTCTTTTTATTGATACCCCTCGTCGCCATCGTCGGCATCGCTTTCACGATTAAATTCCGATTTGTGCAATGCACCCATGCCTTCAAAGCCTGGAAGTTCTTCCTAAAAGATCGAGATAACACCGATAACCGCTCCAGCTCATTCAGTGCGGTAGCCGCTGTCCTAGGTGGAAACCTTGGCACGGGCAATATCTCCGGCATCGCCGTTGCACTCACCATGGGGGGGCCTGGAGCTATTTTCTGGATGTGGGTCATGGCAACCTTTGGCTCCATTCTTAAGTTTGTTGGCTGTGCCTTGGGCGTGCTCTATCGCAAACGAGGCGAGAATGGCAAATTCGTTGGCGGACCGATGTATTACCTTTCAAAGGGTCTGGGCATGAAGCGTGCCGGCAAACTTTATTGCGTACTTGCTATTTTGGGAGCGCTCACTGTCGGCAACATGGTCCAAATGAATTCTTTAGCATTACCTTTCACTCAAGCAGGTGTTCCGCCCCTTCTGACGGGTATCGGCATGTGTCTTATCGTTGCTGCAGTCATCTTGGGTGGGTTTCAACGCTTTTCCACAGTTTCTTCGCTGGTTGTACCTTTTATGGCGGTCGGATACGTATTAGCTTGCGTCCTTATTTTATTGCTCAATGCCGATAAAATTATTCCTGCTTTAGAACTCATTATCCATGCTGCCTTTCATCCGACAGCCGTCGTTGGCGGTATCGCGGGTTTCACCGTGCTAGAGGGCATGCGCACAGGTTTTGATAGAGGGCTTTTTGCCACCGATACAGGGGTTGGTATTGATGCCATCATCCATGCCTCTGTCGACAGCAAAACCTCACTCTCACAGACCGCTTTAACGCAAGGACTTATCAGTACCGTTTCGCCGCTAGTGGTTATGCTCGTTTGTACTCTGACAGGTCTCGTACTGATCATTACCGATTCCTGGCTCGTTCATGGTTTGGAAAGCACTAACTTATGTATTGAAGCTTTCAAGCGCGGGTTTTCTTTTGACTATGCCGGACACATTATCACCGTTACCCTGTTCTTTTTTGCTTTTACCACTATATTGACGTGGTCTTACTGCGCAGATAAAGCCGTAGAGTATTTATTTGGTGCTCAAAAAATTCGTCATTTCCAATATCTCTTTGTAGCCTGTATTCCCCTCGGTGCTTTGTTCCATGTTAAATTTGTTTGGACCTTAGCTGATGTCTTCATGAACCTCATGCTCGTATTGAATGTCATCGCACTTGTTGGGTTATACAAAGAAGTCGCACTCTTGTTCAATGCACCTGAGAGAAAGCGGGTTTTCTTAGAAAGCAATTAAGCAAAATTGAGCGGCCTCCAAGAGGCCGCAACAAACTTAAAAGCCTTTTCTTATATGGGTGCTAGGAATTAGTGCAGTCCCTTCGGTGTTTATGATGCTCTCAAGTACCTTAGAATCGATAAATTGGCTCAACATGGATTTCGGAGGCGCCCTAAAAGCATCTTCTAATGAATGTTGATCATCTGAATGTTCATCGCTTATAGAGAGCGGCTCGTCCAGTAAAGTTTCTAATCTAACGGCTTCTCGACTTTTGCTCTTTTGAATCTTAAAAAAGCCTATCACTGTTTCCCCATCGGGACTTTGATGAACGCTCTTTCCACTGCTGTAAAGGATTACGCGAAACTGTGCTGGAATTTGAATCTGCTGTTGATTCAAATTTTGAATAAGTTGAGCAAAATCAGGAGCGCCTACTGCAAAAACCATGTTGTTTAGGGCATGCACCCCTTTAAAGCGTTCTTTAAATTGACGACAGAAGGATTGCCTTAATTGTGTTTGACTACGATTAAATAATTGATCGGCAATATAATTTGCAGTGGCGGAGATTTGTTTTATATTAAAGGACATCATGCCTCCCTTTTGTTCTTTTAATGACGGGGAGGCATGATATACACCAAGTAACTAAGTAGTCAAAACTATTTTATAGCCACTGTGTTTTCGGATATTGATAACCCCAGCTTCAAAAATCAAATATTGACCTTTGATGCCCAAAAGCTTGCTTTGAATGCTCGGGTGTTTATCAAACGATAAAGAGGTTACTTTTTGAGGATACGCTAAAACAGGATAACTTAATTCAACGACTGTGGCATCCTCTAGCACTTTGATACTCTGTTGACCAAATTGTTCGTGGATTTTGGCAATATCATCACTGAGTTTGCCCATTAGTTGCGTTCGATATTCGATTAAATCAATAGGTTCATTATGTCCCATTAACATCTTGCGCCAATTGGTTTTATCAGCCACATGTTTAGCAATCGCTACCTCCAGCAAGCCTGAAACTCGACGGGTAGCTACTTCAAAAAAGGGCAATGCGGCAATGGCACCTTGATCAATCCAACGTGTGGCAACTTGTGTTTTGCGAGTTATCCCAACTTTAATCCCTGAGGAATTAGCCAAATAAACACAATGCGGGATCATGCAGTGGGATTGCCCCCATTCAGGCTCTTTGCAAGTTCCAAGATGAAAATGGCATCGTTCAGGTTTAACAATGCATAAGTCTGCACGAGCTAAGCGTTGCACGCAGGGAAAACAATACCCGTCTTGATAACTTTTTTTAATGCGTGTATCGCAATTAATACAATAAATATCGCCAGTGAATTTTAAATGTAAAGTTTGACCTAAATAGTCATTTAATGGCACTAAATGATCCGATAATGGCAACTGATAGCTGACAGGTTGGGTTGCGGATACAACCATTTTTGAAAGTGTACCGTTAAGACTCATGGCAAACTCTATGTTGGTTAGGACACAAAATATTGCCATAGAACCCGTTAAAAGTCAAAAGTATTGATTTAATTTAGTGTGCGGATGAGGAGCCTGTTGGGGGTAAATGACGAGTCATTTTATATTGTGGACGTTGATTCGCTGATTCAGTACCAACCGGTTCCATTTTGGTTCCAACGATACAATTGCGGCCCGTTTGTTTTGCCTCATATAAAGCACTATCAGCTGCTCCCACTAAGGCCTCACCAGTAAATTCCTTGGTTGCATCGGCTGTCGCCGCACCAATACTGATGGTGATAATACCTTTATCTGCATTTTTATTTGGGATTTGCAACGCTTCAACACACAGCCGCAAACGCTCGGCCACATGTAAAGCACCACCTATTGGAGTATCTGGCAATATAATTGAAAACTCTTCACCGCCATAACGTGCACCAAAATCAGTTGCACGATGAATACCTCTTTTTAATACTTGTGCCACCTGTTGCAAACAGCAATCACCTGCCTGGTGACCATAGGTATCATTAAATGGTTTAAAATTATCAACATCAATCATCAATAGCGACATTGGCTTTGCTTCACGAATGGCCGTGCGACATGACCTGACTAAATTTTCTTCAAATGCCCGACGATTCCCTAAACGCGTTAAAGGATCTTTCAGTGATAATTCAGACAGTAGTTGGTTGGATACCAGCAACTTATCGTTCACTTCACGCAATTGATTGCCAAAATCGATGAGGTTTTGGCGCATATTCACAAGACGACGCATTGCGTGGATCTTTGCTCGAAGCACTGCTTGCGAAACTGGCTTAGTGAGATAGTCATCTGCACCTGCCTCGATACCTTTTACAATGCTTTCATCATCAATATGACTACTGACAATGATAATAGGTGTCCACTGTGAAAAATCATAGCAAGATTGACGCATGGTGCGAGTGGCTTCATAACCATCCATCTCTGGCATTTCAACATCAATGAGCACCATATCGGGTTCATGCTCTTCAAACAATTGCACAGCCTGAGCACCATTGTCAGCATAAATAGCTTTATGCCCCATCCGCCCAAGATAAGCACCAATGATTTGGCGATTTATTGTTGAATCATCACACACTAATACTTTCATAAACTGATAGTTTTACCACCCGGTTAAAGACTCAGTAATATTCACAATGACTATTCATAAGAAGGATAGCGCATAACCTTTTAATATTGCTTTTTACTCAACTCTTTTTCTAACATAACTTCCTGGTGCATCTTGGAGAACCTTTAACTTTCCATCACCTGGTACACGCTTATTCACTTTATCGCCTGCATACCTCATCAGCCACTTGGTCCAATGCGGCCACCATGAACCCTTTTCCGATGTGGCTTGTTTTAGCCAAGCTTTTGGATCAGAAAAGGAGCGAAGTTCCATATCACAATGCTGATAACCATATTTTTGATTAGTAGGTGGGTTCACGACGCCAGCGATATGTCCAGATCCTGCTAACACAAAAGTCGTAGGCCCCCCCAAACATTTCGCCCCCATAAAAGTACTGGGCCAAGGCGCTATATGGTCTTGTAAAGTTGATAGGAAGTAACAGGGAATGTTCACTTTTTGAAGATCAAGTGGCTTACCTAATATTTGTAGACAATTAGGTACGCAAAGACGATTCTCTAAATAAAAATTCCTCAAATAGAAACTTTGCATTTTAGCGGGCAAATTCGCAGGGTCAGAGTTCCAATAGAGCAGATCAAAAGCAAAAGGCTTGTTGCCACAAAGGTAATTATTAACATAGTATGACCATTGCAAATCGTTAGCCCGCAACATATTAAACGTATTCATCATCACTCTGCCGTCTAAATACCCCACACTCTCCATTTCTTTTTCAATTCGCTCTACCTGGTTTTCATCAATAAAGACACCAAGATCCCCAGGTTCACTAAAATCGATTAGCGAGGTCAAGAAAGTTGCACTATTGATGCTTGGGTCATTGATTGCTTTTAAATAAGCCGTTGTTACCGCAAGCAGCGTGCCACCAATGCAAAATCCCAGTGCGTTCACTTTGTCTTCACCGGTTGCTTGTTTTATCGCATCTATCGCGGCCAATACTCCTTCCGTTACATAATTTTCAAACTGCGTATCTTGGTATGACTTATCTGGGTTAACCCACGAAATCATAAAGACAGTAAATCCTTCATTGACCAACCACTTCACTAATGATTTTTTTTCAGTCAAATCTAGAATGTAATACTTATTAATCCATGGCGGGATCATCAACAATGGGCGTTTGAAAACCTTTTCAGTCGTTGCTTCATACTGAATCAATTGTATGAGACTATTTTGATAAACCACTTTACCTTTTGAAACAGCAATATTTTTCCCCAACTCAAATGCCTGCAAATCGGTCATTTGGATCTGACCTTTGTGTTTGGCAACATCCTCTAACCAGTTTTGCAAACCTTGACGAAAGTTTTCACCTTGCTTCTCGATAGTTTGCTCTAGCACTTCTGGATTTGTTAAAGGAAAATTGGAAGGCGCAACGGCATCTAAATATTGTTTAGTAAAAAAATTTATTTGTTGAGTGATTTTAGGATCAGAGCTTGGATTATGTTCTAAGAAATCCAATATTTGCTTGGTATAAAGCAAATAGGCTTGATGATAAAAATAGAAAAGAGGTAAACCCCACTTAGGATCGCTAAAGCGTTTGTCTTCGAGATCGGTTTCGAATGTGGCCTTTGGCCTGTTTACTTTATTCTGAACGTTCTCAAACAATTGCCACCATGCTTGCAAGGATTGCTGAGATTGCTGCATTGCGCAATTAAAGAGGTCAAGCGGGTTCAGCTCTCCCCCCCTTTTTTGATAGTGTAGGCTTTCCGGGTTGCCTGGTTGCACGGTAAACTCACAAGAAATATCCTTCATAATATAAGTTTAGGTGCTAAACAAACTCATGCAAGAAGTCGCATTACGTCAGGATGTACTTGATAGCTTTCTAGTACTTCAAAGCACACTACAAGAATTGTGCAATGCAGTGATAAGGGAACCCGAACTCGTTGCCTGGGTTCAAGAAGAGTCACAAAATACCCTTTTTGTAGGCAATTTAACCGCCAGAGAAAAGGCCACTTTGATCTTTAAGCAGTTGGAATACCAAAGCCTACAGGCCCCCCGAGAAATTATCGTATTACCTGGGTTCATAGGTGCATCCTTATCGACTTTAGATAAGGTGATGGCAGTAAACGAGGCTAAAGATCAGTTCAAAAAAAGCATGCTTGCTCTAAAAGCCAACGTAAAACCTACAAATCTCACTAATGCGATGGCGGAAATGGGAATGGCGCGCCTTCATTTAAAGCAGTGTTATCGTAAAATTCCCATCCTTAAGTGTGCCCCTCAAAAAATGAGCTGGACCTGGGCTCATACCAAATCAATTAAACGAATTAGCATTGCCAAAGCTAGTGAATTGTTATTAAAAAAGGGGGAAGATCTTGGCATACAAATTCAACTGCAAAAACTAAATAGCCTATCCCCTAATGAGCAACTGGCTATTGTGCAAGAATTGGCTCCTCATTTACGCGCTAATATCGTATTAAGCGATGAGAATGCCACGCGATTGATGATTAAAGGCCCTGTCCCTATATTCTTCCCTTGTAGCCTTGAAACGCCGTACCCAGCTTTTAAAGTACCTCTAAAAAAGACTTTACGAGACGAGAAGCGCTCTATCCGCAACGATGTCAGACTTGACCCAATGCCATTCTTGCCGGCCATTCGAGCACACCGTTATACTTAATTATTTGAAGAATGCAGCGTTCGAGCTTGTTTTGCCGATTCTGTGTGAGGAAAAAGTTGCAACATAGAGGAAAGCAATCTATCCGATTGTGTTTTATTGTTTTTGTTGAGATACCCTTGCGCAAGCATCCACTGTTCTTTTGCTAACTCCTCCGCCAAGTTGCCTTGTGGATCATTTTTGATCAACAAATTCAAGATTTTTTCAGCATCATCCCAATAACCTCCATTGCGAAATCGCTGCAATAACGGTAAATAGATATTAGCATTAAAAATCATGGCGGGTTTGGCCATCGCTTGATAATGTTTAAATACTTGATTAATCATGGCCGTGGTTGATTGTGACTCGTCTTTTAAAGCAAATATTTTTAATACGATATTATGATAATCTTCTGTTTGCGGAGCCTTTTTTAATAGATTAAACAACTGAAAATAGATCTCTCGATTATTGGGGTATTCTTCTAATAATTGATTCAATATTTGTTGACCCGCTTCATAATTTGACAAGGAGATCTGATTAACAGCCTCATTAAATCTCTTATTAAAAAGATTCGGGCGCTTGTTTTCTTTGAATATAATGGGTTCAACTCGCTTTGCAGGGTAAAAGGTCCATCTTAAAATTAATCCCATTAATGCACCACTTAATAGACCTCCAACCTGGGGAAACAAATTAATCGCATTCAATGAACCGATTATCAGCAGACCAAGTTGTAATATAATCCAAACAGGGAACAGTAATTGGCTAGAAAAATTAACATGTTTAAAGGTTTTGCCATGAAGATAATTAAAGCGCAATGACGAATTTCCATTTAAAGTTGCAGCCATTGCCACTAACCCAGCAACTGCTCCCCCCGCACACAAAATAGGCATAGAGGAAAAAGGCATCAATAAACAATAGGCTGAGAGGGTAAAAACACCACACAGACAATATCCAACAATTATTGCCGCCATACCTAAAATAGATTCCAGCAATATACCCACACTGACTAAAAAAATAAGATTAATAAATAACTGCACTATGTCAGCATTCATGAAAAGACTAGCGATGGCAGTAGCTACCGTGGGAGTAGCTGAGGTAAAGGCCAAGGTATCGATGCTATCTTTTTTTAATAATCGTAAATACTCGCGACGGCGCTCTTGCCACTTAATGTAATATAAACTGTTATCAGGAAGACATTGATTGTTATTGAGACATTCTTGAAATAAAGGATCATACCGCTGCATCCAATATAATTCTTGCGTCGAGATCATCCCTTCCGTAATTTCCATAAAGCGACTATAACTATTATTGACAGCGAGATATCGCTGCAAATAGCGAACGTACAATGGGAATTCGATTTTATCGAGAGAAGATTTAAAATAGTATTCAGTCGCTTTATTACGATAGCTAATATCATTGTATTCAAAAAATGCAAACGCCAGCAGGTTAAACCCCACTAGTATAAATAAACCCAGTGGCATGTATTTCCACCGTGGTTTGCTTATCGTTGGTTGCGACAAGAACATGCATCACACGCTTAGTTATTCTTATAAACTATTTAATTATAGTGGGTTTACTCCTTTTGGTCATATCTATCACGTGTAATAGCACTTCTTGACCCGTTCAGAGTTTTTGCATGATTTGTAGAGATCGGCCTTAACGATTCTTTTTACTTGGCGCCGCGCGAGAATATTGCGAAGGCCAGGTTATTTCTTGATTTAACTCGCGCGCTGCAGTCAACGGGAAATAAGGATTTCGCAACATTTCACGTGCTAACAACACGATATCGGCCTGTTGGGTACGAATGATATGATCAGCTTGTGCGGGTGACATAATCATTCCCACTGCGCCGGTGGCTATTTTAGCTTCTCTTTTGATTCGCTCAGCAAAAGCCGTTTGATAACCGGGGCCTGCAGGAATAAAAACAGAGCCTGCATTCCCTCCACTTGAGCAATCGACTAAATCCACTCCCTTTTCTTTAAGCTCTTTGCTTAATTGAACGGAATCTTCAATATCCCAACCTTTTTCTACCCAGTCTGTTGCTGAGATCCGCACCATAAGTGGATAATCATCTGGCCAGACTTCACGAACAGCAGTGACGACTTCCAATAAAAAGCGAGTACGATTTTCAAAGCTGCCACCATAATTATCTTTGCGCAAATTGCTAAGGGGCGATAAAAATTCATGAAACAAATAACCGTGGGCACTGTGTATTTCTAATACTTTAAAATCGGCTTCTAGGGCCCGCTTAGTGGCTTGAACAAATGCTTTGATAATGCTCTGAATTTCACCTACCGACAGCTCAAGAGGCACCAAGGAATCGGAAGTAAAAGGAATGGCAGATGGCGCAACCACTTGCCAACCTCCCATCTCTTTTTCAATCTTATCTCCGCCTTCCCAGGGGCGGTTGGTGCTGCCTTTTCGTCCTGAATGGGCTAATTGGATCCCAGGAACGGCACCTTGTGCGCTAATAAAGTTGGCAATTCGAGTCAGAAAATCAATGTGATCATCAGACCATATTCCGAGATCATAAGGGGAAATGCGGCCTTTGGGTGTGACGGCAGTCGCTTCGGTAAAAACCAATGCGGCTCCTCCGACTGCGCGTGATCCTAAGTGAACCAAGTGCCAATCACTGGCAAAACCATCGATAGAGGAGTATTGGCACATGGGAGAAACCGCTATGCGGTTTTTGAGAGTCACGCTTTTTAATTGTAGTGGCGAAAAAAGCTGCAAATCATCCATGATCAAAAGTACTCCTTTAGCTTAACTTATACTGCAGCAGAGATCTGAGGCTGTGATCCTTTTAAAACAAAAACGCGTCTTAAGAGCCCTTTGAAACTTGCCGAATCCAGGCCACTGATAAAGACACCTAATGAGGCAAGGGCGCAAGCAATACACAGGCTTAATGTTAATGGCTCCTTACCAAAAGCCACGAGTAATGCCATAGCCGCAATTCGCGCAACATAGGTAATGGTGCTTAACAGATACACATCACCAAACTTTACACCGTAGTCCCACAATTGATAGGCAATCCCAGCACCGCTTAAACCGGTGACGACTGCCAAAGATCCTTGCGTCATGGAAGGCATCACAAAAGTTTCGAATTTAAGGTGTAATCCCAAGCAAACAAGAGCACCTAATCCGCAGTACATGCCAATCATTTCAGTGGGCACTTCTTTGTAGTAGCGGGAAAATGCTGAGTACCCACCCCACATGATGGCGCCAAGTAAGGCTAACACATAGCCGACACAATGCTTGATATTCAAGCCATTCATGCTCACTTCATGGTGCATCAAGACGTAGATCCCCAATAGACCAAGCAAAGCGCCGATCACGTGCTGAGGAGTAAAACGCTCTTTGGGCAACATGCTGGTAAAGGCCACCGCCAAGCACGGCCACAAATAGTCGATTAAGTCGACATGAGCAATCGGTGCCTGTTGCGCGCCAAAGATATAGGCAAAATCACTGCCGCAAATGCCGACAAGACCAATGAGCCAGATCAAGGCCGGTTGCCCCAAGACAGTGTGCCAAGCCCTGCGCACAGTCAAGCGTACTGCCGTTAAGGCAAACGAACTGGCGAAGATGATGGCTAAGAGTTCAAAGATAGGCAAGCCATTGACTTCGGAGATCAATAAAGGCTCAACCGTCCACATAAAGAGAGCGCCCAACCCAAAACAGGTGGCGCGCCTAACAGTAAGATCATGCAATTTCGTATCCTCTTTAAAGAGTATGCGTTATTTTTACATGGGGTTTGATTGGATTTGAGATTGGAATAACCAATTTTGAATTGCATGCCTCACATCGCCCCATGACCACAAAGCGTATCCTGCTTTGCTACGCATAACTTAATGATATAGGGGGTGTGGGTCAAGAATTTTTATATAAGTTAGACGAATTGCACTACATCTGGTACTAGTTAAGCGACAAACGGTAGCTTACACTTAAATGACTTTCTAGGATCCAAGGAGGGACTTCATGAACTATTCCATTTTCTGGGCACGCTTATTAGGTCTTTATATCGTCATTTTGTACGCAGGGATGTTCTTCCATTTTAAGCATTTTCAAACCCTTGCTGGCCAGATGACCCAAAATCCTGTCTTACTCATGGTCATGGGAATGTTCACCCTCTTCTTGGGCTTAACGATTGTTCTGAGTCATAGAACTTGGCGTGGCTGGCCCATTTTAATCACCCTTATCGGCTATTTAGTGGTAGCTAAAGGGATTATGTTGCTGTTCTTTCCTGAATGGGTTCATAAAGTTGTCACAGCATGGCAGGGTTATAACATCTATATTGCCGTTGTGCCTGGACTTGTTCTCGGACTCATCTTATTAATTTGTGGCTTTGTGGTTAAACGTCGTCTCTAACCTCCCCTCTACTTTTCTCAATGACTAACAGGATTTTAACCCTGTTAGTCTTGACACAAATGATAAGCGCACTTACTATTTTCGCATTAGCTATCAATGATGCGAGGTATTCTCATGAGGCAATGTTGGATAGGCACGGTTTCTAAAGAGCATGTACAGCGGGGTCAGGCAGGAGGCTTTGCCCAGGTGTGCCATGGTAAATTAGGTCCACTCAAGCGCATGAAACCAGGAGATTTTCTGATCTATTATTCTCCAAACAAACAGTTTGGCGAAAAGACCCCTTACCAATGCTTTAGTGCATTAGGCGTCATTCAAGAAGGCGAACCCTATGCTGTTAAAATGAGCGAAGATTTTATTCCCTATCGCATCAATGTCCAATATTTAAACACCCAAGATACCCCCATTAGGCCGTTACTACCTCAGTTATCTTTTATAAAAGATAAAACCAAATGGGGCGCAGCCTTTCGCTTTGGGATTTTAAAAATACCGTGTGAAGATTTTAAAATTATCGCAACTGCAATGGGGATAACCAATGAAGAAATCAATGAACTTTGGCTTTAAACGCAAAGAGGACAGCCCCGGATTTTTATTATGGCAATTAACCAATCAGTGGCAGCAGCAACAAAGAAAAGCGCTTGAACCTTTGGGCCTCACCCATGCACAATTTGTGGCATTAGCTGGCATTTTGTGGCTTTCTAATACGTCTGAATATGGACCTTCACAAAATCAAGTCGCCGACTTTACGCAGATAGATAAGATGATGATGTCAGATGTAGTAAAAATTTTACTACAAAAAAAACTAATTGAGCGCCACCGCAACCCTGGGGATGGAAGGGCATATTGCTTAAATTTAACAATAAAAGGACACAATGTAACTCTTAAAGCTATACCACTAGTTGAGGAGGTCGATGCTCAATTTTTCAAATCTCAAACAAAATTCCTGAATGAATTTGTTAATATTCTCTCTAACAGGCTGCGCACCTGATTTATTCAATGCCATCTTCAAACAGTGAAATTACACATAGAAGAATAGAGTGATTTGAATACAACACATCCCCTCACTCTATCAGATTATCTAAAAATATACCTATATGATTTACTAACAGAGAACTGATATATAAAATGGATAACTATCATATCTCCATTTTTTGGCATTATAGCGCATCAAGAGGTTTCTTACCTACAACTAAGCAGCTTTGATAAAAACCAAAAACACCTTTATCATCATTGATTAATCGATGCATCTCTTGAGCACGCTTGTGCCACTCGTCCTGACTCATGCCATGATCGATAGCATATTGCTTGTAACCTTCCATCGCAGCTCCCGCTAGCAATTGCTTTTGCTCTTGAGTATAGAGCAGCGGTTGATGCAACATGGCAAATTGAATATCAAAACCGACACTTTTCATTTGCGTGTAGAGTTTCATGCCAAAATTTCCATCACGAGCCTCCCCTTCTTTTTCGAGCGGCAAACGCTCACCCAATCGTTCACTGCCCCAACCACTGATGGGAGGATAGGAGTAGGCAGCACTCACAATACCTTCTTCTGCAACAAACAGCCCCTCTTTAGGTAATTTGTCATAGACTTTTTGGATAATCTGAGTAGGATTTTTCAAGTGATGAAGTATAAAACGACAATAGATGAGATCAAAAGTTTCCTTTAATTGCGCAATGTCATAAGCTGAAAGTACTTTAAAAGTTAACCACGGCGGGCATACTCTTTGAGTTAATTCGATGGTAGCATTGATCTGATTTTCATTGTTATCAATGGCTAACACGCTACCTTGTGGCCCGACTTGCTCTGCTAACCACACACTCATAGCACCACGGCCACACCCTATATCCAACACACGCATACCCGGCTTTAGGCCAGCTGCTAGCAATTGTTGTTGGGTATTAGGGTTAAACATCACATCTAAAATATCTAAACCTTCTTGACCTTTAGGACCAATATCGAACTCATATTTTTCATCACTCATGAGACATTTCCTATGTACATCATTCCGCTGGGATCCCAAGCAATACCACCAAAGCCATTAATATCAACAAACCAAAATACAGTATGGATTTAATCAATTTATGCTTTATTTTTTTCACACGATGGATGGTAAGAAGCGTTATAAAGAGCTGAATACAATAATAAAATGCAAATGCTTTGGAAGCAATGGATATAATTTCAAAAATATCAGTTGTCCAGGTGAGAACACAAGAACATGTCGTTGTGAGCAAATAAGCATTATTAATCGAGATTTTCTTTAAAAAGGCTTCTGTCAGCAAACCGGCTGCACCAATAGTATCCGCCACTGCCGCACTGAATTGACTCATCATGGCAGCGACCAATATTAACAGAGGAAGGCTAACAGCAACTTTGCCTGATACAGAAATGATCAGTGTTTCATCAACCTTGGATAAATTACCAATGATTGGCATGGCTACCAAAATAAACAATACATAAATGATGCCTGAAATAATTTGCGCATGCTTCATTGAAAGCGTTCTGGTATCAGCATCATATTTTTCACCTAAATATCGCGATGTTTCAAACCCTTGCACAATAATAACCAGCCCTAATACTTTTTTTATTCCGTTCCAAAGAGATCCATCTGGCTTTTGAAATGATTCTATTCCCTGCCCTAACAAAAGATTAACATCATAAATTAAGTAACCTACTATCATAGCAGCAATAATGGCAAGTTTTGTGTTCACGCAAAATATCTCAAACAACTCAAGTCTGGATAATCCACGAAACTTGCCGGCCAAAGCAATAAATATTAAAATGAAAGTAGTTATCACATTAACCATAAAGGGGGTTTTGTAACCAATTGCTTGCAATACAAAGGCACTTAGCAATTTTAAATAAAAAGTAACAGAAATGACGTAAGCAACCCCTAAAGCTGGTCTTGATAGCAGTCGCGCACGAAAGAGCCATACGGATGTTTTATCATCATCCTTAGCAGGTTCAGAATATGAAATGTTAAGTCGCATACTACTGCCAAGAGCATAAGCGACAATCACTATCCCAATCATGATCCAAACGGCATATTTACCGCCAACCAACATCAGTAACGGTGCAGATACTAGAAATCCGCTACCAATAATGGATGCTAGAGGCGTTACCGTTGCATGCCACATGCTTGACTGTCGAATATTTTTTGAAAACAAAATCCCAACAAGCACTAATGCAATAGTGATAATAATAATATTATTAACTATCGCATACATTTGCATGGTTGCTCTTATTTAAGGGTATTATCTTGTGGCGCTGTATCTTTCCTACATGTTTTCCAACAACAGATTTTGTGGCACAGGTTATAAATCCAGGCGATAAGCAAACCACAAATGAATCCATCAACAAGCGCAAAAAGCGTTCCAAGCAAAATTCCCTTCGGAGTAGGTGCATAGCCTGCATAAATTGAAGCTAACACTTGTTGGAACGCTGCTCCGTAATTAAACTTCCACACCAAAACGCCTAACATGAGCACGCCTAATGCCCAAGTGACGCCAATGGCTGTTCCCAGGCAGCATGCACACATTTTTCTGCAACAATCCGTTTGGCAGTTACTCGCGTTCATGATTACTTCCTTATCTAACAGTCTTTAATAGATATCGTTAAATCCACAGTAAACCGCACTGTGATTTTAACGAGGCTTACACTCTTGATTTTTGCAATCATAAATAGTTAAATGCATTCTTTACCGTAAAATTGTTAGTTGAACATGAATAATCTCTGCCAAACAGCAGAAAATATCTATTACGGGTTACTTTGGGGATTATGTACCGTTAAAGATTGCGTTATGTTTGCAGATGATATGATTAACACCCTAGACTCTGTTCCCTATCCAATTATCGAGCTCTCCTTAAGCACCACAACGACTTCCGCCATGAACGCGATAAAACCCCTCATTACAACCTCTAACAAATTTGAAGTTTATCGTTTTGTCTTGGGTAGAATGCATTATCTGGGGCTTCAGGAGCCCGAACGTTTAGTCCATTTTGCAAACCTTCTTTTCCAAGAGGCTATTACTATGGAATATAAGATACCTGATGAATTTGAATTATTTACGATGGACCATGAATATGAAATTGCCGATGTTCTAGGAAACAATTATGAAAATGCTAATCACGATTTTTTACAAGCGTTGTTAGCATTTCGAAAAGAAAACAGCCATAGTCCAGATTGGTTTGCAGTCAATTAGATGATGGCTTTTTTGCAATCATGACAATACGCTCTGATTTAGTGTCTTCAAATTTTTCTCCATTAATCGCGCATTGACCTTGCACCTTAAAACCATTTCGTTCCAGCATTTTTTTGAGCTCTTTAACAGAGTATATTTGCAAAGTTTGCACATCATGTGAAATTTGAGGTTTGCCGTTATTTTTTTGTACACAAGAAGTGGTATAAGAAGCTAAGATCCCTTCTTTATCAATCGTACTATATTGAACAATTCGAGATTTAGTATTACCTCTCAAGGTTTGCCAATCAATGGTGAGGGTTGTAACGTTATTTCCGTGCAAGAGATAACTTAAATTATAAATATCAAAAATATAAAGACCACCCGGATTTAGATTCGCATAAATATTACGAATTGCTTTTTCAAAGTCGCTTTTTGTGAGATGTCCAATCGCGTTAAATATGGTAATGACAGCATCAAATTGACCAATTTTGCTAGTACGCATATCCCCTTTAATAAATTTAACTGCTCTTTTTTCTGTTTTAGCACGGGTTCTCGCCATTTTAAGCATGTTGGCATTAATATCAGAACCCACCACGGCAAAGCCCCGCTTTAATAGCCAAAAAACTTGAGAACCTGTACCACAAGTTAGATCAAGCACAGATTTTACTTTATAGTTTTTAAGCAACGTTTCAATGGTTTGATTAGTGACTTTTGAATTCGCTTCATTGAAGGCATCGTATTCTTTGGCCTGATGGCTATAATGAGATGCTTTGGCGCTTTTGTGCGACATTTTTTTCATTATTGTTCCTTAATATACCCATTCCATTTGAAGATGCAAAGCATACAAACAAGATATACCGCTCACATGAAATTCAAAGTATCGAATTTTGAAAGGCGAGTTGTATATTTATAATCATGTAACACATTAACAACTCAGGCCCAAACGGTTTGAGTTCAAATAACGGTTTAAATCCACACTTTTCATAAAATAGATAGGTTTTAAGATAGTTAGGATCTTGATGTTTGGGACTTAAAGTTTCCACGGTAATGGTTTGAAAACCTTTTTGCCTACAATCTTTCACTGCAGCTTGTAATAGTTGTGTACCCACTTGTTTGCCATGAAATGCTCTTTTAACAGCCATCCAATAAATATTAGCATTATTATTAAAGGGATATTCAAGCGTTATCATCCCTATAAAGTCTTGCTCCTCTTTGATAGCGATTGACGTGCGTTCAAGGCAACCTTTGGCATATTGCTCATTGGCAATCGGGATCCCAAACCATTCAGGTAAATCCGCCGTGAGTTCACGGCAGATTTTTTCAGCTTGGTGAGGTGAAATTAATTCAATTTTTTGCATTATTTATATTTTCTTCTTTCGATGAATTCAGGATCTTGTGCCACTTCTGTCTCAAATGAATTTTGTGGGGTAACCAGATCAAGGTAAAGTCTAAGATGATTCAATTTATCTTCCGTGCTACAAAATTCACTAGCGAATTCGTTCCCCTCTAACAAATGCAAAACTTCCTCATCAGAGGCAGCCTTGAGAACATCACTCATTTTAAATATTTGCATACGATTTAACCCTTTAAATGAGTGGATCAATCGGTCAGTTTCAGTAGAAACCTGATTATAATTAAAATCGATTGAAGTCAAAGCCGTTTTAGGAATAATACTCGCTAACAATTTAGCACTTTCTTCATTCACGACGGCTCCGATGAACTCAAATCTCGTTAAATTAGTTCCCGGTAACCCAGAGATACAACAGTTGATACAATCAGAGCTAAGACTATTATGATTTATCAGCAAAGTTTTTACAGGCGTGCCGACAAGCGCCCTGGCTAATGTAGTATAAAATGCAGGGTCAACATAAGATGTCAATTTAGATGATAAGTCTAAATTGACAAGATTCTCTGTAATTAAAGCCTGATGCAAAGGCTCAGGATCTCCCTGCGACACGCTATGCAACTGTTCTAAAATTGGTTTGAGCTTTTGTTCTTTATCTTGTTCTTCTTTTTTCTTCATTTCATAATAAGCACTAAAAGCTCCTGCACCAACGTCAAATGCCGTTTTTAGCAATTGATCATGCTGTTCTGGATAATGTCTTAATTTCGGATGGTCAATTAATGATGCCAAATCTTCAAATGGTTCTGGAGTTTTGCCGTAATTCATTTTATATCCTTTAAAATAGATCTGCTTTAATTATTTTGCAAAGGGGAAATCAATTCATTTTTTTGGATTATTTTTCTCTTTGTCGATAAATATTTTGATCTCTTTTAAGCTGACAAGTATTTCTTGCTTGCGCTGGTAGAACGTTGGAAGATAATCATAAATTAATTCATGCAACCCTTTTGGCAATTTGGCTAAACGCAATAAATGAGTTTCTTCTCGTTTCGAGGCAGGATAATACACCTCATTCATAGCGAACAGGATCTGCGTTGCCGCATCTAACGCTCTAAACAACATAAATTGAAAAGCTAATATGCCAATATTGCGCTGGTTGAAATTTTCAAGTTCGTTAAGGCTTTCATTAAAAATAGTAAGGTTATCTTGAATGATTGCCTTTTTTAAGCGTTGGGAAAATGGGCGAAGCTGCTTTTTAGTGGTGGTTAACCAATTATTCTTTTCATATAAGCATTGCGATTGCTCTAACAGAGCTAACAGCGTATAAGGTCTAAATTGAAAATCGTCTAAGGTAGTTTTACCCTCTAAAGTGACTTTATTGACAACCTCTTCTACCCAGGTCGCCATGTTGTACCCAATCTCTATTTTCTTGTCATTGAACAAAAATTCATCATTGATAGGCGTCCAAGTCGTTTCCCAATTCTCATGGCTTTTTTCTAGATTGAGGTCTTTGATCTGATGTTGTTCATAGACTTTTTGCCGGAGTTCGGGATAAGGGATCAAATCTTCACAAATCACTAACAGATCAATATCAGACTTCTCATCGAATGTCCCCTCTGCATAAGAGCCATAACAAAGTACTGCGACAATATCGAGATCTTTGGCTAAGCTTTGGATCAAAGGCTTTAATGTTTCTACAGAAAATAGTGAAGGGTGCTTTGATTCTTCATTGATAACCGCGATATTTTTTAACAAACCTTGAGTTTGAACTTCATCCTTAAAAAATTTGACATAAAATGTTTTAGAAAACTGTGGGTTTTTAATATTTTCTCTAACAAATTCTGCTGTAAAACCACACTTTTGATAAAACCCAGGCGCTTGGAAGGCGCTGGTGACTAGATTAATGTTATTGAAGCCTTTGCCAATAAAGTGCTGTTCGAGTGTTTCTAATAGTCTTTTCCCATAACCTTTACCCCGAAGGTCTTGGGCAACCCAAATATTATTTATGTAAATTTCAGCGAAAATTGTATAAGCCTCTAACACCCCTTTAGGCTCATTATTTTCGTCCATTAAAACAAAAGAGAATGACTTATAATTATCTTCAATGCCACGTGCACTCTCGTAAGCAATAAAGCCTTGGTGCATTTTATCTTCAATAGCATGGGGAATTTTATCCACATACTTAATTTTATAGTCTTTCATAATGGCTTCTTATAGTGACCATCTTCGTTTTGGAGTTTCTACAGTAGCAGGCGCGGTAACTGCTTGAAATTTATCAAGCGGCAACCCAACTCTTTCATAAACATTTTCTAATGACATTCTTTTTACTTTTGTAACCAATTCATCCTCTTCTTCTAGATGATATCCACCTGAAAAATCATTAAAAAGAGCGATGTTGGCGCATTCGTTTTCGTCTTTTTCAAAAAATATCTCGCCTGCCGCGATGACTTCAAAGCTTTTATTTGCCAGATAATAATGATGCATTTGACCTATCCTTAACTCATAATCGCCATTATTAAGCAGGATCACATAGGGATAGTTACCCGTTGGAATTTTAACACTGCCATCATGATTAGCTCGCAGCTGATAATGCAAAGAAGGCTCTTGTGACACAAGCTCTAAATAATAAAAGTGGAGGCCCCGCATTAATATTCTTTCCCCTAGTTCTGAACGGGCTCTGGTCCTATAGAGGTTCAGTAAGATACTAAAAGGTCTTAAGCTATGTTGATCGGGATGTTCTTGTAAAGAATAAAGTGCGCTTCGGTGGTGTAATGGACTGGCACTAGCTTCGGGATGATTGTCCTTCATATTGGGTTCCCTCCTGATGGGAGCACTTGGGGGACTGTGTAATGACTTTATCACGGCATCAAAGCCTGTCAAATAGGTTAGACTAGACGAGGCACCGAGTGTTTGAGACGCGATGGTGCGAAAACGCAATTTAGGCTTAATGAAAATTCAAAGCCATTTGCTTTTCCCCTCAAGGGGGACCTAGTAGGCTAGGCGCCTTGAGACAAGCCGAGGAGTTTACGCTTTGGTAAATGACGAGGGCGAGGAGAAAAGGCAACAACGCCTAAAGGCAAATGGCGAAGAATTTTTGGTCGGGGCGAGAGGATTTGAACCTCCGACCACATGCACCCCATACATGTGCGCTACCAGGCTGCGCTACGCCCCGAAATGAGGAGCCATTCTACAAAAAGGATGAGCAAAAAGAAATACTTAGACATTAACCTTCAAAGTCAGAATCATGGCTCTCAAGTTCGCCTTCAAAGCGCTCTACTCGTGCTTTGAGTTTTTGACCTGGCTTGAATGTGACTACTCTTCTGGCACTGATAGGAATATCCTGGCCTGTTTTAGGATTTCTGCCTGGACGCTCATTTTTATCACGTAGGTCGAAATTACCAAAGCCCGATACCTTGACGGATTCTCCCCGCTCTAGAGCTCGCCTTACCTCTTCAAAGAGAAGCTCTACCATGTCCTTGGCATCACGCTTATTCATCCCTAAAGACTCAGCAAGCGCCTCAGATATCTCTGCTTTTGTTAAAGCCATGAGTTTAATCCCTCAGTTTGGCACTAAAATCCCTTTCCAATCCAGTCACGATAGTATGGACGATATCGTCTACCTCTTGATCTACTAGAGTGCGCGAAGGATGCTGCAAAATCAATCCGATCGCGATACTTTTTCTCCCAGAATCAATACCTTTGCCCGTATAAACGTCAAAAATAGTGACCTCTCTCACTACGGAGTCAGCAGATTTTCTGACATTATTAATCAGATCACTGCTTAACACTTTATCGTCCACAATGACGGCAATATCCCTTCGGATTTCAGGAAACTTGGAAGGACGTTCAAATTGCACCTTTGGCGCTTCACTGATGGACTTGAGATCAAGCTCGAATAAATAGACCGCTGAATCAATCCCTAAGGCTTTTTGGATCTTGGGGTGTAAGCGCCCCATGATGCCTATCGGCTTACCCTTGTTTTCAATCCTGGCACATTGTCCAGGATGGCAAGCACTGTTTTGTGCTGGCACAAACGTGAGCTTTTCAGTGTGCCCTAACAACTGCCAAAGATGTTCAATCGGCAATTTAGCATCAAAAAAATCAGCCACTCGCGGTTTGCCATCCCAGTTTTCATTGGTCACACTACCGCTAATAAGCCCGCCAATGTAATTGGCCTGTTCAAGCCCCTCTTTTCGAGGATGAAAGCACATACCCATCTCAAATAGTTTCAAACGATTTTGCTGGCGATTTTGGTTATAAATCAGTGTGTTTAATAAACCTGGCCATAAACTTAAGCGCATTACACCCATTTCAGCAGAAATAGGATTCAATAAGGGAAGTGCCGCATCGTCGGGGAATAATTGCTTTTGCAGATTATCGTCAACAAAACTATAGGTGATAACTTCTTGATAGCCTAAATCCACCAGGGCACGTTTAATGCGCTGTTTCGATACCTGTGCTTCGGGCATTTTAATAAATTCAAGATGCGCCATCGGCGAATGCGTCGGCACATTATTATAGCCAATGACTCGCACGACTTCTTCAACCAAATCAATTTCAGAGGTTAAATCATAACGATAAGACGGTGGGATCACTTCCCACTGTTTATCGTCTGATTTATTTGAGCCTTCCATTATTTTGCAACCTAAACGGTGCAACATTTCTTTGACGGTTTCCGGTGCGATTGATTCACCCAACATTTTTTGCACTCTTGAGTGATGCAGAATAATTTTGGCTTGCTTTGGCAAATGCTCTGCATGTTGCACTTCATTTAAAGTGCCAGGAATACCACCACAGATTTCAACAATTAACTGGGTAGCACGCTCCATGGCTTGAACTTGTAGTAGTGGATCAACACCACGCTCGAAACGAAACGAGGAATCGGTATGCAAACCATAACGACGTGCTTTACCTGCTATCTTTTCCGCGCTAAATAACGCACTCTCTAAAAATAGATTGGAGGTGGTTTCGCTGACAGCGCTGTGTAAGCCTCCCATCACGCCAGCAATGGCATGAGCTGCTTTTTGATCGGCTATCACTAAGGTATCAGGTTGCAACGTGATTTTTTGTTCATCCAATAACGTAATGCTTTCGTTCTTTTTTGCTAAACGCACCATAATCGGCGCACTCAGCTTGTCAGCATCAAAAGCGTGCATCGGCTGCCCATATTCCAGCATCACATAATTGAGAATATCTACCACAGGATGAATCGTATTGATGCCTGAGCCGGTTAAACGCTCCACTAACCATTCTGGCGATTTAGCATTTTTGCGAATATTATGGATTAAACGCCCCACGTATCTTGGGCACTCTGGTTGTGCCTCAATAATGACGTCAAAAGCCTCATCCAGCAAAGATTTTGTTGCAGCAACTTTGTGTGGCGTCACATTCAGCTTGTTCAGTGCTGCTACTTCCCTAGCGATACCCCAGACGCTTAAGCAATCACCGCGGTTAGGCGTGAGATCGACTTCGATTAACGCATCATTTGCTGTTTTTTCAAGGCTATCAACTTCTAAACCGGCCATGGTTAGTTGTTCGCAAAGTTCTTCTGTCGATACCGACGGATTCACCCATTCGCGCAACCATTTTTCACTGAATTTCACGATTACACACCATTAAATTGTTTAAGGACTTTCATGTCATTTTCAAAGAAGAGGCGCAAATCATCCACGTTGTAATGTAACATCGCAACACGCTCTACTCCCATTCCAAAAGCAAACCCGGAGTAACGACTAGGATCAATGCCGCCATATTCCAGCACTTTGGGGTGAACCATGCCACACCCTAAAATTTCCAGCCAACCTGATTGTTTGCAAATCCGGCACCCTTGCCCTTGGCACTTCACACAAGCCATATCCACTTCAGCTGATGGCTCGGTAAAAGGGAAATAGGAAGGACGAAAACGGGTTTTTACTTTAGTTTCAAAGAATGCAGATAAAAAGTCAGATAGGATCCCTTTTAAATCAGCAAAGGAAATCCCTTCATCAACCATCAAACCTTCAACTTGATGGAACATTGGGGTGTGAGTAACATCCGAATCACAGCGATAAACGCGACCTGGAGCAATAATTTTTAAAGGGGGTTTCTCTTTTTCCATCACCCGAATTTGCACTGGCGAGGTATGCGTTCTTAATAACAGTTTATTCTCAAAGTAAAACGTATCATGCATTGCACGAGCAGGATGATGAGAGGGAATATTGAGCGCTTCAAAATTGTAATATTCGGTTTCAACTTCAGGACCTTCATGTATGCTAAAGCCGAGGGATGCGAATAGCTGGCTGATTCTTTCCATCACAATAGTAATGGGATGTAACCCCCCAACCTCAAGGCTTCTAGCGCTTAAGGTCACATCGATTTGCTCTTTGGCTAGTTGATCTCTAATGGCTTTTTCTTCTAAAGATAGCTTTCGTACGCTAATAGCCTCTTGGATGGCATCTTTGGCGTCATTTACCTTTTTGCCAAAGTCACGACGCTCTTCTTCAGGAATGTCTTTTAAGGATTTGAGCTGATGAGTGATTTCACCCTTTTTACCGAGGTAATCGACTCGCATTTTCTCTAATGCCGCCATATCAGCGGTGCTTTCGATTGCTTTCTTGGCTTTGGCGACAAGTTTAACCAAATCTTCCATTTTCTTTATCCTAGAATAAATAAGGGCCAAGTACTCCACCTAACCAGCTGAAGTAGTAAGCCCTTATCATGAAAGTAGACTATCGTGTTACGCTGCCAAAGCTTCCTTGGCACGCGCAGCAATGGCTTCAAAAGCTGGCATATCGAAAACAGCTAGTTCAGCTAACATCTTACGATCAACTTCAATATTCGCTTTAATTAACCCTGCAATTAAACGGCTATAGGAAATTCCGCATTGACGCGCACCGGCGTTAATACGCACAATCCAAAGCGAGCGAAACTGACGCTTTCTTTGTTTTCTATCGCGATAGGCGTATTGCCCAGCGCGTTGTACCGCTTGTTTAGCGACTTTATAGGTACGTGAGCGAGCACCATAATATCCACGGGCTGCTTTAAGGACTTTTTTATGACGTTGTTTTGAGGTAACGCCGCGTTTTACTCTTGCCATGTCTTATTTCCTATTCGATACAGAACATACGATAAATGGATTTCACGTCGCACTCTTTTAACACGCCATTAGACTTAGCCTGACGCATTTGTTTAGTGGTTCGTTTCGTATTGATGTGGTTTCTGTTCGCACGGCGAAAACGCACTTTACCATTGGCAGTTATTTTAAAACGCTTCATCGCACCGCGATTGGTTTTTAATTTAACTTTGCCCTTTTTAGTCGATTTTGTAGGCATTACTTACTCCGCATTCTTTATCATATTTTTCATGTTACTTTTTGGGAGAAATGATCATTACCATTTGTTTACCTTCAAGTTTGGGTTCTTGATCAATAACCCCAAATCCTGCGATATCCACTTTAATTCGTTCCAAAAGACGACTACCCAGCTCTTTATGCGTGATTTCGCGCCCTTTAAATCGAATGGTAACTTTCACTTTGTCTCCATCCTCTAGGAAGGAAATAAGGTTGCGTAGCTTTACCTTATAATCCCCTTCGTCCGTTACTGGACGTAATTTTATTTCTTTTAGTTTTTGGATTTTCTGCTTTTTCTTGGTTTTCTTTTCATCAAACAAGAATTTGCCAAAATCCATCACTCTAACAACCGGTGGTTCCGCATTAGGTGAAACTTCCACCAGATCAAGCGATAAAAGCTCTGCTTTACGTTGTGCTTCTCGCTTGGTCATGATCCCGATATGATTTCCTGGCCCTAAGGTGCCAAGAATATTCTCTGGATCAACCAGCCTGACATTCAGTGCGGTGATAGCGTCATTAACGCGTATACGCGGTTTTTTCGTTGTATTAATAGCGTTCGTCCCCCTTTATTGTTTCTGACACTCATCAATGAGTTTACTTGCAAACTCATTTGCGGTCATGCTACCGAGATCGGTTCCTTCGCGGGTTCTTACTGACAAAGTTTGTTGATCAACTTCTTTGTCGCCCACGACTAACAAATACGGTATGCGCGAAAGAGTGTGCTCGCGGATTTTAAACCCTATTTTCTCGTTTCTCAAGTCAGTAACAGCCCTAAACCCTTTAGATTTCAAGAATGTTTCAATTTCAGAGGCATATTTTGCCTGTCTATCAGTAATATTGAGGACCGCAACTTGAACCGGGGCAAGCCAAAGCGGGAAATTGCCAGCGAACTCTTCAATCAGAATTCCGATGAAACGCTCAAGCGATCCCAAAATGGCACGATGTAGCACCACAGGCACCTGTTTGGAGCCATCTTCGGCTATATAGTGAGCATGAAGACGATTGGGCATCGAAAAATCGACCTGAATAGTGCCGCATTGCCAGACCCGTCCGATACAGTCTTTTAACGAAAACTCAATTTTGGGACCGTAAAAAGCCCCTTCACCCGGTTGCAGATCCCAAGCTAACCCTTTGTTGTTTAAAGCAGTTTCCAGCGCTTTTTCAGCTTTGTCCCAAATTTCATCAGAGCCCACTCGCTGCTCTGGGCGAGTCGATAATTTAATTAATACGTCTTTAAAGCCAAAATCTGCATAGACTTTATAAAGTAAATCAATAAACTTAGAAACTTCATCTTGAATTTGATCTTCAGTACAGAAAATGTGTGCATCGTCCTGCACAAAGTTACGCACGCGCATCATGCCATGCAATGCCCCGGATGGTTCATTGCGATGACATGAGCCAAATTCAGCAAAACGGATAGGCAGCTCTTTATAACTGCGTAAACCATGATTGAAGATTTGTACATGGCAAGGACAATTCATCGGCTTCACCGCGAACACCCTTTCCCCATCCATCACGGTAAACATGTTTTGACCAAACATTTCCCAATGACCTGATTTTTCCCATAAGCTTCTATCAACCATTTGCGGCGTATTGACTTCTTGGTAATCATGTTTGAGTAATAATTGCCTAATATATTGCACAATTTGCTGATAAATCACCCACCCTTTAGGATGCCAAAAAATCATCCCTGGTGACTCTTCTTGCATATGCAAGAGATCAAATTTCTTGGCTAATTTACGGTGATCCCGCTTTTCAGCCTCCTCCATACGATGCATATATTCATCGAGGGCTTTTTTGTTAGGCCAAGCAGTACCATAAATCCGCTGTAGCATTTCGTTTTTAGCGTCCCCGCGCCAATATGCTCCAGCAACCTTGGTTAACTTAAAAGCCTTAATTTTGCCGGTACTTGGGGTATGAGGACCACGGCATAAGTCTATAAAATCACCTTGCTGATAAAAAGTTAAAGGCTCACCCTCTGGGATCGCTTTGATGATCTCTACTTTGTAGTGTTCACCCATCTTGCTGAATTTTTCAATCGCGTCGCTTCTTGATATAAGATGGCGGCTCACTTTTAAATCTTGCTTCGCCAATTCGGCCATTTTATCTTCAAACAGCGCTAAATCTTCCGTAGTAAACGCACGGCCAAAGGCAAAATCATAATAAAAGCCATCTTCAATCACAGGGCCAATAGTGACTTGCGCTTGGGGATAAATGGATTGCACCGCATGGGCTAATAAATGTGCACAGGAATGGCGGATGATTTCTAAACCTTCAGCGTCTTTATCTGTCAAAATAACGAGTTGGGCATCTTCCTCGAGTAAATGAGACGTATCAACCAACTTGCCATCCACTTTGCCTGCCAATGCCGCATTGGCTAAGCCTTTACCAATACTTTCCGCAACTTGTTGAACAGTTATCGGTTTATCAAATTGCTTTTGACTACCATCTGGCAGAACTACCGTTGGCATGACGACCCCTTTTTCCCCGCAAAACACCAAAGCATACGAGAAAATAAGACCGTTGACAAAAAATCAAAAGAAGTAAGTTATCTAGCAATTGATAATTTCACCACCATTGGGGTGCAATACTTGGCCAGAAATAAAGGATGCGTCATCGCTCGCTAAAAAAACATAGCATGGTGCAACTTCACTAGGTTCTCCAGCTCGCTTCATCGGTGAGCTTGAACCAAATTCAGCGACTTCTTTAGCTTTAAAGCTGGCGGGTATTAAAGGTGTCCAAATGGGACCTGGCGCCACTGCATTGACCCTAATGCCTTTTTCAATCAAGTTGGCAGATAATGATCGCGTCAGGCTAACAATAGCACCTTTTGTTGATGAATAATCAATTAAATGTCTACTACCCCGATAAGCTGTGACAGAGGTAGTATTAATAATACTACTCCCTTTCTTAAGATGAGGCAGCGCATAATGAATCATGTAAAAATAGGCAAAGACATTGGTGCGAAAGGTTTTTTCGAGTTGATTAAAGGTAATTTTTTCAAATCTTTCTTGAGGAAATTGAATGGCCGCATTGTTAATCACAATATCAATTTTTTCAAACTTCTTCAGCGTTTGCTTTATGATCTTTTCACAAAAAGCGGGTTTTGCAATATCTCCTGCTAAAGCAAGGCACTGTGTGCCAGCTTCTTCAACCATGAGTTGGGTTTTTTTGGCATCATCATGTTCGTTTAAATAACTAAAAACTATGTTGGCTCCCTCAAGAGCATAAGCGACAGCAATCGCACGTCCTATCCCACTATCGCCTCCAGTTATAATGGCTACTTTATCTTGCAATTTACCGCAAAAACGATATTGGGGGGAAATAAATTGTGGCTCGGGCTTCATTTTAGATTCAATGCCAGGTTGTTTTTTTTGATGTTGAGTAGGCCTTATTTTTCGCTTTGTTTTTTTTTGGACCATTATTTCACCTCAGTGACTTTCACCTTTTTGCGTAATAAAAATAAAATGACTGAAAAAAGAATGCACATAAAGGCTAAAGCAAAAAAGATTTTAGAAAAGAACGTTACGACAATGACAACGCCACTCGCCGCCAAGAAGCCAAATACGATACCTATCAATAAAAAGAAGCTGGCAAAGACTGTAATGATATTTAAGTGAAGTGTACGGATCTTAATCATCATTGTTTTGGTTTAGATGCTACTAACCGCTTAACCATTTCTAAAATAAAGAAAATGATGCTTATCATCAGGGCAATAAAGAATACAATTTTAAGAACATATATAACTCCCGTTGCCGCGACACTTAACATGAATACAACGGCAACGGCAGCTAAAGCGATTGCTAAGAAAATGGCAGCATAATGTAACATGAATTAAACTCCTTGCACTTGATCTTTCAGGCACATATAACATCTTTTACTTTCTTTAATCCCACAGGCGGCCCCAATGCAAGCACCCAGCGCACCAAAGAAGAAAATAAAAAATGTGACTAAACCGGCATGTCCTAATTTTGTTGCCTGTACTTTAGCGACATGAGAATTGCTTAGATCAATAAAAAATGATTTTAATGCAGGCACAACAATCGCATCTTTCATCAGCGACAATAAAATCACACTTACAATTAGATAAAGAGACCATGCGATGAATCCATGAGCCATGCCATTAGCCAAATGAAAGGAATGTTGATCAGGTACCAGTCTCCCAGTAATCCAGCCCGCAAAGAATAAAATGACATAACTGCCAACCATCATCCAAGAAACACCAGCAAAAGTGAATGCCAGTTTCCCATCGGGTGATTCAGTATAGAGGGAAAGTCCTAAACCTACGGTTAATAAATTAAACAAAAAGGAAATTCCAACAGCAAAAATGGCCCCAGCAAAAATGGCACGCCAACATAAATATTTATGATGACAATTTGATTTAATCATGTTCTCATTCATAAGAATGTTCCTTATACGTTGAATTAATTACCGCCAAAGAGGATGTAAATGACAAACAACAAGGGCAGTGGTACACCCAGCAGCCAAAGAACGACATATTTCATAATGCGTACCTTATATATATTTTCTCAATTAGATCCTTTATAGGATAGACTCTATTTTTCAGCTGATACCTGTTTTAACATTCAGGAATTTATTAATCTGAACTGCACCCTTACTTATGCTGGACTATAGTTTTCATAGCCTTAACATAAATTTAATCAGGAGAAATTCACATGAAGAAAAAAAGCAAAGCAAAAGCAACAAAAAAGCCAAGCGCTAAAAAGGCTTCTACCAAACGCAAAACTAGCGCAAAAGCTAAGACCGTTAGAAAAGCAACAAAAAGGAAAGCTGCCAAAAAAGCGACTTCACCAAAATCAAGAAAGAAAAGCACTAGAAAAAGCAGTGCGGGACTTGGGATCTTAACGCCAAAAACAAAAAAGCGAATTGAAACAGTGTTAACGCAACTTGAAGATGTTTTGAATAGTTTAGAAAAGAAAGCAGTCAAAAAACTCTCTTAAGCTTTCTGTGCATCTAACCATATTATGAACTAACCATGATATCCTGATGTCATACCGTGTAGATGTGGCTATTAAGGAATCATCATGCATACCCTTGCTCGGTATTTTTACATCATCTCCCTCAGTTTATATGCACTGATAGTTCAAGCTGATCCCCCAAGCCGGGTCGCCAGAATAAGTAACATTGAAGGTAACGTCAGTTTCTTGCCGGCAGGTGAAGAGCAATGGCTTGATGCATCTCGCAATCGCCCCTTTGTTACAGGCGATAGTCTATGGAACGATAGCAACGGTTATAGCCAAGCGCAGTTAGGTGGCGCAAAATTATGCGTAGGTCCCAATACTAATATCAACGTGCTGAATCTAGATGATAAAATTGCCCAATTTCAACTCACTGAGGGTTCCATTAATCTTGAAGTAAATAATCTCAGCAAAGATCAAAGCTATGAAATCGATACACCCAATGTTGCCTTCACCGTGCAAAAACCTGGTAATTATCGCATCGATGTCGATAAAGAAGGTGATGCAACTGTTGTGCGAGTTGAACAAGGTCAAGCACAAGTTTTTGGTGACAGCAATTCCTATGTCATTAACAATGACCAAGCTTATCAATTTACCGGAACCAATTTGGATTATGATCCTCAGTTTAATGCTCCACCTCAAGATGATTTTGATAAATGGTGCCATGATAATAAAAAGGCGATCTCACGCTCTACACCTCGTTATGTATCACAAGACATTATCGGCTATGAAGATCTAGAAACCGCAGGGACATGGGAAACCGTTGAAGACTACGGTCCTGTTTGGATACCCAACAATGTCGATGCAGATTGGGCACCCTATCGAGACGGTTACTGGACATGGATAGAGCCCTGGGGATGGAATTGGGTAGGTAATGAATCCTGGGGCTTTGCTCCCTATCATTACGGGCGTTGGGTACAGCATCATCACAGATGGTGTTGGATTCCCTATTCAGATGGACCTGCCGTTTATGCCCCTGCTTTAGTTGCCTTTATCGGATTTGGAGCCGGCGCTCAGCTTGCGGTCGGATTTGGCTCTAATGTGGGCTGGTTTCCTTTGGGGCCAGGCGACATTTATCGTCCTCCTTATTCGGTCAGCTATAACTATTTTACGAATATCAATCGCGGTGACAGAATTAATCACCGATTATTGCGGGAAGCCTATCGCAATCCCAATATGCGCTTTAATTATCACAACCGAAATGTCAATAATGGTTTTACCGCTGTTCCAAGAGAATCATTTGGTCAATCGCGTAATGTCAACCAAGCTAGAGTCCGTATTAACGCAGACCAAATTGAAAAATTACCGATAACTTCTAAAGCGGATATCAAACCTCCAAAGGATGCTAATAAAGGAAGAGTTTCTCGCTTTAAGCCTTCTGAAAAAGCATTATCTCGGGAAGTGCTCACCAAAACGCCTGTTCCTAAAGAAACCAAAGAGTCCATAGAGCCGCGTATTCGTGCTGTTAAGCCTTCGAAACCACGCGATATTTCACAAAACAAACCAGCACGTGATCGTCGTGATCTACAAAAAAATGAACGTCCATGGTTAGATAACCAATCGCCATCACTACGCGAACAGCGTCGCCAAGAAAAAAGAAGACTACAACAAAAACAGCAAGAACAACTACAACAGTTGCAGCAAGAACAAAGACAACAACGTCGTCATGATAGGATACAACAAAGACAGCAAGAACAATTACAGCAGTTGCAGCAAGAACAACGACAAAAAGGTCGTCATGATAGGATACAACAAAGACAGCAAGAACAATTCCAGCAGTTGCAGCAAGAACAACGACAAAAAGGTCGTCATGACAGAATGCAGCAAAGACAGCAAGAACAATTACAGCAGTTGCAGCAAGAACAACGACAAAAAGGTCGTCATGACAGAATGCAGCAAAGACAGCAAGAACAATTACAGCAGTTGCAGCAAGAACAACGACAAAAAGGTCGTCATGATAGGATACAACAAAGACAGCAAGAACAATTACAGCAGTTGCAGCAAGATCAAAGGCAGAAACAACGTCAGGAAATGTTACAGCAAAGACAACATCAACAAAGACAACAACAACGTCAAGAAATGTTGCAACAAAAACAACAGCAACAACTGCAAATTCAGCAGCAGCAAAGACAACAACAACGCCAACAAATGTTGCAACAAAGACAACAGCAGCAGCTACAAATTCAGCAGCAGCAAAGACAACAACAACGCCAGCAAATGTTACAACAAAGACAACAGCAGCAGCTACAAATTCAGCAGCAGCAAAGACAACAACAACGCCAACAAATGTTACAACAAAGACAACAGCAGCAGCTACAACAAATGCAGCAACAGCAACAAATGATTAGACAACGAGCACAGCAAGCGGTGCCTCCAGCTGTTCAACCCGCTACGCCACCTGTTCCACCTCCTGATCCACAAAACCTAAGGCATAAAAGAAATTAAGGTGCGTGTCATGAAGCAACAAATTCCGTATGCTATTTTGGCAAATGTTTTTCTGATTGCTTCAAGTGGGGCGCAGCAATCACCCGCACCGCCTGTTAATCCCGACGCCGCTATGCAAGAACAAGAAGTTCAACGCCAGCCGCGATACGAAAGAAGCGAAGCAGGTCCACGAGATTTACCAGGACCAAAACCGAGCAATACGCTTAAACATGATTTCAAAGAAAAACCTATCAACGCTGCTAACGTACCTGATCCTCATCCAGAACCTGAGCCTACTTCGCCAACTGCTCCACCACCCCAATTGCATCCACAACCCCAACCTGCCCCTACGATGGAGCAAGCGCCTGTACAAAGTGTTCCAGGTAAAGAGCATGCGGAACCAAAAAATTAGAAACAAGCCATATAACTTAGTAAGTTTGTAAAATAAACTAAACTTGTGTATGATTTTTTTATTTCTGAAGTTTTACCATGTTTTATTCCATTTTTAATATTAAACGCAACATTTGGCAGATTTCTTTTGCCATATTTTTTCTTTGTGCGCTTGCTGCGGGCTCTTTTCTGACCACAACTTTTGCAGGGCTTTTATTATTTAAGATTAGCCTTGATTTATGGAGCTACTTTCGTTTCCAATCTTACAGCGTAAATGATGCCACAACTAACCAACCTCGAACCTGGCAAAGCATTCTAGAAGAATTTAACTCAAGAAGTGGCAGAACCGCTTTTTATGGTGTTTCACGAAATGACATCAAGAGTTCTCTTGAGCGAATAATGAGTAACGGCCAAATCTCGCAAGGCAACAATAACCTGTGTGGACCTATCGCCTTTTTAGAATTGCTCATAAAACATCAACCCGCTTTGTTTGCAAAAACATTCTGTGAGTACTTTGAAAATGGGGGCACTTATGCACCCTTTTATCTTCATTCTCCCTTTTGGGATCGCTATGCCTATTTTTTACCAACAGGCTTAATCAATCGCATTTTCCCAAATCATTACCAAAGTCCAGAACAAGCTTTGGCAGCAGCTTTTAAAAATTCCTCTAACTTAATGGGATACAACAATAGTTGTCTATTAGAAACTTTTAAAGGTTCTACCGAGCCAAAGCAAATGGTAGAATGGTTAAATCAGGCAGGGTTTAGTGCCACTTCAAATGTGACGCTCAATAACTATCGTAATAACGACGAAATGCCATTGCTAGCGCGGTTTTTTGTTGGTGGTATTTATTCTTCTGACAATAGAAGCAAAGAGCCTAACAATCATGTCGAAGGTGAGGAATGCTATTTTAAGCTGTCACAGTCACAAGGTTCATCTGCTCTTCACTATCTATTCAATGTATCAAGTGCTCATTGGACATTTGGCGCTGACAAAAATCCTGCTGAACAAAATTTTATCCAAATTCATCTACCAAAGAGAAACGCCAGAACATGAAAACAACCCCTTTATTATTAACTTTAGGTTTAGTATTAAGTCATTCGACCATAGCAAGCGAGTCATGTTTTTTGATAACAGAGCGCAATAGGGTAATCAAGCAAGAAGGCGATTGCCAAACCCGTTATGCGCCCTGTTCCACCTTCAAAATTGCCATTAGCTTAATGGGCTATGATGATAATCTGTTAAAAAACGAAACCAAACCGGAATACCCCTTCAAAAAAGGTTATGCAGATTATCTTGCCGTTTGGAAAGAACCGCACAACCCAACCTTGTGGATGAAAAACAGTTGTATATGGTATTCGCAAGTATTAACTGAACAGTTGGGCATGAAGAAATTCAAGGATTATGTTGAGCTCTTTAATTATGGTAACAAAGATGTTTCTGGTGACAAAGGCAAAAATAACGGCTTAACGCATGCTTGGTTATCAAGCTCTTTAGAGATCTCACCTATCGAGCAAACACAGTTTTTACAAAAGATGCTTGATCATAATTTGCCTGTTAGCGTCAAAGCACAAGAGATGACCAATAATATTCTATTTCTTGAAGAACTTCCCAACGGCTGGAAGCTTTATGGTAAAACCGGTAGCGGTTCGCTGCTTAATGCGGATAAAACACAGAAGCTAGAATTGCAGCATGGCTGGTTTGTGGGATATTTGAAAAAAGATCAACGCACCATTACCTTCGCCTATCATATTGTGGATGATGAAAAACAAGAAACCTATGCAGGTCCTCGGGCTAAAGTTGCCGCTAAAGAAAAATTGGTCAATTTGATTTCAAGCCAACCTACCCTGTCCTAATCCTTCCTTTACACACGCTGATTTTCTATTCGGTATTACCCTAAAACTACATGTGGTAATACCGATACATCTTCGATGCTTTAGCTTGTGTAGAGGATTCTGATATGAAAGCCCCTTATTTATCTAGAATTATTCCCAGTTTAATTGTGGTAGCATCCATGTCTTTCATGAGCCCAATCCAAGCTGCAACAACCAAACCTAATATTATTGTTATTTTTGGTGATGATATTGGGCAAACCAATTTAAGCGTGTACTCTCATGGTCTGATGGGATATCAAACACCAAACATTGACCGAATTGCCAAAGAAGGCATGCTCTTTACCGATTATTATGCAGAACAAAGCTGTACCGCAGGACGAGCCGCTTTTATTACTGGGCAAAGTGTTGTGAGAACGGGTTTAAGTAAAGTAGGCATGCCAGGTGCTGATTTAGGAATGAGAAAGGAAGATCCTACCATTGCGACTTTACTCAAAGCACAAGGTTATGCCACAGGGCAATTTGGCAAAAATCACTTAGGTGATAAAGATGAACACTTGCCAACCATGCACGGTTTTGACGAGTTCTATGGCAATCTCTACCATTTCAATTAATTACTAATGTGGCGGAAAGCCCCGCCACATTAGCCTAAATCTTTGATTGCCAAGTCCAGCAGCATATCATGATTAGTCGAAATGTACTGAATACAGGGGATCATTTTATTTTTAATGATATGTTCCCCTATTTTATGTTCTTGTTGATTGCGACTTGTTTGACCTAACATACGTCTGATATTAAATTCCGTCCATCCGAGCACGCAGTGGCCTATCCATCCTTGAAAGCTCATTCTTATTCGGTCTGCGTCAATGGGCTGATTTCGTTCACGCTTGTATTGTTGAAATAAAATTTGGGTATTCAATTTTTTGAAGCTGCCTTGAATGATGCCACCCCACTCTATCCCATAGCCGACAACTTCGAGTAGAGGATCCATCAGCCCAGCAGTTTCCCAATCAATAATATAGGGTTGATTTTTTTCATCCCACAACACATTCAAGGAGTGCAGGTCTCGATGAGTAACAACCTGGTTCGCTTTGAGTCTGTTGATTGCCTTTTTATACTGTTGATTGCAATCTAATATAAAGTTAAGCAATGTCAATAATTCAATTGAAGCACTTTGCTGAATAATATTCAGCCAGTGTTGATCATCAAAATAGTCATAATGCGCCGTATCGACGTGGTCAACACGGATGTTGAGATTATGAATGCCAGCAAATATTGAGCCCACTCTTTGCAATTGCTCTTCTGTCAGCGCTTCAAATTGGCAAACCTGGGCATTATAGTAAGGGTAAATAAGATACCAATGTTCATCTACGTGATGCACGAACCGATCATGAATTTTATTTGCTGAAATCGCAGGAATGCCGTTTTGGCTAAATCTTGTCGCGACTTCTTCTGACACTTCATAACTATGGGGAAATGTCTCTTTTTTTGAAATATGAGAATTGATCTCTTTAACGGCAAATACCCCAGTATCTGTCGTCAATTTCCACATGTTGTGTAATGCGCCGCCCAAAATGGGCTCAACCAGCACAAGCTTCTGACCCAGCTGCAAATAGTGAACCAGCTTTTCAAATTGTTGTTTTGGATCCATCAAGTCACTTAATCATCATCGTCAATACTAACTCGTATAGACTAGTGTGACTGACTGATTATAACAAAGCAATATTTTTACATTCAGTCGGTTAACTTATGGCGTATATCACGGCATCGCTGCCGTTTGTCGGGAATTTCACCATTCTGTTTGATTTACTTTCAAAAAACTAAACAATGCAAAGTCATTGTTGAAAAACTAAAGAAGTATGTATCAAATGAGCGATAAACAACACAACGAAAAGCAAGATGAATCCGTTACTTTATTCTCTATCTCAAAAAAGCTCTACCAATTGTATCGACCTCATTTTGGCTTACATGGTAAAAAAAGAACTCGCACCCTGTATTTAGCAGGCATCATATTAGGCAATATCTTATTGGCCTTTGCGCTGATCTATGTCAATACCACCATGGCCTCATTGATGGGGTTACTTAGTGTCTCTGGTGTAACCTATTCTGGTTTTTTCGTGGCTGCCGGCCATTGTACCGCAGCCATCGTTACTTACGGTTTTATAACTGGTGTTGATTCATGGATGGCAAGCCTACTGGGTAGCTCTTTGGCTTTTGCTGTCAATAAAAAGCTAGAAAAAGGCTGGATGAAGAACAATGCCTACTATGGCACAACTCGCCTTAGTTCTGAACCTACTAATCCTTCTCAGCTACTCAGTCACGATAATGATGAATTAGCCCGTTCCACCTCTGAGTTATTTGATAACTTTTTAACCACAGTCAGCAATTTTATTGTTGGTTTAAGAGGGCTTTATTTACTTTCCATCCCCTTGCAAATCAGCTTAATGTCATTCTCCATTGCCATACCGGGTTACTTAATAGCCTGCACAGTGATTTATGCATTGGCTTATAATTATCTCACCAACAAAATTGGCGACAACTTAGAAGACCTTCAATCTCAACAAAGAGATATCGAAGGCAAGGTACAAACCAAAGTTCATCATATTAAAACCAATTCAGAGGCCATTGCCTTTAAAAAGGGTAGTGAATTCGAACATAAATCACTGCTTCACAGTTTGCTGCAAGCCAAAGTAGTGCAAAATGCAGCGTCTAAAGTTCGCTCCATCCTTTCCTTCATCACTAATTTACATGCAGAATTTACTTCTTTCTTTGCCCTGCTACTTTGTGCACCCAATATCATTGCGCAAAAGCTCAGTTTCGCTAACATTTTAGAAATACCTTACCATTTTCAAAATGTGGTGAATTTCTTTACCTGGAAAAATGATAATTTCGACAAGGTCACCGAGTGTGCTGTTACTCTAAAAAAGATTGAGGAATTCAAAGACACTCTAAACAAGTGGGAAGAAACACATAAACAGGGAACATCTCAGTTAAAAATAACCCACGGCAATGGGCGTAATATTAGTATTAAAGCGCTGACGTTAAACAGGCCAGATGGCACCCCTATTTTAACTAACTTTAGTAAATCAATCCCCAAGGGCAAGGTCACTTTGTTTCAAGGCGCTTCAGGGATAGGTAAAACTTCCGTGTTAAGAGCAATGGCGGGATTATCACCTCATGCCAGTGGAGCCATCGAAGGCTTACCTGAGAATGCTCATTTTATTCCATCACACCCCTATTTCCCTGAGGATAAAAGCCTGCTCGATGCAATCATGTACCCTAGCATGAAGCAAGCGACAGTTAAACAAATCACCAAAATTAAATCCCTCATGAAGGAATTAAGTTTTAAACCAGAAACGATACGAGATTTAAATGTGGTCAAAGATTGGTATGGACAACATCTTAGCGATGGTGAAAAACAAAGAATCGAGATTGTCGGCGCCATTATGAAAGAACCCGAAGTGCTATTTATGGACGAAGCCACTTCTCGTGTTGATCATGCTGGCGAAACGAATAACAAGGGGAAAATTGAAGAACTCCTTAAAAAGCATTTGCCTAACACCACGATTATTTATACTGACCATAATCCAAGCAAAAGCAACTTCTGTGAAAATAGAGTTGCTCTTAAATAACAAAATGAACCAATAGCGCTACCAATAGCGCTATTGGTTCGCATTGGCTTCCCAGGTAATAATGTGCTCTGGTTTTACCATATGGCTGAGCCCTTCTAAAGCTGCTTCAACTTTTTCTTTATGATCAAAAAACTCGATCGTGAGTGGCAAATCTAAAGATAAGTCGACCAATGAGGTCATATGGTTGCCGGTCTCGCCAAAGCCACTGATGGCTCTAAATACACTGATCCCTCGCACTTTGGCTTCTTTCTTTAAGTAATTCACAATCTTATTTAATAAGCCGGATGATTCTGTTATATAAACTCTGACTACTAAGACTGGAATACTTTTCATAATAATCTTGCTCCAATAATGCCTATCCATGCAGCAGCAATACATAATAAGTTGCTTAACAATACATTTAGACTCGCCCCTAACCACTGACCGTTCTCGATTAAACTGACCGTTTCTAAAGAAAATGATGAAAATGTCGTATAGCCACCTAAAAACCCAATTAATAATAAGGACCGTAATTGAGGGCCCACACCATCCAGACGATCCATAATCAACACAAATAAGAACCCCATTAATAGGCAGCCACTCACGTTGACAAATAATGTGCCATAAGGAAACTGCCTGCCCATCACGGCGTATAGGCTATTGGATAGCCAATAACGGAGCACCCCACCCGCCCCAGCCCCTAGAAAAATTAAAATCACATGTCCCACTTTATGGTTCCTATTTTTTGTTTAGCGAAAAATAAAATAGACGGCACCAACAATACACAAGCCTGCCCATAAAAAATTCAACGTTAGAGGTTGTCGCATATAAAATATCGCAAAGGGGATAAAAACCAATAAAGTAATCACTTCTTGCAAAATCTTGAGTTGCGATAAGCTGAGCCCTGCTTGGTTGAAGCCAATTCGATTAGCCGGGATCTGAAATAGATATTCAAAAAAGGCAATTCCCCAGCTGACGAGAATGGCTATCCAAAGCGCTTTGTTGTTTAAATTTTTTAAGTGGGCATACCACGCAAAGGTCATAAACAGATTGGAAACACACAATAACAGTAATGTTTTTGTTAAATTCATGTGATCATCGTTTGATTATATAGACATAATTGAGTATACAAGATCCATCCTAGACATCCAGTTTACTATCAAGTTAAATTGTTAACTAATCATCTTAACTGAGGATGTTACGATCGAAAAAAATTCGATTAACGATTTCAAATCCAAGGAAGTAATATGTCACATACATATTTTGTAATTTCTGAATGGTTACCTAAAGCATCTTGTTTTCATGATTTAGTAACAATCTTCAAACAATTAGCTGCTATTACTTTAGAAAAAGAAAATGGCTGCTTAAGATATCATGTCACCCAGCAAATCGAACATCCAGGTGCCCAAGGCCAAACCCAATATCCCATCGTTTTAATTCAAGAGTATGCCTCAAAGGAGGATTTCGATAAGCATTGTGAGTCAGATTATGTTGCCAGCTTCGCAGAAAAATATTTGCTTAACGAAGAGACAAAACTGATCGAAGATTGGCGCTGTAGGTTGTTAGCGGCTGAATAAAAGTGGTAGGTCTTAGGAGCTCTCCTAAATACTTACACGAGCATTTAGATAGTTAACTATATTGACTTGCTTGGCCTTCGTAGCTACTTGATGAAGTGAGGCCGTGCTTCGCTCTTTGAGCCTCGCAGGGCACAAGATTTTGTAACGTTTGCCGAAGGCAGACTAACAAAATCTAAGTGGTAGGCGCGAGTGGGATCGAACCACCGACCACCACCATGTCAAGGTGGTGCTCTACCACTGAGCTACGCGCCTGAAATTTAGTCGTGAAAAGATAACACCTTTGCGCCACAATGTGCAAGAATACGCCCCATACTCTTCCCAGTTTGCTTTTATGCGTTGTTGCCTTCGCCGTCTCGCAGCAGTCATGTACTAGCGTACACTCCTACTGCTCAAGGGCTTGGCGCCTAGCCTAAAAGCAAACTGGTTCGAGTATGCACTCGTCGCATTCAATTTTTTGACTAAGTGGGCTAAATTATGCACCGTTACCGAACTTATACTTGTGGCGCGCTAACCGAAGCGCAAGAAGGCAAAACCGTAAAACTCTCAGGCTGGATCCACCGCCAACGAGATCATGGTAATTTGTTGTTCGTCGATTTAAGAGATCATTACGGCATCACCCAGTGCGTTATCGAGGCCAATTCCCCGGCTTTTGCTTTAGTGCAATCCATCCGCAATGAAAGCGTAGTCACCATCACAGGGCGCGTGGTTAAAAGAACCCCTGAAACTATTAACGCGAAAATGAGTACCGGTAAAATTGAAGTGATTGTGGATGAGTTTGTTTTAGATTCCCAAGCCGATATTTTGCCCATTCAAGTCAACAGCGATCAAGAATTCCCAGAAGACACCCGTTTACGTTATCGCTTTTTAGATCTGCGCCGTGAAAAAATGCACCACAATATTGTGCTGCGCTCAAAAATTATTTCATCCTTGCGCCATCGCATGATTGAACAAGGTTTTTTGGAAATCCAAACGCCTATTTTAACCTCAAGCTCACCTGAAGGTGCGCGTGACTTTTTAGTACCAAGCCGGATGCATCCAGGCAAGTTTTATGCGCTACCTCAAGCACCGCAGCAATTTAAACAGCTACTGATGGTGGCAGGCTTTGATCGTTATTTCCAAATAGCGCCTTGCTTTAGAGATGAAGACGCCAGAGCCGATCGCTCCCCTGGTGAGTTCTATCAGCTCGACTTTGAAATGTCATTTGTGACCCAAGAAGATGTGTTTGCGGCCATTGAACCGGTTCTTCATGGCGTGTTCAACGAATTTGCTCATGGCAAGTCCGTCAGCCCCATGCCGTTCCCGCATTTCTCATACGATGAAGCGATGCTGAAATTCGGAAACGATAAACCCGATATTCGTAACCCTATTATCATTGCGGATGTCACCGAAGTATTTAAGGGCTCTGAATTTAATGCCTTCGCTAAAGCCATTGAAAATGGCTCCGTGGTCAGAGCTATCCCTGCCCCCAACTCATCAACCCAATCCCGTAGCTTCTTCGATAAGATGAACGATTGGGCCAAAACCCAAGGCGCACCAGGTCTTGGTTATGTGGTATTTGCCGAAAATGAAGCTAAAGGCCCGATTGCTAAGTTCTTAGACAAAGCACGCCTTGATAAACTAAAAGAGCTTTCAGGCTGTAAAGATGGCGATGCCGTGTTCTTTGCTTGTGCACCTAAAGCGGCGGCTGCCAAACTGGCCGGCCTTGCCCGTACCCGTTTAGGTGAAGACTTAAACCTGATTGATCAAACCCGTTTTGAATTCTGCTGGGTGGTCGATTTCCCCATGTATGAATACAATGAGGACGACAAAAAGGTCGATTTCTCACACAACCCCTTCTCGATGCCACAAGGCGGCCTAGAAGCGCTGAATACTCAAGATCCCCTCACCATAAAAGCGTATCAATACGATATCGTTTGTAACGGCGTAGAATTATCCAGCGGCGCGATTCGTAACCACTTACCCGAAGTGATGTACAAAGCCTTCGCGATTGCAGGCTATGATGCCAAAGTGGTCGAAGATAAATTTGGCGGTATGTTAAATGCATTCAAATACGGCGCTCCCCCCCATGGCGGCTGTGCACCCGGTATTGACCGCATTGTGATGTTATTGGCGAATGAACCCAATATTCGTGAGATTGTGGCGTTCCCCATGAACCAACAAGCGCAAGACGTGTTAATGCAAGCGCCATCGAATGTGATGCCTAAACAGCTAAAAGAATTACACATCGAAGTGAAGCTGCCAGCACCGCCAAAGCCGAAAACTGAAACGGCTTAACTAAAACGCCCCTTTCGGGGCGTTTTTTTTAACTATCTGACCTCAGGAAAAAACCGACCGCTTGGCATTTCAACTCTTTTAGGGTGCGCCATACCAAAACGATCCGCAACATGATTGGCAATTTTTCTTAATTGGCCATTTCTGACAGGCTTAGAAAATACCAACGCTTCTGCCACTTCTGCCCTGAACTCTTCCAAAAACATTTGTTCTTTAGTCTCATAATGTTGATTGGAATCATTTAAAAAATGATTGGCTTCGTGGATCAGAATTTCAGCAATCTTTTTCGGATTATTAATCTGGGAATTAATGGTGACTCTATTCTCAGATATTTTTGCAGCCCAAATTCGAGTCAATTTATCTATAACCACTTTACTCGGAGGAAAAATTTTAGGTAGCTGCTCATTTTTTTCATCATAATAATTATCCAAAAATAGTTCAAAATCATCTTTGTGCAACTTAGCGAAGGGAATAATCATTAGCTCTTTTTTGTTGATAATGTCAAAGGTATATTGGGCAATAGGATGTCTAGTATTTTGTAATAATGCTAATGCAGCCCTGTAACACCTTTGCCATGTGTTTCTTAATACAGCCATTCTAAAATATCACCTGAGTAGAAAACGAAAAGTAAGCGATTTTACAAGATTATGAGTTGGCTTTAAAGCTATAGAATATTTATGGCAAAAAAAAGCCCCTTGCGGGGCCTTTTTTAACTCAACCGCTTATTGCTTGCAAGCACGTGGTAATCGTTTACGGGTTGCAGGTTCTTCAACAGCCGGCTTTGGTGCGGTTTTAGCTTTCGCTTTCGCAGCAGGTTTGTCTTGAGCCTTATCTTGTTGCTTGGCAGCTTCTTTACGTTTGGCTTCAAAAATAGGCGTAACCGGTGCTTTAGGTTTAGCAGCTTCTTTAGTTGCTTTAGTTTTAGCACCTTTTACCACTGGGTTATTTCTCGCATTTTCAAGCAAACGACGAATTTCTGGGGTAGCATTTTCAAAAATGTCTTGATCAGAAGTGAAATGGGGGTTAGCTCCTTTTGCTAGCAAACTTCTGACCATAGCGGTGCGTTCATAAACAACCGCAGCCATCAACGGTGTTAAGTGTCGGAGGCCAAAATCAACATCGTCTGTCTGGCTTACTAGGAAATCAAAAATAGCTTGCTGGTCGTTGTTAATAGCACCCACTAGCACATTTAACGTGTGCGCTTTTAGATAAGGATGTAACAATTGAACTTGTGCCAGCACACCACAATCAGCAGCATATTTTAGCGCCGAGCGGTTAGCAATAATGCTAATCTGATGAATGTTGACACCTTTCTCAATATATTCCACCAGTTTAGGAGATGTCAGTGAATTGTTCTTTATATCTCGCAATAAATCGGCTTCTAATTGCTGGATAGTACGACGTTCAAGTTTTTGAACATCGATGCTGTTCTGAACAGCACCCACGCCCAGACGAAACAGCGTTATAGCAGCGACAGTGAAAAATGCAGAAAAACCAAAAACGGCACCCACAAAACCACACATAACTAATGCGATGACAAATCTCTTGTCATCTTTGGGATGGATCAACAATAAATTAGAAAGATTGCCAATAAAAAAATGTTTTTTCCTGTGCTGGAGTAGTCTAAATTCATTAAATTGGCTAGGCTTTTCATTATTATCGTTTACTTGATGCAAATCCACGCCTGCTTGCAGCAGCGTGCTTGCCATCGCCTGACGTACTTTGTCATCAATAATATTGCTGGCGTAATGGTATGGACCATTACCTTCATCATCTTTATGAGAATGTAGGAAAAATTCATCGCTATTGACCAAATTTGCCACAGCGTTGACATCGCCATGATTAATCGCGTCAAACAGGGGTTGGTTATTATAACTTGGCATCATACTACTCCAATAAGGCAGAAAATTAGCTGATTCATGCTACGACAGTTCGTAGAGCTGATCAATGTTATATTGCTAATTAATATATTCAACTAACGCATAAAATGGCTTACGATGCTTTAAAAGCGATATCTTTGAGCATTTTGATTTCATCACGAATGGCAGCCGCTTCTTCAAATTCGAGATTTCGTGCACATTCATACATTTTCACATCCCAACCTTTAATCTTTTTCATGATTTCATCAGGCGTAAATGCGGCATGTGTCTCACGAAACTGGCGAATTTCGGCGACCACATCACTCGGAGGCGGCGCATCTTTACGAGTACGCTTAGCGACTTTTTGCTGTGCTTGACGAGTAAAATAAGCACCTTCCATGATATCGGTAATGGCTTTTTGGATACCTTGCGGCGTGATGCCATGCTCTTTGTTATATTGTTGCTGCTTATGACGGCGTCTATCGGTTTCTTCGATTGCATGGCGCATGCTGCCTGTCACTTTATCGGCATATAAAATAGCCGTTCCATGAATGTGGCGCGCGGCACGTCCAATGGTTTGAATGAGGGAGCGACTAGAACGCAAAAAGCCCTCTTTATCGGCATCTAACACCGCCACCAACGAAACCTCTGGCATATCCAACCCTTCACGCAATAAGTTGATCCCCACGAGTACATCGAACACCCCAAGTCGTAGATCGCGGATAATCTCAACTCGCTCTACGGTTTCAACTTCTGAGTGTAAATAGCGAACCTTAATCCCCTGCTCAGCCAGATAATCAGTCAGATCTTCAGCCATGCGCTTGGTTAACGTGGTGATCAAAACCCTTTCATTCACTTCGATACGTTTGTGAATTTCAGAAAGCACATCATCGACTTGATGAGCTACCGGGCGAATGATAACTTGCGGATCAACCAGACCTGTAGGTCTGACAATTTGCTCGATGGGTTTTCCGGAATGTTCTAATTCGTAATCGCCAGGCGTTGCCGAAACGTAAATGGTTTGTTTAGCCATTTTTTCAAATTCATGAAACTGCAATGGACGGTTATCCATGGCTGAGGGAAGGCGAAAACCGTACTCTACTAGGGTCGATTTTCGCGAGCGATCGCCTTTATACATCGCCCCCAGCTGCGGCACCATGACATGTGATTCATCCAAAACTAATAAAGCATCTTTAGGTAAATAATCGATTAAAGTCGGTGGTGGCTCACCTGGCGCACGCCCCGACAAATGCCGTGAATAATTTTCAATGCCATTGCAATAGCCCAGTTCCACTAACATTTCAATATCGTATTGGGTGCGCTCTTGCAACCTTTGGGCTTCCAATAATTTATTATTATTGCGCAACTCTTCTAAACGCAGCTTTAATTCTGCTTTGATATTCTCCACCGCATCTAATACTTGCTGACGTGGCGTTACATAGTGTGATTTAGGATAAATGGTAATGCGCGGCACCGACTGTTGTACTTGACCTGTTAATGGATCAAATATAGATATATTTTCGATTTCATCGCCAAACAATTCAATCCTCACAGCAAATTGATCAGACTCTGCAGGGAATACATCAATCACATCACCCCTGACCCGGAAGGTCGCGCGACGCAGTTCCATATCATTACGTGTGTATTGTAATTCGGATAATCGACGCAAAATGGCCCGTTGATCAATCTTCTCACCGCGACTCAAATGCAACATCATGGTTAAATAAGATTGGGGATCACCCAAGCCGTAAATAGCCGAAACCGTGGCCACAATAATAGTATCTTTGCGCTCTAACAAGGCTTTAGTCGCCGACAAACGCATTTGCTCGATGTGCTCGTTAATAGAGGCATCTTTTTCGATATAGGTATCAGAGGATGGCACATAAGCTTCTGGCTGGTAGTAATCGTAGTAAGAGACAAAATACTCTACGGCATTATCTGGGAAGAACGTTTTCATTTCCCCATAAAGCTGAGCAGCCAACGTTTTATTGGGCGCCATGATCATAGTGGGACGCCCCAACGTCTCAATCACTTTAGCAACTGTGAAGGTTTTACCTGAGCCTGTTACCCCTAACAAGGTTTGATGCAGCACGCCATCTTGGACACCGGCTAGTAACGTTTCAATCGCTTGGGGTTGATCACCTGCAGGGCTAAAGCTTGTTGCCAATCTCAGTTTTTTGCTCATTTGTTTAAAAATCTTATAAAAACAACGTCATTATGGCATATTAACGCCTTTGCTTATCAGGATTAAGAGGGTACTCGATTGGACATCCAACTTGCAAGCCGTGTTAAAAGAATTAAACCATCCCCCACGCTGGCCGTGACTCAGCGCGCAGCCGAGCTGACGGCAGCAGGTCAAGATATTGTGAGTCTAGGCGCTGGTGAGCCGGATTTTGATACCCCCCAACACATCAAAGAAGCCGCTATTAAAGCCATCAAAGATGGCAAAACCAAATACACCGCGGTTGATGGGATCCCAAGCCTCAAGCAAGCTATTATTGAAAAAAGTCAACGCTTCAATCATTTGGAGTACAAGCCGGAACAAGTGATCGTTTCCACGGGTGGCAAGCAATGTATTTATAATTTGCTACAAGCCGTGATTCAGCAAGGGGATGAGGTGATCATTCCAGCACCCTATTGGGTATCTTACCCCGACATGGTATTGCTTGCCGATGGCGTGCCGGTGTTTATCCCCACCGAAATGAAACAGCGCTTTAAAATCACGCCAGAGCAATTAGAAGCGGCAATTACCCCTAAAACACGCATGCTCATCATTAACAGCCCCTCAAACCCCAGTGGCATGTCTTACAGTCATGCCGAATTGAAGGCCCTGAGCGATGTGTTGTTAAAGCATCCCAACATCTTAATCGCCACCGATGATATGTATGAACACATTTTGTGGACCAAAGAGCCCTTTGCCAACATCGTGATGGTGTGCCCTGAGCTCTACGATCGCACCATTGTACTCAGCGGAGTTTCGAAGGTGTATTCGATGACCGGATGGCGCATTGGTTACGCTAGTGGGCCAACTACTATTATTAAAGCCATGAACAAAATTCAAAGCCAAAGCACCTCTAATCCCACCTCCATTTCGCAATATGCGGCGGAAGCGGCCCTTAGGGGTGACATGGAGTTCGTGAAGATGATGGTAGAGACCTTCAAGAAGCGTCACGATTACCTTGTGAAGGCGTTAAATGAGATTGATGGGGTTCAATGCGCCGAAGGCGATGGTACGTTCTATGCCTTTGCACGCGTGCAGGATGTGATTGATCGGATGCCGCTGATTAATTCAGATATTCAACTTGCTGAACATCTGATTAGCGAAGTGGGTTTAGCGTTAGTTCCTGGCTCTGCTTTTGGCAGCGACGGCTATGTGCGCTTGTCTTTCGCATGCAGTATGGAAACCCTGGAAAAAGCAGTCGATCGCTTGCAACGAGGCTGTGTCGTGGTTCAATAACCGCTACGTGCCGTAAGAAGCCCTCTTGCGGCACTAACAGTTTGTCTTGACTTACGTCTGGGGTGAAAGTAGTATCGTGGCCCAGCACTAATAGCGAAAGCTGTTATCTACTCCCCGATAGCTCAGTCGGTAGAGCAAATGACTGTTAATCATTGGGTCACAGGTTCGAGTCCTGTTCGGGGAGCCAATAAAATCAAGGGACCATTGCTGGTCCTTTTTTATTTCAAGTGTTCACGGGACACTCCTGGGGCACTTAACGACAATCAAGCACAAAAGGTAGCCTCTCTAATCCGCTTGATCATCCAATTTTCCTTCACTGCAAATTGCTGCCAAACAGTTAATCGAATCAGTTACTTTTTTTAATCTATCCATGGCATCCTGTTTTAATTTATCTGTCTCAAGCTCCCCTCTCCTATGAGCTCTGGTCTTACTGGATCTTGTCTTATACAAGTCGGTTAATGAGCTTATTGCTTCATCGATACGTTCTTTACCTATTCCTACTGTTTGCAAACATTTTTTAAGTAATTGTATGCTCCCCAGATCATTTACATGGCATTTTAGTCGGATAGCAATTTTATTAATTGTTTGCTTGGTTAAACCTTCAATTACAATGCGAGATAAATCTTGAATAAAGCTTTGCCATTGATCGTAATTCTCACTGATCACATAATAAAAGCCAAAAAAGGTCTTATCAAAATCATCCTTGTCGGGGCGCCATAATGATTCATTCTCGGGTTGTATTTTAGTCTCCCATAAATTACGCAGTGCTTTTTTTAATTCATTGATAGGATCAGGTTCTCCTGAAAATTTACCAAGAAAATCAGTATCAAAAGAACGCTGGGATATATCGCCTCTGGGCGCTTCGTTAAAACTTAACCAATAGCAAAGTTCAGCATAAGGCAGATTAATAAGATAAATAGCCATCGTGTGAACTTGACCTTGATCATTGATATCATAAGTTTGTAAATGCCATCCACCTCGGCAGCTTATCTCCCTTTGAGAGATATTATACTTTTCAGGATCATTTCTGTACTTATTGAGAACTTCTGGTCTGAAAAACACAGGGCTGGTTTCATAAGGGTTAACGGAGGTTGGATCAAAATATGTAGCAAAATTTTCTTTCTGTAAAGCAACCGTTTTTGTTGCTCCACCATGCCGAAAATCTTTAATGATAAACTCAAGCGGGGGTTTTCCATTATCAGCTTCTCTTTCCTCTTTCTCTAGTTGAGCAAAATCCTTTTTTTTGTTTACTATTTGGTAACCTCGTATAAAAATACCTTCTGTAACTGAATCAAATTTATGCAACTCATTCTTATAGCAAAAATTAGGGTCCAGCGTTGATTTTGTAGTTTCCGTTACAGGTAACTTTTCCAAAATATTATAATCAAATTGTCGATACTCAAAACATCTGATTAAGTCTGCTTTGCTAATACTTAAAAATTTATCTAAAATATTTCTTTTTATTAAAATATATGTTAAATCATTCTTGCTGTTTAAAATGATTTGAGATTCCAAATCACCACGAGAATTAAGAGTGCAAAATGCGTCTTTGGCTTTAACCCAATGGAGCCCCAAAATATTTGTGAACTTTTGATCCATTTCAAAATAATGTTCTTCCCCCCTAGGATGTCCTTGAAAGGTTCTTAAAAAATACAAAGGTTCTGCCTGATTTAATGGAGCCTGGCGTGTTGAAAGAGGAGTGTCTATTTTTCCATCGTTATATAAGATCCAACCTTCTGCTGAAGAATACTCTGCGCTTAATAAGCTATCTTCAAATGCTTTGATTGACACTGATTGGGGCATAATAAAAGAATTAATTAAAATACGTCTGTTAAGGGCTTTATTATGAAGATAACAAATGACCCAATCTTCTAAATCATCTTTAAAAAAATCCCAATCTGAAATTGGAAAGGGCCCTCCTGACGGTGTTTCCTCCAGCTTTTTTACTATTTCGAATAGCTTCGATACTATAAAATCCATTTATTCTGTTCCTAAAATCTCTAAACTTTACATGTCCATTTTGTAGATGAATTTTATTTCATTTTACTTTGTATTCTTTTAGTTAAATCAGCAGGAGATCTAAAAACAAATCCTTTTCCTTCCTTTTCCTTGTCTAGAAAGTTAAACTTATCTGACAACTCCGTCAAATCTAATCGAGCAGTATCATATACTATGCCATGGCTATTTTGATGCTCAACTATCGTATAAACAAAACCAGGATGTTTCATAGCGTGCTTTATTAGCGCTAATTGTCGATAATTAAGTTTGCCTTTTAATTTT